>CALKJQ010000001.1 GCA_937995785.1 Candidatus Kapaibacterium sp.
AATTAAAAATTTAGAAAATTTCAAACTTAATTTAGATATTGACCAAATCGTTTCGGATGTATATATTTTGGAATTTGAATATCTTGCCAAGCAACCTGGAGCATTTAATGATACTATAAATTTTGTTTTTGAGCCCTGCAATATCAATATTCAGATGATTCTATCGGGAATGTCGGTCAAACCCGAAATAGAAGCCGATCCCATTTCGATTAGTTATGGGAATGTAGATTATTCACAAGAATACACCCGAACAATTAATATTAAAAACAAGTCCCCATTTCCTTTGGATTTCACTTTCCAAACTAATAAGCCCGAATTTAAGTCATCTGAATACAAATTGAAAATTGATGACGACAAGTCTGGTTCAATTCAACTATCATTCAAAAGTGAGCAACCAAATACTACATATACGGACACGCTGTACATTTACACCGAACCTTGTGCCGATATTCTTCTCAAAATACCACTGAATGCAAAAACACAATCCAATTTTTCGAGCGGAATAGTTTCGCTCGAATTACCAGACATTGTTTCGGGTTATGTTGGCGATATTATAAAAGTTCCAGTTAAGCACTTCACAAAAAATTTAAATATATCAACTGCTGGTATAACAGAATTAAATTATTTCCTTCGATACAATGGTATGCAAGTTTATCCCGATAATGTTATTCCAAAAAATAATAATTGGAAAAATATAATTGACCAAATTTTGCTTACAGAAGAGTCAATCGATAACGCCATTCTGCGAGTTAATTTTAAGTCTAATATCCAAAAGCAAGAAGATTTGGATTTTGATTTGGAATTATTGATGCTTCAGACCAACAAAATGAACAATGTGTTAAAGATTGATAGTATCCGAGTTGTTTCTGGTGGCGAAATTACATTCGAATTGGATTCCACTAAAATTCAAACGCTCGATAATTGCCGATTAAATCAACGTAATATTATTTTTGACAATTCAGAATTTATACCAAAGGTCGAATATAAAAATGATAAAATAAATATCGAGTTCCATATACCCATCAATGGAGATGTTGCAATAAATCTATACTCGTCCAACGGAGAATTGTTGCAAAACAATAATTTTTCTGAAGTTAAATATGGCACTTACCAGACTCAAATAGATGTTTCCAAATATCAAACTGGCGTTTACTTTATTGAAGTTCGTACACCTATGGGGCGATTTACCAAAAAAATCATTATAGTAAGATAATAAAGAATAGATTAATAATTACAATTTTCAATACAGCAGATATTTTTCTCTCAATTTTAAGAATTCTTTTAAACCTTTGGTGCTTGCTTGTCGGATTTTCATCTCACTTCCATTTTTAAAAAATAAATCCAATAATTCAGCCGAACCTGTTGCTTTCTGGAACATTAAGGCTTTGTTTGATTCTAATTTTGTTATATCGAACATTTTTGGGTAATATTCTCGAATTTTTAATAACAAATCAATACCATTCGAAAATGGAGTGAAATTGTTGTTTTTATCGAATTTCAATAAAAAACCATCACAAGTTTGTCCAGCAAATTTTCCATAGGCTGGTGAGAATTTAGATTGGAATAATGTTACACCATTATATTCCAGATTAGTAAAGGTTCGGAAAAAACTATCGCTAAAGCCAGGAAATCCAAAAAATTGAAAAGGCAAGTTAGTGCCAATACCGACGCTAAATAAAGACAATTCGCCAATCCAGCCCAACATTGCAGCACCCCTTATTGCATCGACTGACGGTATGTGGGGAGAAGTGGGGAACCACATCAATCCCGTATCCTCCCATTGCATCCAACGTTTCCATCCTTTCATTTCAATTACAGACAATTCACAACGATAATTTTTTTCGTTTTTCTCGTTTATCCACCCTTCCTGATTCATCATATTTGCAACTTCCCCAATTGTTAAACCGTGGACATAAGGAATTGGTGCAATTCCTATGTAAGATTTCAATGACATATCCAACAAGCAACCATCGACGATTACTCCGCCAAGTGGATTAGGTCGGTCGAGGATTATTACTGGTTTGTTCAATTCCACTGCTGATTGCAAAACATAATACAATGTGCTGATAAATGTATATGCACGCACTCCTATATCTTGCAAATCGACCAAAATTACATCAAAATCTTTGGCTAATCTGTAAGGTATTTTTTTGTTATTTCCATAAAGCGATACAACTGGAATGTTCATAAATGTATCATCTTCAACCTTTTCGCCCGCAGATTTAACTCCAAAAAAACCGTGCTCGGGAGTTAGTATCAAATTTATCTTAATATTGGGTTTATTTGCCAATACCTCGACACTCAGATTTCCTTTTGAGTCGCGTCCCGAATAATTAGTTAGAATTGCTATTTTTTTGTTTTTTATTAAATCTATCTTTTCAGATGTTAATAAATCAATTCCAATTTGAACCTTGTTGGGATTTGCTTTTGCAAAAAAGAAATTAAGTAAAAAAATCAAATATAATAAAACCGTAAAAAATTTCTTCATTAATTTTGAAAAAAAAGCAAAATTACTTAATTTTGAAAAACTATATGGTTTCGAGTTGTGATATTGTAACAGAACTCGACCAATTAGAGGGGGAAATGTTGGTCTGCATTAAATTTCGATTGTTGTTATTTCTTTTTTTGTTCATTTCTTATAATTCCTTTGCTCAGGATTATTTGGAAGTCGTCCCTCAACGAGGTGAGGGTATTTTTTCTCTATTAAAAAGATATTCATTACCTTCGGATAGTTCATATTTCAATAAATTCGTAGAATTAAACAAGAAGAATTTAACAACCAAAAATGATTTAATTCAAGATAGAAAGTATAAACTTCCCATTATGTTGCTATTATTCGATGGCACTACTATTCGTTCCAGTTTAGGAATTGATGACTATAATCAAGCCAAACTAATACAAGATTACAACAACTTAATGTTGGATAGAAAGTTAAGAGCAAAATCGTTCAAACAAGATAATATTCTATGGGTTCCAATACATTTAATCGAAGAACAACAACCAAATAAAAACAAGAGTGAAATTTATCAAGAAATAAAACAAAACGTCGTAACAGACACTTCAAAGAAAACTGAATCTATAGAAAAACTAAAAAAAATCAATGAAAACAAAGCTATCAAAGGTTTAAATCCCTTATTTTTCGGAACAAAATATAAAACAATTGATAAAGTTAGTAATAGATTATTGGGGTTTGTGTATTACTTAGACCCAGGCCACGGCGGAATAGACCCCGGTGCTATTGGTTATCGAGAGGGAAATGAATTAACTGAAGACGAATATGCCTACGATGTTACCTTACGACTTGCACGAAGATTGATGCAACACGGAGCCACGGTTTTTATGGCAGTAATTGATTCCACGGATGGAATTAGAGATGATAAATATCTAAAAAATAATTTAAATGAATACTTTGGGGATGGCAAGCCTATTACAGGCGATGCAAAAGAACGATTACAGGGAAGAATAGATTATATAAATACAATTAAAAGAAAAATTCCCGAAGATTATCGGCAAAGATTAATAGTAATCCATGTTGATTCTCGGGACACTTCGCAAAGAATAGATGTTTTTTTCTATCATAATCCCGGAGATGAAAAAGGAAAGAAATATGCCGAAAATGTGATGGAAATGTTAACAATAAAATACGACAAGGCACAACCCGGAAGGGGGTATACAGGAAATGTGAGCGAGCGGAATTTGTTTATGCTACGAAATTCCCCCGTTTTATCTATTTATATTGAACTTGGGAATATTCAAAACTACAAAGATCAACAGAGATTTATAAATCCAACTAATCGACAAGCAATTGCCAATTGGCTTTGTGACGGCATCCTTCATAACGATTCACCAAAAGTAAATATAACTATTCCTAAAAAGAAGCAAATCAAGAAAAAAGCAAAATAATTAATAATAATTAATTTTAAATTGATGCTAAACACAAAAAAAACAATGATTATTCTTAATTTTGTATTTTATGTATCAGGAGTAGTATGCCAATCAAAATTGATAGTAAAAGCTTAACAATCGAAAATTTAGTAAAAATTGCTCGTTTTAATGAACAAGTTGAACTGACGGAAGATTCACTCGAAAGAATAAAAAAATGCCGCGCACTTTTAGATAAAAAAATTAAAAACAGAGAAATAATGTACGGAGTGAACACAGGAATTGGTGAATTCTCCGAAATAGCTCTCGATGACGAAAAACTTGAAGAATTTCAAAAGTATCTTATATATAATCATTCTGCGGGAATAGGCGAGCCGATTAAAAAAGAATTCGTCCGTGGAGCCATTGCAGCAAGGATAAATGTCCATTCACACGGTAATTCTGGTTGTCGACCCGAAATTACCCAAACACTTGTCGAAATGCTCAACAAGGACGTCGTGCCAGTTGTATCTTCTAAAGGTTCAGTAGGGGCTTGTGGTGATTTGGCACCAATGTCCGAAATTGCATTATTGATGATGGGCGAGGGCGAAGCATTTTACAAAGGTCAGAGACTACCCGCAAAAGTTGCATTTCAGAATGCTGGAATAAAAGTGCCGGGTTTGAAGGCAAGAGATGGATTATCCGTTATTAATGGTTCGAATGTTCTAACTGCAATGAGCGGTATCACATTGTGGGACTACAATCGATTATTGAAACATGCCGAAATAGCCTCTGCAATGTCGCTCGAAGCATTATTGGCAAATCTTAAACCTTATGATGATAGGTTGCATATTCTTCGTGGGTTTTCGGGGGCAATTCGCTCCACTCGTGCTATCTACAAATTATTGCAAGGCAGTGATTTAATGACCGGTAAAATGAAAACAAAGGTTCAAGATGCTTATTCTATGCGTTCCACACCTCAGGTGATTGGTGCAGCCCACGATGCCTTGAAATATTGTGCTTCGCAAGTCGAAATTGAACTTAATGGAGTTGGAGATAATCCAATATTCTTACCTGATGAGGAAATCACATTGACGGGTGCTAACTTCCAAGGTACCCCCGTAGCATTACCAATGGATATGGCTGGTGCTGCCGTAACGATGGTTTGTGTTTTATCCGAACGAAGATTGAACCGAATGCTCAATCCTGCTCTGAGTGTTGGATTGCCACCATTTTTAACCCTCAATCCAGGTTTCAATTCTGGGTTTATGCTAAGCCAATACACAGCAGATATGATGATTGTAGAGCAACGTATACTATCCACACCCGCATCGATACAATCAATTCCAGCTGCTGCCGACCAAGAAGACTTTGTTTCGATGGGAATGAATACAGCAATAAAGAACACACAAATTTTAGATAATGCCTATGGGATTATTGGAATTGAATTGATGGCTGCAGCGCAAGCTTTGGACATACGCAAGTTCAAAAACGGAGATGGAGTGGAGATTGCTAAAAAAGTAATCCGTAAATATATTGATTTCTTGGATGTGGACAGGCCTCTATACAAAGATCACAACAAAATGAAAGAATTAGTGAAATCGGGGGAAATTCTCGACGAAGTCGAAAAAGCGATAGGATCATTGGAATAATTTAGAATTGAGATAAATATGAAAAGTTTTGATTTATTATTTGAGAAAGCTAAAAAAGGGGAACAGCGAAAGTTAATAATTGCAGCTGCCGAAGACGACAACGTCCTACTAAGTGTTAAAGATGCAGTTCAAAATGGAATAATCGAACCTATATTTGTTGGAAACAAGCATAAGATAGAACAATTAGCCGAGGAAATTGAGTTTGATTACAAACCTTTTGAATTAATTGATGAAACCAATCCCACCAAATCCGCTGTTATTGCAGTGAACGAAGTTCGAAAGGGTAATGCACAAATTTTGATGAAAGGATACGTCCAAACTGCAGATTTTTTGCGAGCAATTTTAAATAAAGAAGCTGGTTTGCGTTCAAGCGAATTGTTAAGTCATATAGGTTTATTTGAAGTTCCTGCTTATCACAAGCTAATTGCAATAACTGATGCCGCACAAAACATTGCCCCCGACTTAAACGAAAAAATAACTATAATCAAAAATGCCATAAATGTTTTTCATCGATTAGGTTACGATAAACCAAAAGTAGCATTATTAGGTGCAGTCGAGACGGTAAATCCTAAGATGTCCGCAACTATGGATGCCGCAGTAATAACAATGATGAACAAAAGAGGACAGATTAAAGGATGCGTTATTGACGGACCTTTGGCGTTCGATAATGCAATATCCCTTGAATCAGCCCAGCACAAAGGGATAATTAGCGAAGTTGCCGGTGATGCCGATTTGTTGGTTACTCCGGATATCGAGGCGGGTAATGTTTTATATAAAAGTTTTACTTTCTTTGGTGGTGGAACTGTGGCTGCAGTTGTTTTGGGTGCTACGGTACCGATTGTTCTCACATCTCGTTCGGATTCGGATAGAAGTAAATTAAGTTCAATAGCATTGGCTGCTTGTTTTCAATAAAAGAGAAAAATATGAAAATTTTAGCAATAAATCCTGGTTCAACATCTACAAAAATCGCTGTTTACGAAGATACTACGCCAATTTTTGTTGAAACAATTAGGCATAATGTAGAAGAATTAGAAATTTTTCCTTCAATTACTGATCAATATAATTTTCGTAAAGATTTTATTATTTCAGCAATAAAACAAAATGGGATTTCTGTTGATGAGCTTGATGTTATCGTCGGACGTGGTGGATTATTAAAACCAATTCCAGGCGGGGTTTACGAAGTAAATGAGCTGATGGTTCAGGATTTAAAAATTGGTATTCAGGGCGAGCACGCATCCAATCTTGGGGGAATTTTAGCTAAAGAAATTGCAAACGAAGCCACCAAAATTATCCCTTCATTTATCGTGGATCCCGTTGTTGTGGACGAAATGGATGACATCGCAAGATATTCGGGACGACCCGAATTACCAAGAATTAGTATTTTTCATGCATTAAACCAAAAAGCTGTTGCTCGCCGCTATGCCAAAGAAAACAATAAACCATACGATGAATTGAATTTGATCGTTGTTCATTTAGGAGGTGGAATTACTATTGGTGCACATAAGCAGGGGCGAGTTGTTGATGTTAATAATGGTTTGGACGGAGAGGGTCCTTTTTCGCCCGAGAGAGCCGGTTCTTTGCCGGTTGGTGGATTGGCAAAATTGTGTTTTTCGGGTAAATATACTTTGCCCCAAATAAGAAAAATGATTACCGGAAATGGTGGATTAGTTGCTTATTTAGGAACAAATGATGCAAAAAAGGTTGAAGAATTGGCATACCAACAAAATGATGAAAAAGCAAGGTTAGTATTCGAAGCAATGGCATATCAAATTGCAAAAGAAATTGGAGCCGCCGCAGTTGTTCTATCGGGAAAAGTAGATTCGATATTAATTACCGGTGGAATTGCCTATTCCCAAAAATTAATTGAATTAATAAGCGAAAGGGTTGCTTTTATTGCACCAATTTGCATTTACCCAGGCGAAGATGAAATGCAAGCATTGGTCGAAGGTGCCTATTTTGCTATGAATGGCGAATTAGCAATAAACCAATATCGCTAAAGGTGGTAAAATCGAAAAGCAATTAGATTTATTTTGGAAAAGGTTTATCGAATGGGTGCCCGAAGTTGCAGGGGCATTGCTATTAATAATAATAGGAATTTGGATAATTAAATTTATTCGCAAAAGACTAAAAAAACTACCTATTTGGAAAAACTACGACCCATCGATTGCAACTTTCACAATTACCTCGATAAATATTGCTTTTTATATTGTATTGTTTATTTCTGCGGCAACGATGCTGGGCGTTCCAACTACCTCGCTTATTGCTATACTTGGTTCGGTTGGTATTGCCATTGGTCTAGCTTTGCAAAGTCATTTATCCAATATTGCTGCAGGCATCGAAATTCTAATATTAAAACCAATAAAATCTGGTGATTTTGTTCTGATTGATGGATATACGGGTACGGTGAAAAAAGTGGCATTCTTTTTTACTTATTTAAATACAGTTGATAACAGGTTGGTGATTATACCCAATAATGATATAATGAACAAACCATTAATCAATTTTACTGCCGAAAATTATCGAAAACTCGATTTGAACATTGGCATATCTTACTCATCTAACATCAAATTAGCAAAGGAAATTATAAGCAAAATTCTTTCGGAAGACGAAAGAGTTCTCAACGAACCCGATCCGCCATTGATAGTAGTTAATAATCTTGGCGAAAGTTCCGTTGATATTTTAGTTAGAGCTTGGACAAAAACCGAATATGCTTTGGATTTAAGATATACTTTTCTCGAAAAAATAAAAACAGAGTTCGATAAACAAGGTGTTGTGATACCATTCCCACAAAGGGATATACATATATATGAAAATAAGTAAAATAGTTTCACTAATTAGTTCACTTTCGAATCTTGAGGAATTTTCTGATTTATATTCGCCAAAATTTTCGCAATACACATTAGAAGACTCATATTTTATTTGCAAAAGTATTGCTAAAAATCATTACGAAAACTTTCCTGTTGGCTCAATACTTATACCAAAAGAATTGAGAAAACACTTTTATTCAATCTATGCTTTTTCCCGTTTTTGCGATGATGTTGCCGACGAAAAACACTCATTGAGTAATGAACAAAGAATTGCGATTTTAAGCAATTTCCAAAATTATCTCCAAGTAATCCAGAAAAAAGAAAATATATCACATCACCCCATTTTGTTGGCTCTAACAGACACCTTGCTAACAAGACAAATCCCCTCAGAACCACTAATCAGGCTTTTGGATGCTTTTAAATTAGATATAAATTTTAAACAACCAGATAGCTGGAATGATTTAATATACTATTGTTACCATAGTGCAAATCCCATTGGTGAGATGATACTTAGGCTTTTTGGTGAATGGAACTCACTTACAGAACCACTTTCGAATAATATTACAACAGCATTGCAACTTATCAATTTTTGGCAGGATCTCTCAATAGATAGGAAAAATCATCGTAATTATATCCCTAAAGAAGTAATTGATGAAAATTTAGACGAAGTGTTTGATTATACTCAAAATATTCTTAATTTAGGAATTGATTTACCATCGCACTTAAAATCGAAGCGATTGAAATTAGAGGTGATAATAATTCTGAAAGCAGCTCAAACTTTGTTGGAAAAGGAACGCAAATTTGGTAAAGACTTGTTTTTTAATCGACCAAAATTGAATAAGTACGATTATTTTAAAATAGTAATTAATATTAATAGATGGAAATACTAACCCCATATAATCTTGCAGCATTCGAACAGGAACCAGCTCCTTCACTTCCCAATTCCAATTTTGAATGGTCGTTTAAATTCCTTCCACTCGAAAAGCGAAATGCAATATTCACTATTTACAATCTACTAAGTTATATCGATAACATAGTAGATATAGACCACTTTTTTTCTGTATATAACGATCAAGAATTGTTAAAAAAGAAACTCGAAAGAATTAATCGATGGAATTCCATAATTATCGATGTTTATGACGATGGCAAGAACATTTCGACCTATCTGTCCCCATTGCGATACGTAGTGAAACGATTTTCGATACCGCAACAGTATTTCGAATTTATGTTCAATGGTTTCCGAAGGGATCTAACTCAAAATAGGTATGAGACATTTAATGATTTGAAGGAATATATGTTCGAAGTGGCAAGTGTTGTGGGACTGATAGTAATCGAAATATTAGGCTACCGCTACGATACAACACGCGAGTATGCAATTAATCTAGGCTACGCACTCCAATTGACAAATATTTTGAGGGACATCAAAACCGACAAAGATCGCGGTTACATTTACATCCCTCTCGAAGATTTGCGAAAATATGATTTCTCGGAAGATGAAATATTACACGAGGATTATAATGACAACTTTGTGGAACTGATGCAATACGAATCGCAAGTAGCAAAGCATTATTTCCATAAAGCAAGGCTTTTACTTAGGTCGGATGAAAGAAAGAGTATGTTGGCAGCTGGTATTATGGATGAAATTTATTTTAGATTGCTCGAAAAAATCGAGTTAAATGAATTCAATGTTTTCAAAAAACATATAAAAGTATCAAGTGTGCACAAGTTTATGATAGCACTAAAGCATTTTTTAAGTTTGAAATTATTTGTCAATCGAATTAAAAGAATACCTAATTAATAAATTAGGTTTATCAAATAAAAAAAGTCGTAAAAATCGTCTTATAGAGATATTTTTTATAAAAAATATTTGTAATTTTGTATAAATTGTTTTACTTATTTTGCGGAGAAAATTATGGCACACAGAATTAACGAAGATTGTATCAATTGTGGAGCATGCGTTCCCGAATGTCCAGTAAGCGCTATTTCTGAAGGTGATGATATTCATGTAATCAACGAATCAGTTTGTGTGGATTGCAAAGGACATTTCGACGAACCACAATGCGTTTCGGTTTGCCCCGTTGATTGCATTCTTCACGTAGCATAAACAACTTTCTTATTTGGTTGAAAAATGGCTGAAAAATTCAGCCATTTTTTATTAACTCAATTTCATATTTTTAGATAGTCTAACAATATTTATAAAAAATTGTTAATTTAGTGTTTCATTATGAATCAAATTCATATAAAAAGGTAATTATGGATAAAACAATAACAGCAGACCGGAAATTGTGGGCAATTGTATTAGGTTGTTCCAGTGGATTTGGCAAAGAAACTGCTCTTGAATTAGCCAAGTCGGGTTATAATATCTATGGAGTTCACCTTGATATGGGTTCCAACCGCGATAAAGCCGAACAATTTCGTCAAGTGCTCGAAACTATTGGAGTGGAAGCAATTTTCTTTAACGTTAATGCCGCCGACGATAAAAATCGTTCAGAAATAATAGAGTTCATCAAGAAAAAGCAAGAGACTGATTCGAGCCATGTCCTTAGAGTGGTGATCCACTCACTGGCTTTTGGTGCAATTGGACCATTTTTCTCAACAAATCACAAAGAAATGCTACAAAAAAAGCAAGTAGAAATGACTATGGATGTTATGGCTAATTCACTTGTTTATTGGGTGCAAGATTTATTTAAAAATAATCTGCTTGCCGAAAATTCTCGAATTTTTGCTATGACAAGTATAGGTTCGGAAAGGGCTATAATTAGTTATGGTGCTGTGTCGGCTGCCAAAGCCGCTCTCGAGGCATATATTCGTCAAATTGCTGTTGAACTCGCCCCCTATAAAATTACCGCAAATGCTATTATGGCTGGTTTGACCGATACTCCCGCCGCAGCCAAAATTCCTGGTTTCGAAAAAATGTTGAAACACGCACGACAACATAATCCTTTCCAGAGAAACACCGTACCACAAGATGTTGCAAAAGCTGTTTCACTATTAGTTGACGAAAAATTCTACTGGATTACAGGGGCTACCATCAAAGTGGATGGTGGCGAAAGTATTCTTAATTTTATTGAAGCTGTTTAATTATAAAATAAAAAAAATATGTTTGAATTAACTTTTACAGAAGAACAAAAAATGCTCCGCGAAATGGTTCGCGATTTCGTAAACAATGAATTGAAGCCAATTGCGTCCAAAATTGATGAAAATGAAGAAATTCCAAAGCATATCATCCAAAAAATTGGTGAATTAGGATTGCTTGGTGCAGCATTTCCATCGGAATATGGTGGAAGCGACTTTGGCGAAGTGGGTTATTGCATTATTCAAGAAGAAATTGGAAGAGCATGTGCCTCGACCGCTACTTTTGTTGGAGCTCACGTCTCTATTGGAACTAACTCTATTTATTTGGGTGGAAGCGAAGAATTAAAACAAAAATATCTTCCCGACTTAACCTCGGGAGCGAAAATTGCAGCATTTGGCTTAACAGAACAGGGAGCAGGCTCCGATGCTTTCAACCTGAAAACTGTTGCCGAAGAAGATGGCGACTATTGGGTTATTAATGGAGAAAAACAATGGATTACTAATGGTCCTTTTGCCGATGTTGTTGCCGTTTATGCCCGAACAAAAAAAGGAATTAGTGCATTTGTTGTCGAAAAAGGGATGGAAGGATTTTCCGCCGGTGCACCCGAAAAGAAGATGGGTATTCGTGGTAGTAAAACTTCGACACTAAAGTTCGAAAACGTAAGAGTTCCAAAAGAAAATATGATTGGAAAAGAAGGATATGGGTTCCCTATTGCTATGAAAGTTCTTAATGCCGGAAGATTAGGACTTGGAGCTGCATGTTTGGGACAAATGAAAGAATTATTAGAACTCTCAACCAACTACTCCAAAACACGATATCAATTTGGTGAACCGATTGCAAATTTTCAGGCAGTCGAGTTTATGTTGGCTGATATGGCTGTTATGGTTTATGCTTTAGAGTCGATGCTATATCGCACTGCTACATTATATGATTTAGGAAAAATGACCCAGGCACAAGCTGGTATAATTAAATTATATGCTTCGGATAGCTTAGATAAATTAGTAGATTTGGCAATGCAAATCCATGCAGGAATGGGTTACTCACGCGAAATGCCAATCGAACGATACTACCGAGATTCTCGCATTAATCGAATATTTGAAGGAACAAATGAAATTCAAAGATTAGTAATTGCCAAGGACGTAATACGTAAAAATGGAGCATTATTCAATTTTTAATCCCAAGTTATACAAAAACACAAAAATCCTCTAATATTGGAGGATTTTTTTATCTATTTTGTATTAAATAAGTCATTTTTTGTTATGTAAAGTGTTTTTTGTA
This sequence comes from Candidatus Kapaibacterium sp., assembly GCA_937995785.1. GTDB lineage: Bacteria > Bacteroidota > Ignavibacteria > Kapaibacteriales > UBA2268 > GWF2-33-9. The sequence continues at coordinate 12,675 of CALKJQ010000001.1, forward strand.
AATTAATCTAATTTTTGAGTAGTGTTTAGCCTATCATTGAAAAAAATTTATATGTCAAACTAACTTTTATCAAAAGAAAATATTTGGATAGATTAAACCTTTAAAAAAAAATAACGTCTAAAACATAGTAAAATAAGGCAATATATGAAAAAAATTGCACTTTTGATAATGATAATTCTAACTTTTTTTAAACCTAGTTCATCACAACACTTCACTCCACACGATATTAGAATTGGTGATACCACAATTAATTATGTCAATCCTGAAATATCTCCAACCGGAAATTATATGCTATGGATAGAAGTAGACACTTCCAACGGTGTATTGTGTAAAGTATGGCAATGTGGTATAGACCCAAATACGGGCGACTTAATCCCCAAAAATGGAAAAGGATTTAGTCCTTTTTATTCTAATGTTTATGCCAGACCTGCCGATTGGGGACTTGATAGTCTTGGTGTATATTACGTTGGAGCAACTTTTTCTGGACAAATGAAATTCGTACGACCTACCAGTCCAACAAGTGCTATCGTAAATGATATTGCAACACCTATTGTAAATAAACGCAGGGTATTCTATCCTTCGCAATTGCCTGGGGTGAACAAACGCTTTGTAAGTTATATTTTAAATGATAGCATAAATGGTTTATCTCTAACTACACCACAAAACAAATACTATCAATTACGTTTAGTAGATTTGGACAATCTAGCCAATGATTATCTTATTGAGCAACAGGAAAGTATTTTTCCTGCTGCTGTTCCTATGGATGTGATTGTGCCTCGTTGGATCAAGGGTTCTCACTATCTTACTTATGGGTATAAGGATGCGATTAATAAAATTCAAGCTAAAGAATTCAATGCTTTTACTCCACTATCACCACCCATTCCTATAACAAATGATGTTGCAACTAAAGTAGACGGTTATCCTGTTTTGAATCCTCTCACCAATGAGCAATATTTTATGAGTGGAATCAACACCTCCGATACAGCTTTTTTCTATAAACGTTCTTCTTTTGGCTTTATGTTTTCTTTTAATGAATTAGTTGTTCCTAAATCTAAGCACCTAAATAATCCTGCACTTAATCAATCTCACGAGCCATTTTTCTTTAATAATCAACTATTTTCTACTTTTCAAATAAACGAGCAAGGAAAAAACTATTTGGAAACTACCTTAAATAAACCAGGGGAAATCTGGTTGACAACAATTGATATATTACCACAAACTATGTGGTTATTAAGTGAGTTTAATAGTGAATTAAATATATCTGAACCCGAACCTTATGTTGGGAATAATAAAGTTTGGGTATATTATTCCGCAGTTAAAATTGACCCAAGCAAACCACTTCTTAAAAGACAATTTCAATTGCGTCGGTGCGAAACTCCAATCAATTCTTCAACTGGATTGGGAAATACTCAAAATTTGAATGCTATAAAAGTATTTCCAAATCCCACCTCTGATTATCTATACATTGAAGCACCAGATACAATGATTTATGATATAATGGTTTATGATATAAATGGAAAGATTGTAATTCATCAGAAAAAAGTAAACATAATCAATATTTCATCAATAGATAAAGGTGTTTATCTTATTGAAATTAGAGCGGCTAATTTTATCCATAGAACTAAGATTGCCAAGCAACAATAAAATTTTATTCCATCACTTATATAGTGTAGTATAGTTTCAATAATTATATTCATTTTCAAAAATAATAATAAGTTCGTTGGTAAATATTGCCACTATGTAAAGCCCGAATTCGTTTATAAGTATCTAATATAAGTAATTTGTATTTGCTATTCGAACTAATAATACTTTTCGTCGTTTCCTTCATTGCGGCAACAATTTCAGGTGCCGCTGGTTTTGGTGGTGCTTTAGTTTTATTGCCAATCTTAACCAGTATCGTTGGAGTTAAAGCCGCTGTACCAATTTTAACAATTGCCCAAATATTCGGAAATGCATCGAGAGTTTGGTTCGGACGGAGCGAACTTCAATGGAAACCTATAACTTTTTTTCTTATAACTGCAATACCTTTGTCTATTCTGGGAAGCTATTTATTTACCGATATAGACAGCGACAAGATAAAAATAGGTATCGGTATTTTTCTTATTCTTTTAGTTGTTTACCGTCGTGCAAAAATTAACAAAATAGAATTCGGGAACAAGGGGATGTTAATTGGTGGAGGGTTAACGGGATTTTTATCGGGACTTGCAGGAAGTGCAGGTCCACTTGGAGCAGCTTTCTTTCTTGGATTAAACTTGACAGCCACCGCTTATGTTGCCAGCGAAGCATTTACCGCTTTGGCAATGCATTTAACCAAAACGATTGTTTACAACAAATACTCATTGATCGGAAAAGTAGAAATATTTTATGGTCTATTTATTGGGATTGCTATGATTCTGGGGAGTTGGTTAGGAAAGAAAATAATTGAAAAAATGTCTCGACAAAAATTTATTTTGCTTGTCGAAATTATGCTTGTGTTATCGGGACTGCAACTAATATTGAGCGGGTTCTAATTTAACAATAATGCAAAAAATACGCATAATCGTGAATTAATCTAAAAAAAACAATTCTGTAATAACTTTTATTCCAATATCGTTTGTTATTTTTCGTCATTTTCATTTAAACTTTATTGATAATTCTTTGATAAAAAGAGTTTATATAATATTACTGCTTTTAATTATCTTGATGGATATTTTCCGTCCACTTTATCTCGGTATTTGGCAAATTAATTGGAAAAAACAAATTCGCAGAGAATTAAAATCAGAAGTTCTAAAACATAATTTAGTTGAATTGACATTTTCTAAACAAGATATTAAAAACAATAAAAGTTATATTCAATTTATCAGAAAAGATGAATTCCGATATAATAACCATATGTATGATATAGTTGGGAAAACAGAAAGCAAGGATAGCGTTACCTATATTTGCTATCTCGATATAAAAGAAATGTTGCAGATTTGCTCTTTAATGAATATTACAATGAATTCGGGATTATTGTTGCCCTCGTTACCATTAACAAAAATTAAAGTTATTCAATTTTTTGATTATATTAACACAAGTCAGTTCAATTCTTTATTATTTACATATAATTTAATCTCGAATATTATAAATAATTTTAAAATAATTTCGAGAGATATTGAAGTAAATACTCCTCCACCAAACAAAACATTCTAATTTCTGCTTAAATTCGTTGCAATAGCTTCACCTCAATGATTGATAAATTGGGGTGTTTTCTATACTTTATCAAATCAATAATGCTTTTTTTTGTAAATCTTAAAAATATAGAGGACCAAAATGAAATATCTATTAAATGTTTTATTTATGATTTTATTTCCAATTTCAATTATTGCCAATAAGGCTGAAATTGATACACTTAAAACTTACAAGTTGGGCGAGATTGAAGTTTTGAACGACAAAATTAATGCAAACAGACTAATTCGTGCCTCTCAAATTAATGTTCCGCACTACAAGATTGATAATTCTGACGTCGCTTCCTTTGCGAATTTGCAGCAATATATTCCTTCGGGAGTTATTAGAACAAATTCGCGTGGTGAAAGTATGTTGTTCTTACGAGGTGCTGGGGAGCGTCAGTTAGGATTGTTTTTGGATGGGGCTTCGATTAATATCCCATGGGATAATCGATTAGATTTAACTTTTGTTCCAACCGATATCATCGGAAATGTCCGTGTTAATAAGTCTGCTAATTCAATGTTCTATGGTCCAAATGTTATTGGTGGAGCGGTATCCATAACAACCGTAGAAAGATCTAATGATGGCTTTGGTTTGTCCATAAAATTTATAGGTGGAGACGGCAATCAAAAATTATATTCAATCACGAACGACGGGAAATTCAGCAATTTTAACTATATTGCCAATGTATCCTATGCAAAGTCCGATGGTTTCTTGATGTCCGCTAATGCTCCTGATAGTTTAGGCAACCAAAGAGTAAATTCTTCGTTGCGAACCAACACTGATTTCAATCGATTAAATACGTTTGTGCGGGGAGAATACAAAATTAATGATTTAGGCAAAATTGGAATATCAATTTCCTATACTACTCAAGAGAAAGGGGTCGCACCCGAAACATTTGCAGCTACTGCAGCAAGATTTTGGCGTTATCCATCGCGTGATAGATTTATGACAAACTTAAATGGAGAATTTGTAATAGCCAAGCAATTGGAATTAAAAGCAAATATTTGGTATGATGATTTTGCTCAGCAAATTGATTCCTATAAAAATTTTGATTATAAAGAAATTTTAGAAAGTCAATACGATAAGGATTATGTGGTTGGTAGTAGATTATCAGTAATTTACGACTTAGAAGAGAATCATTTGATATCATTTATTTTCAATGGGTTTACGACGGAACACAAGCAACATCTGAACAATAATCCCGATGATTTGTATTCTCAGAATACTATTAGCACAGGAATTGAATATCGCGGTCTAATGGGAGATTTGGATATTAATCTTGGTGCTGGATATGATGTGAATACCACACCTCAAACGGGATTATTCAAAGAAGCCGAAGGCACCAATCAAGATGATATCAGTGCTTTTGCTACAATTAGGTACAATGTTCTTGATTTTCTTTCAGTTTTTGTTAGTGGTAGCCAGCGAACCCGTTTCCCGTCGATGAGAGAACAATACGATGGAGCTTTAAACTCATTTAAAACTAATCCTAACTTAAAACCTGAAAAGGGATTGCTCACAGAGTTTGGAACGACATTAGCTATGGATAACATTAGTGGAAATTTGAGTGTTTTCTACAATCAATATAATGATTTGATAGAAAGAATTCGCTTAACAAAGGAACAAGATTCGCTACGGAGAAGAATGCGAGTAAATTATTCCGAAGCAATAATAACGGGTGTTGATTTGAATTTATCGTATAACCCAATTAAAAAAATGGATTTATCTTTGTTTCTTACATATATGAACATCAAGGCAAAATCCGGGGGCAAGGATGTGGAACATTTGGTTCAAAAACCCGATATATTAGCAGGTTTTTTTGCTAATTATAACTTTGATTTTGGATTGAAACCACAATTCGAGATTGAATATACCGGTAAACAATATGATTCTGATCCTGCCGACGGAACAAAATTTATTGCATTAGATCCAACTTTAATTTTTAATATAAGGTTTGCCTATTCATTTTCCATTAATAACATTATGGTTGCAGAAGTGTTTGCCCGTGTTAATAACCTAACAGATGAATATAAGTTATCCCAGTGGGGTTTGCCAATGGAGGGGCGAACTGCTTTCGTAGGTTTTAATATAAAAATCTAATAAATTTGTTAAGAAAAGAACAAAATTGTAATGTTTTTGTTAGTTTAGTAATCTATATAGGATAACAAAATCAAAGATATTATAATGAAAAAGAAAAGCAAAGACATTACAAATGTAATTTCTAAAACAAATCCATCTTATAGGGAATTAAAGCCCAGCGAACTTCGCTGGGTTTGTCCCACCGATATTTTCAAGTTTCGAAGCACTGCCGAAGTTGATACCTTGGACGAAATCGTAGGTCAACCGAGAGCAATCGAATCCATAAAAATTG
>CALKJQ010000002.1 GCA_937995785.1 Candidatus Kapaibacterium sp.
ACACTTACAATTCTTGGTTACGATAGAGGGGTTGTTCGTCTTGGTATACAAGCACCTCGCGATATTCAGGTTCATCGTAAAGAAATTTACGACAAAATCGTATCGCTGAACAAAATTTCTGCACAAACAGAGGTTGACAAATTCCGTACAGCTTTGAATAAGAATAAATTACAGTTAAATTTAAAGTCAAAAAAATAATCAAGAAATTCCAATAAATTGTTCTTTTAATCCTTAATTTTTTAATAATTTTGTAAAAAAATAGTCATTAAAATGGTTGAATATTCAACGCTCATAGTCGACGACGATATCTGGATGCAAAGGATTTTATCTAAATCATTGCAAAGTTATGGTTTCAAAAAAACTTTGCTTGCAAGCAACGGCTTCGAAGCAGTAGCTTTAGCGGTAGAACACCTACCAAATCTGATAATTCTCGACATTATGATGCCAGACTTAAGTGGCTTGCAAACATTAAAAGTGTTGAAAGCAATCAAAATTACGCGTCAAATTCCAATCTTGATGGTAAGTGCACTATCGGATGCAGAAAATCTCGGGCTTGCAGTTCGCAACGGAAGTGCTGGTTTTATTTCCAAACCATTTACCCGTGCCACTATTTACGATAAACTCGTCGAAGTGTTTGGTCGCGAAAAGTTACTTCAAATTGCCCGTGGTGAGGAATTAATGGAAACATTTGATACTTCGGTTAAATTAACCGAAGCCGAAAGAAATGCTTCCACTATCTGGAACCAACCTCCCGAAGAAAATTCTGTTCCTTCGGCAGCCCCCCCCGCACAACCAGAAACAAAAATTGTTCAAGATGAAATTTTAAAAACATATCAAACCGAAGAAAAGAAAACTTTGGATTCAATTAAAAAAATGCTCCTCAAATCCAAAAAATAGCTATTTTACATTGAGTTCCAATGCTATTTTTGAATACAAATTCAAAATCGAATAGCTCAAATTAACCCAACTATACTTTTCTTTATATTGCTCGATATTTTGTGCATAATTTCCCATATTGGAAGCAAAAAACTTTTGAATTGTATTTGTTAACGATTTATAATCAATTTCATCAACAATTAATCCAGTATTAAATGGTTCAATCATTTCTTTTAAGCTTCCAGTATTAGTTGCAATAACTGGTAAATTGTATTGATAACAAATGCCAACTATACCGCTTTGTGTAGCCGATTTATAGGGCAACACACAAACATCAGCCGCCGAAAAATACTTTGGCACATCTCTATCATCAATATAATGAACGAATTTACTAACCTTGTTTTGGATATGTAATCGTGAAATTAAGTCGTCGTATTTACCGAAACTTCCATATACTTCGCCCGCAATTACCAAATGATATTCATCCGATAGCATTTTCATCGATTTTAGTAATAAATCGAGTCCTTTATAATCTCGAATAAAACCAAAAAACAATAATACTTTTTTATTAATTGGAATATTGAGGTTTTTGCGAGCTTCTTCTTTACTGATTTTCACACTAAAATGATTGTAAATTGGATGGGGATGTTCTTCGAAAATAGCATCGGGACGGAGTTTGAGTAAATCATCGCGAACGGTATTGCTCATCACGACAAATCCATGCTGGTGGCGAAGAAAATATTGCGTTAGAGCAATATCGCCCAAACGTTTTTCGTGAGGTATTACGTTATCAAGTATTGAAATGTTTACAACATTGTATTTTTTTAGAGTTTTAGAAACAGTTCCTAAACTTGGGGCAAAAAACGGCATCCAATATTTAGTAATTAACATATCGGGTTTGAATTCCAAAATTTTTTTGGCAGAGCGAGAATAACTAATTGGATTGATGCTATCTAAGATTGCTTTCGAGGGTATTCTATCCACATTGTCTTTATCCGAGACATATTGACTTGTTCCTGGGAACAAACTGCTTGGGTATTGCCGGGTGAAAGTGTAGGCTTGTATTTCATTATTCTGTTCGAAAATCCGGTATAATGAAGCATTAAATTGGGCAATACCTCCACGAAACGGATAAAATGTAGATAAAAAGGCTATTTTCATTCCGAACTCCCTTAATCTTCACCCTTTAAGTACTTAAGAATTCTGATTGCGTCATTGCGATAATTGTCCTCGTTGGGATAAACTGCTAAAAATTTTTCGAAGTATTCGATAGCTTCTTTGTTTTTTTCGGTGAAATAAGAGTTTAGTGCCAAACCATAAATACTATAAGGATGGTTGGGATTTAATTTGAGAGCCCTCATATAATCTTGATATGCCAATTTATCTTCTTCCAGATGATAATAAATATTTGCCCGTTGATAATAAATATCGTATCGATTAGAATCTAATTTTGCTGCTTTGTTCAGGTCTCTAAGTGCATCGTTAAATTGTCGTAAATTTCTGAATGCTATTGCTCTTCCAACATAACAATTCGTGTTTGTATCCTGACGCGATATGATGAACGAAAAATCTTCGGCAGCTCTTTTAAATTCATTTATCTTAATTAATGCGTAAGCTCGGGAATAATAGGCAGGCAAATAATTTGGGTTTGATTCAATTATCTTGCTATAAACATCGATTGCTTCGTTGTAGTAACCATCTTTGATTGCATTGTTTGCTCTCTCTAAATTGGATTTTTGAGATAACAATATTGATTGGGTAAAGATTATTAATATCAACAAATAAAATGGCTTCATATGTTAATCAAATTAAAACACAAAATTAATGCTAAATTAGTAATTATCCGACAATCAACCAATAATTTGTGATTAGTAATCATTTTTAAAATTCAATTTCATTTTTGTCGTTTTAATAATCAATTAAATCGAAAAATATGGAAAAAGTAAAACAAGAAGAAATACTAAACAAAATCGAAAAAATCCTACCCAAAACCAAGGGGCGATTTTCGCCCGAAGACATAGCAGCAGCAACTGGATATTCACTATCGGACATTAATGATTCATTAAAACGATTACTCGAATTATATCGAGCGAAAGTTGTCGTGGATACAAATACGGGCAAGTTGGTTTTCGATTTTCTCTATCCCTTGGAAAAAGTCGGCAAAAAAACAATCAAAGAGGTTTTGTTTACTATACTTCAGTTTTTATGGAAGACTTTTCAAATTATTTACAAGGCTATAATTGGTATAATTTTAATTGTTTACACTGCAATTTTTGTAATTATTCTTTTAGCTATAATTGTTGCAAGTTCCTCGTCGGACCGCGACAGACGCGATAGTGGTATTAGTTTAAACATTTTTGGAGGCATTTTTCGTGCAATTTTCGAGGGATTATATATTATGTCTTGGTCTAATGCAATCCAAAATGTTGCAGACCCAAGTGGCTTGAGATACAGAAAATATGCACCCGAAAAGAATAAAGGTAAAAATTTCGTTCAAAGTGTTTTCCATTTTGTTTTCGGACCCGACAATCCACCCGTTGATAAATATGCTGACGAAAAAGAGGCTCTTGCTTATGTGAGAAAAAGAAGTAAAGGCAAACTAACGGCTGCCGATATTGTTCTTTTAACAGGTTGCTCGCTCGACGAAGCCGAAGAAAGATTAGCCCGCTATGCTGTTAAATTTGGCGGCGAGTTGGAAGTGGACGAAAACGGAGTTGTTGTTGCAGATTTTTCGAATATGCTCCACTCCGAAAAATCTTTTGATGAAGGAGAAATTATTTATTACTACGACGAAATTGAGCCTCCCGTCGAGATTACGGGTAATTCCACATTTCGTAATTTTGCAATTATTGCAATGAATTCATTCAATATGTTGATGTCGTACCTTATTATTTCATCGCAATCAATTTTGAATTCTTCCCAATACTCTGATTATGCAGTGGGTTATCAAATCCCCGGATGGGTAATATTTGGTTTGGGCTGGTTCCCGCTAATTTTTTCAATAACATTTTTCTTAATTCCTTTAATTAGAATTCCTTTTGTGCATATACAAAAAAATAAGCGAAATGATAACATTATGCGAAAGAAATTATTCTATGCACTATACCATCTAAAAACGGATATCACTATGGAAAAAATATCGAATTTTATCAATCTACCTAATGAATTATTAATGAAAGCAAACAAAGTTTTGCATAGATTAATTGTAGATTTAAGAGGCGAAATTGAATTAGATGGTAATCAAGAACGTATTAACATAGACAACTTTATCAAAAATATTAGTTCCTAAATTCATTCTTTGTTCTTTTTATCTTATTCTTTCAATTCATTTATAATTTCAGCATACTAATTGGCAAGCCAATTGTTGTTATTTTTTTTAATATGTTCAAGTATCAAAAAGTAAAAAATAATTAATCTAATTTGTTTTATAATTTTTTTTTTGTAATTTGCAATAAAATTAATGAATATTAATTTTAACAATGTATATTACTGCAAAAGAAATAATAAAAAAATATCTTAAATTTAAGCATTTAGTGCCTAATATTAATAATTGGAATGAAGAAAAATTAAAAAATAATCCTATCATCTTTGATTTGTTTCTCGAATTAAGGGCTATATTTTGTGCTTTCAATTTAGGATTAATTAGGGATTTCGAAAGAGGTTCGTTTGTTCGTAATTTTCCTATAGAATCTTTTAACAGGCTGATAGAAATTGCAAAAGAAAATAATTGTTTCGACCAATATACCTGCGATTCGAAAAACAAGCTGTGTTATAATTGCCTTGAGTTGTTATTTATCGACTTGTGGGATTGGCGTTCTCGAATCGACGAAGTGATACATTTGAACAGTGAATTCGAAAACATTGGCGGCATCAATCTGTATGCTTATCAACAAATATCAAAGGTTAATTCTCTAATTAAGGATAATTTGAATATTGTTGATGAGCTTTTAGCATACCTTATAACCCCTGTAAAAGAGGAGATTTCTATCCAAGAGCTCGAGAACGAATATGGATATCCCAAATCCAAAACAGAAATTCTCGAAGTTTATTAATAAAAAAGATAATCCTTCCAATCGTTTTCGTTTTGAGGAAAATGTTGACGTAGGAACAATATAGGGCTTGGTTTTTTAGGTTTGGATAGTAGCTTCATTCCCGCTTCTTCGGGAGTTCTGTTTCCTTTTTTATTGTTGCACGCCACACATGCAACAACGAGATTTTCCCATTCTTCGCGTCCACCTCGGGAGCGTGGCAAAATGTGGTCTAATGTTAATTGAACATTGCTTTTCCCGCAGTATTGGCATCTCATACCATCGCGGCGCATTAAATTGCGTCGGGTTAAATCGATTGTTTTCGGAGAATTACGATAATCAACTAAGCGGATTATTGTTGGTTGTGGATATTGGATGGTGCTACTTCGAACAAACGCCTGATTATTGAATTTTATCAATTCGGCTTTTTCTAAAAACAACAAAATTATGGCTTTTTTTACGGTAGTAACTGAAATTGGGAAGTAGGTCTGATTGAGCACCAAAACACTTTTACTGAGTTTGTTTTGTATGTAAGTCTGTGTTGTAATGTTATTATTCTGTATTTTTTTTATTTCAAAGCTGAATTTTACACCTGTTTTTATAACAATTCAATCGAAGTATCGTTTAAATTATTGCAAAAAAGTTAATTTTCTATGAAGTTGAATTATCCAATAACAGTAGGTATTTTGGGCGGTGGACAACTTGCTAAAATGCTTGCCCAAGAAGTTTACAGGTTTGGAATGAACTTGGCAATAATCGAGAACCATCCCAATTCACCGGCGGGCGATATGACCAAAAACGA
>CALKJQ010000003.1 GCA_937995785.1 Candidatus Kapaibacterium sp.
CCAAAGATTGCCCGACCTGATTTGTAAAGTCTACCCTGGTGTGGAAATAGAATATATTGTTAAAGATTACAGATATTTTATTGATGATTACTCAAATAAATTTTCTGATTTCAAACAAATAAATGTAAATATAAACAATAAAAAAAATTTATTTATATCTGAACAATGATCAATTTATTAAATGAAACATTCTATTATACAATAACAATTATTACTTCGCTAATACTTATTAACTCAATTGTTAATTTAATTTATAATCAGACACTCAAGCCTATAAAGCAACTTAAAATCAATACCTTAATAAGCATTCTTATACCTGCAAGGAATGAAGAGCAAAACATATCTAAATTGCTCAATTCCTTAGTATCTCAAAAAAACTATAACATCGAAATACTTGTTTTAGACGATAATTCATCAGATGGCACTTATCAAGTAATTTATGATTTTTCATCGAAATACAACAACTTAAAAGCAATTAAAGGTAAACCATTACCCGAGGGATGGTTAGGAAAGAATTGGGCTTGCCACCAGTTATCAGAAATTGCTAAAGGGGACATTTTGTTGTTTATAGACTCAGACGTCATACTTCACCAAGAAGCAATACCAACTTTACTTGCTAACTTCTATGAATTCAAATTAGATGCATTAAGTGTTTTTCCAACTCAAATAATGAATTCATTTGGTGAAAAATTAGTTGTTCCTCTTATGAATTGGATATTGCTCTCAATGTTGCCATTATTCTTGGTTCGAAAATCCAAATTTCAATCTTTTGTTGCAGCTAATGGACAATTGTTTTTATTCTCCAAAGAAGCATATAATAAAATCGGTGGACATCAATCCGTAAGAAATAACCCCGTTGAAGATATGGAATTAGCAAGAAATCTCAAAAAAAATGGACTGAAAATTGCCACTTTTTTGGGTGGTGAACTTGTTAAGTGTAATATGTATGACGGATTTTTATCGAGTATTCAAGGTTTCTCAAAAAATTTCTATAAAGGATTTAATATCAATTGGTTACTATTCTTACTTTTTGTTTTGTTAATATCGATAATTAACCTAATACCATTTTTTTTAGTATTTTCTAATGTGCTTAATATCATTATTATAATCCTCATTATTCTAAATAGAATTATCTTATCATATTTATCGAAACAAAATATTTTTACTAACTTGCTATTTCATATCCCACAGTTTATAGTATTTTTGCTAATAGGAATTATATCGGTTTACAAAACAAAATTTGGGAAGAATGTATGGAAGGGCAGACCAATCTAAATAAGCTGTCAAACTATTTTTTAGTTATAATTTTTTCAGTAGGAGTTTTAGGGCATATTTTTATTTTAGATATAATGAAAATATTGACACCCGCTACTCTTTTTATTGTAAATTCCTTTTTATTATTTGTTTTCATCAAAAATCAAAATGACATCGGCAAAAAGAAATCAATAGTTATCTTGGCTCTCATTTTTTTATTTACATTATTTATTGAAATTTTAGGTGAAAAAACAGGTGCAATATTCGGAAGATACGCCTATGGCAATGTTCTAAGCTATGATACTATCGAGATATTTAATGTGCCAATAATTATTGGCTTCAATTGGGTAATGGTAATTTTGTCGGCTACTGCATTATCTCAAAAAATTACTCACAATGAATACTTACAAATACCTATTTCGGGATTGATTGCAGTTGCATTTGATTACACATTAGAACCAGTTGCAATACGTTTGGGCTATTGGTATTGGTTAGATGGATTCGGTTTTACGATAAAAGAAATTCCTATTGAGAATTACATAGCTTGGTTCATTATTAGCACTATTTTTGCGTTTGTAATCAAGCGATTTAATTTAAATCTAAAAGGTAATTATTTATTATACTACTTTTTTAGTCAATTATTCTTTTTCCAAATATTGAACATTTATATGAGGGCGATTCGATAGTATGAAGGGATTAATAATTGCTTTAATAATAATTATAGTCTGGTTTTTTCATCTTTATTTTTTATTATTCTTTCGTGAAGTAATTTTTTTAAACACGGGAACATATTTACATATTTTATTGCAAACATTCCTATATACGGGATTATTTATCACTGCACACGACGCAATGCACGGGACGGTCTCGAGAAATCGATTTATTAATAACTCAATTGGTAGAATTTCGACATTTTTATTTGCGGGAATGTCTTATAATAGATTGATTAATAACCATCACCTTCATCATAAATACCCCGCAACCTCTCAAGATCCCGACTATTACGAAAAATCTCAAAACTTTTTTATCTGGTGGGCTGTATTTTTCTATCGTTACGCAACTATTCCACAAATTTTATTAATGGGTCTCTTTTATAATCTTCTTAAAATATTCGGACGAGTTCCCGAAATCAATCTTTGGTTTTATTGGATAATTCCAGCTTTATTGGGAACTTTGCAACTATTCTATTTTGGAACTTATATGCCTCATCGTAAACCCCACACAGAAGAAATGGGAATACATAAAGCAAGGACATTACCCAAAAATCATCTTTTAGCATTTATTACTTGCTATTTTTTTGGTTATCATCAAGAGCACCACGAAGGTCCTCACATACCTTGGTGGAAATTATGGCAAACCAAAGGAATTGATTAAAACCACTCTCCAAATGGAGGAAACCAAGAAATTGTAACGCGTGGAATTGAATAAAAAGTTGTATATTCGGTTTTCTTTTGATAATCGGGAGAGTTTAAATCCTTACGAGGATCAACATCGAGAATTGTGCTATTTAACAAAAAGTTCAACCTCCATTCGGCAGACAAAGTGAACACTCCAGCTCCACTTACGGGAATATTGGCAATAAAGCCTAATCCACCCAATATCGCAGATTTTGTTTCCGAAAGGAACAATTTTAATCCTTTAGGATCTGCAACCCAATCAATTTGTGTATACTTACGAGTGGAGGTGGAATAACCAGTTAGCAAAAAGAAATTAACTTTACTATATGGGTTTGGTATTATACCGACGGCAAATTCTATTTGAGATGAGTTTTCGGGATCGAGAAATATTCTTGTAGTATCTGTTTTTTTAGTGTTTTTATATGGTTTGTCATTTTTCCATTGCAAATAAGTTGCTTGAAGAAAAATAAAATCAAGTGGATAACCCGTCATACTGCCACCAAATGCAAATAAACCTTCATCCGAAACATCGTTACCTTCGGGTTTGTATGTGTTCACAACTGTATTGGTACCTGCAGTAAAACCAAAACCCACATATTTTGGATAGGGATTGGAATAATCAACATCCTCTTGATTATTTTGAGAAAAGGCTAAGGAACTAAACAAAAAGAATATGCAAAACAATGACAACTTAAATAAATGAAAAGCCGATTTTGTAGTCATTTTAATTACCTCATTAATTGAAATTGATTTTATCTCTGCAACTTTTGCAGCAATCAGACTAAGATTTTTTGGTTCATTTCTTTTACCTCGAAATGGAACAGGTGCCATCCAAGGAGAGTCTGTTTCGAGCAATATTCTATCCAATGGTGTTTCTTTTACGACTTCTCGAAGTAACTCGGCTTTCTTGAATGTAATATTACCAGTAAATGAGATATGAAATCCAAGTTCTAATGATTTTTTCATCATTTCCACATCACCAGAAAAGCAATGTAGCACTCCTTTTAAGTCTCCGTTTTGTTCTTGCTGTAAAATTTGCAACAAATCATCATCTGATTCTCGATTATGAACGATAATAGGTAAATTTAATTTTTTAGCTAATCTAATCTGTTCAATAAATGCTTTTTTTTGAACATCAGGTGGATTAAAATCATAGTAATAATCTAATCCTATTTCTCCAATTGCAACTACCTTGGAGTTCTTAGAATTATTTTCGATTATTGATAAAGTATTATCGTCCAATTCTGAAGCATTGTGGGGATGAACACCCATCGAACAAAATAATCTATTATCGGTTGTAGATGTTTCGAGAACTCTACCGAAAGTCTTTGGTTCGATTGCAGGCATAATGATATGACTTACGCCATTGGAAAAAGCGCTTTGTAAAACTTCTTTAAAGTCTGATTGAAACTCTTCGACAAAAATGTGGGCGTGGGTATCTATCATTTATTTTTGCAGAGATGCTAATTGTTCAATTATTAACTTAGCGTGTCCTTCTACTTTTACTTTCGGATCCACCCAACGAACTATACCATCGGGATCGATAATATAAGTTGTTCGTATAACTCCTAAATATTTCTTACCATACATCGATTTCTCGCCCATTACGTCGTATTGGTTGCAAACTACTTTTTCTGTGTCGCTTAATAAATCAAATTGCAAATTAAATTTGCTTTTAAAATTTTGATGTGATTTAACTGTATCGGGACTAACTCCTAAGATGACCGCATTAATTTCATTGAACTGCTCTAAATTTTCATTAAATTCACATGCTTCCTTTGTACAACCTGAAGTATTATCTTTTGGGTAGAAATATAAAACTACCCATTTTCCTTTGTAATTCGACAAACTAATTGTTTGGTCAGCATCATTTTTGATTGTAAAATCGGGGGCTTGGGTATTTATCGATAGTGCCATTTTTTTTCCTTAATTTAATTTTTCTGCATTAAACAAATCCGAAAGGTCTTTTTCAAGACTATTAGTTGATTTATTAATTTTTGGTTCGCTTTCCTGATGGACAGGGTTCAAAATGAATTCTACAATAATGTTTCCACTATAAAATTCATTAACGAATTTAGTTATTTTTTCTTTTGTATTATTTTCGAGGTAATTATTATAAACTATCTCCGATATAAAGAATAATGTAATTTTATTTTCAGCAAATTCTACGGGCAATTTTGTTAATGAAGTTAAATTGTTCTTAGAGTTAGCGTACTCTAAGAGAAAATCTGACCATTTACTTTTTAATACCTCTTTGGATAGGATATTAACGACCACAGTATTATCAACTTGAACACCTTCACCAACTAAATCGATTTTTACTTCGTTTTTCGTTATAGCTTTTGGAGTTCTTAATTCTTGGGAAAATTTCATCTTATTTTCGCTTACATCGGAAGTTTGATTTTTGATATTTTGTGCGTTTTGATAATAGGTTTCTTCTTTACCGATTTTTTCTATAATATCGTTCAATGAAGTGGAGTTAATCATCGAAGCTAATCTAACTAAAATCAGTTCGAATCTAACTCTTTGTTGCGATGAATATTTCAATTGTTGCTCAGAAGTAACCAATATTTGAATTATTCTAAGTAAATCGGAAACATCAAACTTTTTTGCAAATTCGGTATATTTTTCCTTGATGGAATCGGAAACTTGCATCAATGAAGCATCACCAATTGCTTTGACCGACAAAAGGTTTCGAAGATGCTCGATAAGCCCACTTAGGGTTTCTAAATAATCATATCCTCGTTTTGCTACTTCATTGGCTATTTCGAACATTTTTAGTATGTTATTAGAAAATATATTTTGGGAAATTTCGAAATAAAATTCTTCATCTATTAAATGAAGTGCATCAGCTAATTTCGCATATTCGATGTTATCACCAGTGAAAGCTACCACTTGATCAAAAATACTTTCGGCATCGCGCATCGAGCCGTCTGCTTTTTTGGCAATTGCAAATAGTGATTGCTCGTCGATTTGGATGTTTTCTTTTTCGGTAATAAATTTTAATTGGAAAATTATATCATTAATTTCCATGCGGCGAAAATCAAACCGCTGGCAACGACTCAATATGGTTGCAGGCACTTTATGTGGCTCGGTAGTCGCAAATACAAACATTAAGTGCTTTGGTGGTTCCTCCAATGTTTTTAACAAGGCATTGAATGCACTCGTGGAAAGCATATGAACTTCGTCGATTATATACATTTTAAACCTGCCTTGCACAGGTGGAAACTTGGCATTTTCCCTTAGCTTGCGAACATCTTCCACACTGTTGTTCGAGGCACCATCTATTTCGATTATGTCTAAAGAACGACCATCTAAAGAGTTTTTGCAAGATTCACATTCATTGCAAGGTTCGCCATCTTGTAAATTTAAGCAATTTAAAGCACGAGCAAAAATCCTTGCAGTGGTAGTTTTTCCGACTCCACGGGGTCCATTGAATAAATAAGCATGATGGATTCTATTGCTCTTTATGGCATTTTTTAAAGTTTTAGTTATATGGTTTTGTCCCACAACACTACTAAACTGTTGTGGTCTAAATTTTCGAGCTGTTACTAAAAAGTTACTATCCACTGTTTCCATTTTTAATTTATAGACTAAATTTCTAACTTTTTATGATAATTAAAATCCAAATTTTGATAAATTAACTCAGCAATATCCAAAACCTTTGTGTTAGATTCCTTTGCTTTAACTCCATCGCTTATCATAATACTACAAAAGGGGCAATTCAAGACTATTTTTTCAGAATTTGTGGCTAATAATTCTTCGGTTCTTTCGATATTTACCCTTTTGCCTTGAGTCTCTTCCATAAACATCTGTGCACCTCCGGCACCGCAACAAAATCCCCTATCAACACTTCTGTTCACTTCGATAAAATTACCATTCGCAATTGATTTGACAATATTTCTCGGACTTTCGTATATTTGATTATAACGACCAAGATAACAAGAATCATGATATGTAAGCTTTTCATTTTCATTACTCAATAACTTTAATTTACCTTCGATAACCAACTGATTCAAGAAATCAGTATGGTGGATAACCTCCAAATTCAATCCATAATCGGGATATTCATTTTTAAGTGTATTAAAGCAGTGTGGACATGTTGTGATTACTTTTGTAATTTTATAATTGGACAAAGTTTCGATATTCATTTTTATTAACATATCGGCTAAGTATTCGTTGCCGGCCCGTCTTGCGGGATCGCCATTACATTGTTCTTCAGTTCCCAAAATTGCAAAGCTAATCCCTGCTTCTTTTAACAAATGCGATAAAACTTGGCTAACTTTCATACCTTTCTCGTCGAAACTTCCTGCACATCCCACCCAGAAAAGATATTCAAATTCGTCCGCTTCTGCCGCAGTTTTCACATCTAAACCCTGTGCCCAATTTGCACGGTCAGATGGTGAAAACCCCCAAGGATTACCAGAATTTTCAAGGTTCGAAAAAGTTGTTTGCAACAAATCAGGAAATTCCGACTCCATCATCACCAAACCTCGTCTCATCTCAATTATTGCGGGTACGTGCTCGATTGTTATGGGACATTCCATCATACATGCACCACAAGTTGTGCATTGCCATAGAGCTTCGGGGTTCTCGTATTCACCAATAAATTTCTTGCTTTCAATTGCTTCTTCCTCCAAACTCAACTTAGCGGGATCAATAAGTGGGTCGCTTCCATTTTGTCTGATCAATATTCTTCCAAATTCATCAGCCCTTTTGCGAGTTTGGACAATTATTTCTCTCGGATCCAATACTTTGCCCGTAAGGTTTGCGGGACAAACACTTGTGCATCTGCCGCAATGAGTGCAACTATAACCATCCATTATCGAACGCCAAGATAAATCGGTAAATTCAGTAGCACCAAATTTTTCATTACTTTCGTCATCGAAATCAATTCTCGATAATTTGTTTGGTATGTTGTCGCTTCCTACATAAACAGTTGGAATTGATGTATAAACATGGAAGTGCTTGGAAAAAGGCAAATAGTTCATAAAAATTAATATTGCAAGGATGTGTATCCACCAAGCATAATCGTAAATTGTGGATGCTGCATTGAATGGAATAAATCCTGCAATTAAATTCGAAATTGGTTTAATTGCATATTCTTCATTCCCCACAAAAACTATATGGCTTGCA
>CALKJQ010000004.1 GCA_937995785.1 Candidatus Kapaibacterium sp.
CTGTGGAATGGGCGTCCACTTTTTCGTGGGATATTTCTGCAAAGAAAATGATCGATCTTATTCAAAATATTGTAAGTAATTTCAACAAATTATGATTTGATTTTTTTTGTCTTGATATAATTTTCCTTTGAACAAATTAAATCAAAAACCATTTCAAAACTTAATTTTATCTAACTTTGAATGTTGCCATTGTAATTATTGCAAGAATAACAGCAACTATGTAGAAACGAGTAACAATTTGGCTTTCGTGCCAGCCTTTTTTCTCGAAATGATGATGAATTGGGGACATTAAAAATATTCGTTTACCTTCACCATATTTTTTCTTTGTATATTTGAAATATGTTACCTGAATAATAACTGATAAAGTTTCCGCAAAGAAAACACCTCCAAGAATGGGTAACAGAAATTCCTTTTTAAGCAAAATTGCTAATGCACCAATTGCCCCACCCAAGGCTAAAGAACCGGTATCGCCCATAAAAACTTTTGCGGGATAGGAATTAAACCACAAGAAACCAAGAGCCGCCCCCACAATCGATGCAGCAAATATTGTTAATTCGCCCGAACCAGATAGATGAATAATATTCAGATATTTCGAAAATGTTGCATTCCCGGTAAAATAGGCAATAAGCGCTAATGCCAATGCCGAGATTCCAACAGTTCCTATCGATAGTCCGTCCAAACCATCAGTTAAATTAACTGCATTAGATGTTGCTGTAATAATAAATATAACCATTGGAATATAAAAAAGTCCCCAGTCGAAGTTGAGATTTTTTTCGAATGGAATAGTCGATAATGTGTTGAACTGTTCGAAGTTCTGAGAAAATAAATCAGGGAAAAAGTAAATGAGAACACCAATGAATAATCCAATCGAGAATTGACCAACAATTTTGTATTTGCCAATCAATCCTTTGGAATACTTTTTAACTACTTTTAAGTAATCATCTAAGAAGCCAACCAGTCCCAGCCAAAGCGTTGTGATGAAAATAATTATCACAAACCAATTTAAAACATTTGCCCATAACAAAGTTGGTAATAAAACAGAAAAAAGTACTATGATACCGCCCATTGTTGGAGTACCTGCTTTGGAATGATGATTACCTACTGCTTGCAATTCGGCTTTGGATTGTTCTCCAATTTGTTTTTTCTGTAAAAATTTGATAATTATAGGTCCGAAAATCAAACTTATAAGTAATGCAGTTATTGCAGCACCAGCAGAACGAAAAGTAATGTATTTAAACACACCAAACCCAGGCGGATTTAGCGTTTTTTCTAAAAATAGAGCAAGATAATAAAGCATAAAATCCTAACTATTGTTTAAATTTAGATAGAAATTTTTCGACAGCCGCACGATGAACCATAAAGACCATCATTTTCAACTTAATATAGTCCTCGTGATAGAAATAATATCCTTTAGCATTTCCGTTACGGGAGCCAGACCCTGAATCTTTAATTAAAAACCACATTCCATTATCTTTTTGAGTATAACCAACAAGATGAATTCCATGATCATCAGTTGTTGTTCCATTTGCAAATCTAAATTGACGAGATTTGTCGTCGATATACTTACTGGGAATATCCCAAGATGGAACCATAGCTACATCAAGAAATGAATAATAACCTGGTTCGGAAACATCACCACCAAGTGCGAGACTATAACCCGATTTTATCGCATTTTTGAGTACCTCCATAAAATCATTAAGTGGCAAATTATAATAGGATTGATCATTCCACCAATTATCGGGCACATCATAAGCGATTTGTTTGTAGTATCCCGGCTCTAAAATCGAAATGATATCTATATAATCATCTAAATTTAATCTGACTACATTTTTTAAGAAATCTTCGGGTGTGAATTCTTTTCCTTCAAATGTAAATTTTCGAGGTGGTTCTTGCATATATTTGTTCATTATACTTTTGATTGTCTGAACTACAAAATCCTCATTCCACACATTATTATTCTTTGTTTCTTTAAGAAAATCCGACATTTCTTGAAACATTATGTGATGATCCAAATATTTCTGACCTGGTAAAAGACCCGTATATGCTTCTGCAGGAACTACACCATACTTTTTCCATATTCGTTTTACAGCATTTGCCTGACTACCTTCGGCAAATAACGACTTACCACGGGTTTGAACAAAATATTTTGCCTTCTCGACAAATTCCCAATAAGCAGTCCATGGCTCTGAGAGTTTAATTTTCTTTTGATAAATTCTAAAGATTTCTGATTCAAACAAAGATGTAGCGCAAAAATCCCAACAAATATTAGTCCATGCTTGTGGAACTGGATCGTTGTGCCAAACTTTGTTGAATTCTTCTATCGATTTAGGGATTGGAATACCTTCGAAATCCATTTTCAAAGATTTCTTTTCCGGTTTATTGATAGATTGGCTTTTTATGAATTCTTCACTACTTTTTTTGATTTCATCCCAGAAGGGATTATTATTTTCGATAAAGCGTAAAGTGTCGTTTTGTGCGTACAATTTTGATGAAATTGCAACAATTACAAAAAATAATAATGTTTTTCTCATAATTTTTACTTAAAAAAAGTCAAAATTAATAAATTTGTAATTATAATTTTTTATAATCTATTACATTAGAATTGTAATTGGATTTTTGAACAAAAATTTAAAGAAAAATAATGAAAAAAATATTTCTGATTTTTATCATACAACTGCTATTACTATCGTTCAGAGTTCACACTCAAATGAACAAAATACAACAAACTGCGGACACAATGGAACTTAAACCGATGTATGGTATTGTTGGGGGATATTCCATCAATTTCCACATTACAGATTTTCGTAATTTACCCGGGGTACCAAATTGTTGTCCAAAATTTTCTTATGGGCAAGGCGCAGGTTATTATTTTGGAGGTCTGATTGATTATCCAATCAATCACGAAATGATTATTTCTACTCGACTATCATTTAATCACTTTAATGGCAAATTGACAACCTACGAGGAAACACCAATATTATTAGATGGGAAAGAATCAGTCGGTGAATTCGAGCATTTTGTGGATGCAAATTTCAGCCAAATATCGCTCGAACCTATGTATATGTATAAACCTATTAACAATTTTTATGCTATGGGTGGTTTTGCATTAGGATTTTTAACACAAGCAGATTATTATCAAATCGAAAAAATCACTAAGCCAGCCGATAGAGGAACTTTCTTGGATGGACGAAGTTACCGAAATCAAAATCAAGGTAGTATGATTGATAATGCAAATAAATTTCAATTCGGTTTGAAAGTTGGAGCTGGATATAGGTTACCATTCAATAAAAAGCAAACACTTTTTGCAGTTCCCGAGATATTCTACTCCTACTATCCAACAAATTTAATACAGGAAAGAGGATGGAAATTACATCAATTATCAGTAGGCATTGGTATTAAATATCGCGTTCCTCCGCCTCCACCACCGCCACCAACAC
>CALKJQ010000005.1 GCA_937995785.1 Candidatus Kapaibacterium sp.
ACCTGCAGGCCCACAAGGACACGATGGAGATCCTGGCGCAACTGAACCGCTGCTACCCCTTTGCGCGTAACGAGATCGAGGCTGGCGTGCAGGAGCTGCTGGGCCCCATCAATAAGCGCATCGTTCATATGTTTTTTTTCATATTGCACTCAAATTTTTAACTTAGGACGATGCAAATAAATATTAAGTTTATACTAAATTTATGAGTGTAATACAGAAAAGAAATAATGATTTGCAAAATCTCTTAGTTTAGCGGATGTCAGTAATAAATGTAATTATAGAAAGACTTAATTCTATTGGTTTTTATTGAATAATGCTTTATAGATTGCTGATTTCAGAGGTAATGCTACCAAAACTACAAGTCCAATTAACAAAAGCCAGAATAACATCGTGAATGTAATACTTATTAACCAAAATATAACCCGAATTATAACATAGCCCACCAAAAGAGCAAGCGTCCACGCAACAATTTTTTTCACCATTTTAACCTCATTCAGTTGAAAATTTATAATATCTTACGAAATTTAACGATTTTAGTTTCGATAAATTACTAAAGTTAATATGATTATTAAACGAAATGTATTTTTCTGAACTGCTTTCGTCTCCATTTAATACAAAAACCAATTTGAGTTTTCCACCTTGTTTGATTTCAAGGATATTTTTCAATTTTTCCAATCCTTCGCGTGTAACTAACGATTTGTTGAGGGTTAAAATCAAACCTGTGGCGAATTTATCAATAGTATCGGGAAATGTATAAACTTCGGAAACCACAATTTTGATGGCGCTTGGGTCGTTCGAATCTAACTTTCCAACTAATGTTATTTCTGAATTATCAACTAAAAGATGCTGGTATTTAGCATATGATTCGCTCCAAAAAATACACTCAATTTTTCCGTAGTAATCTTCGACCATTACGAACGCTATTGGTCTATTTGATTTATCACGGCGCGTTCTTATGCTCGAAACTAAACCACAAAATCTAACCTGTTCGGGCAAGTCGGGTGTATCTTCTTCTTCACTTCCTAATTTTATTCGCGTAAGGGTTGTGTTCGAAAATGATTTGACAATTGTGTCGAACTCTTTTAATGGATGGCCCGTAACATAAAAATTCAGTACTTCTTTTTCGTGTTCTAATCTTTCTCTGTCTGTCCATTCTTTAACGTTTGGTAGTTCGGGTTCGATGGATGAGCTGTCGTCAATGGAGCCCCCAATTTCGAAAATACTCGACAATCCTTCGTTTTTCGATTTCGATTTTGAAAAATCTAATGCATCGTCAATAGCTTCGTATAAAGCACGTCGCTTACCACCAGTAATGGAATCGAATGCACCCGCAAAAATCAATGCTTCCAGCACCCTTCTGTTCACCTGCTTTTGGTCGGTTCGCTTGATAAAGTCGTAAAAACTTTTGAAAGGTTTTTCTTTTCGTGTTTCAACTATATTCTCGACAGACTTAATTCCGACTCCCTTAACAGCAGCCATACCAAAGTAAATTGTGTTGTCCTTTACCGAAAAAGTCGCAACGGATTTATTTATGTCGGGTGGAAGAATTTCAATACCTAAGGATTTTGCTTCGTCGATTAATTCCACAATTTTATCTTGATTATTCAATTCGGCGGTCATATTAGCGGCTAAGAATTCGGCGGGATAGTTTGCTTTTAGATATGCTGTTTGATAGGCAACCCAAGAATATGCCCACGAATGGGATTTGTTAAAACCATAATCGGCAAATTTATCGATTAATTCGAAAATTTGTTCGGCAATTTCTTTGCTCACGCCATTGGATTGGGCGCCTTCCATAAATTTTGGTTTCATTTTATCAACTTCGGCACGCTGTTTTTTGCCCATAGCCCGTCGCAGCACATCGGCCTCTCCCAATGTGAAGTTTGCAACTTTTTGGACCAATTGCATCACTTGTTCTTGGTAAACAAGTATTCCATAAGTATTCGATAATACAGATTCCATTATCGGATGAAGATATTCAATTGGCTGTTCGCCATGTTTTCGAGCAATAAAAAGTGGAATTTGCGACATAGGACCCGGGCGATACAAAGCATTCATTGCCGACAATTCCTCTAATGAATGAGGTTTTAGTTGACGCAAATATTCCTGCATACCGTTGGATTCGAATTGAAATACTGCTAATGTTTTTCCTTCGGAGATTAAATAATAAGTTTTTTTGTCGTTTCGGGGAATTTTTTCGATGTCGATATATATTCCATAATTCTCCTTAATCATTTTGATTGTTCGCTCTATGATTGATAATGTTCGTAAACCTAAGAAATCCATTTTAATCACACCAGCATCTTCCAAATAATTCATAGAGTATTGAGTTGCAATATCAACAGCGGTATCTCCACCTTTGGGATTTTGGAATATTGGTACGTAGTTGGTAACTGCATCGGGGGTTATTACTATTCCAGCAGCGTGGGTGCCAACACTTCGATTTTTATCTTCGAGAACTAATGAGTGAGTTATTAACTCTTGTAATTTTTTATCCTTGGATTCTTTAATATATTTTAAATCAACTAAATCCAAGGCATCTTTTAATTGGGTAACTTTTCCAAATTTTACGGGAATTTTAGCTGTAATCTTGTTTATTTCGCTTAATGGAACATTCAATACTCTTCCAACATCTTTTAGCACCATTCGAGAGGACATTTTGCCAAATGTTATAATTTGTGCAACAGAGTCGTCGCCATATTTCTCTTGGCAATATTTTATTACTTCTTCTCGTTTTTCGTCGTCGAAATCGATATCGATATCGGGCAAAGAAACACGTTCAGGATTTAAAAAACGCTCGAAAAGCAAATTTCCTTCCAAAGGTTCAACATTGGTGATTTCGAGAGCATAAGCCACAATACTTCCCGCAGCAGAGCCACGACCGGGACCAACCATAATACCGCGTAGCCGAGCGGCTTGGATTAAATCGGCTACAACCAAAAAATAGTTGGCAAAGCCCATTTTGTTTATTACCGATAATTCGTAATTCACTCTCTCAGTTATTTTTTCATCAATATTATCATATCTTCGACGAATACCTTCCCAAACCACTTCCTCTAAATATTGCTCGAGGTCTTTAGCTTTGGATTTCTCGGGAATGCGATAAACTGGCATCGAAACAGGAAATTTTATTTTAAAATCGCATTTATCGGCAATTTCGGTTGTGTTTGTTATTGCTTCGGGATAATCTTTGAATAATTCTATCATTTCTTGAGTTGTGCGGAAATAAAATTCATCGGTTTTATAGCGTAATGCTTTTATATCTACTTTATCGGCATTTGCAGCATTCGTATCTTTGATAAGCAAGTGAACATTATGCGAAATGGCGTGCTCTTTCTTTAGGTAGTGAATATCATTGGTTGCGAT
Source organism: Candidatus Kapaibacterium sp. (assembly GCA_937995785.1). Taxonomy (GTDB): domain Bacteria; phylum Bacteroidota; class Ignavibacteria; order Kapaibacteriales; family UBA2268; genus GWF2-33-9. The sequence goes on from CALKJQ010000005.1 coordinate 3,367, forward strand.
AAGTTTTATATCTAATTCGTCGGCAATCAACGGTAGTTCTTTCAAAGCAATTTCATCTTCGGTATAATGATGGTTTTGCAATTCAATATAAAAATCATCACGAAATAAATCTTTGTAATATCGCGCTTCGGATCTAGCTCTTTCTAAATTGCCATCGATAATATGGGCAGCAATCACACCTCCCAAGCAAGCACTTGTTGCGATTAATCCTTCTTTGTGCTTCTCGAGTAGTTGTTTATCTATTCTTGGACGATAATAAAAACCTTCCGAAAAAGCTAAACTCGTGAGTTTAATTAAATTGCGATAACCTGTTATATCTTTTGCTATCAACAACAAATGATAATAATTTCTTGTTCCTTGACTTTTTTTTGTTTGTATCCTATCGAACCTGCTGGCTTCGGCTATATATGCCTCCATTCCATATAAGGGTTTAATCCCAAATTCTTTTGCTTGTTTCTGAAAATCCATCAATCCAAACATCACCCCATGGTCGGTGAGTGCAATGGCTTCCATCCCGTCGTCCTTCGCCGCCTTCACTAATTCCTTAGGTGTTGTGATTGCATCTAAAATTGAATAATGGGAATGATTGTGTAAATGTATAAAGTTCATTTTTGTTTTGCTATTTTAATAGAAAACTAAAATAAAATAATTTGTATTTTTAACGATATTCAATTTTTCCACATTAATTTTGAAAAAAATGGATTTGTAGTGAGCAAAATCTTGATTATAGCTGGGGATACTTCGGGCGATATTCACGCTGCAATGGTGATGAGGAAACTACTTGATATTAGGCCGAATATTGAATTCGTTGGTATTGGTGGCGAAAAAATGGAAGAAGTCGGTATGGAAAAGGTGATAGATTTGTCGGGAATATCTGTTGTTGGATTTTGGGAAGTATTGAAAAATATCCATAAATTCTTGCAGCTAAAATCAATGATTAAATCGATTATCGAAAGAGGTGATATCAACTTATTTATTCCAGTGGATTATCCAGGTTTTAATATGACGATTGCAAAATTATGCAAAGAAAACAATATTAAAGTGCTTTGGTATATTGCCCCACAATTGTGGGCATGGGGCAACAATAGGGCATTAAAAATAAAGCAAATAGTTGATAAATTGCTTGCTGTTTTCCCTTTCGAGGAAAATTTTTTTAATAATTACAATATTGATACCGAATTTGTTGGGCATCCTTTGTTGGATAAACCCATTTTTAATGAACCCATAAAAGGATACCAAGAAAGAGAAAACAATCTTTTAATTATGCCCGGTAGCCGCAAACAAGAAATTGAAATACATTTACCTATTTTATTAGATTATTGCAAAGTATTCAAATCAAATTATCCGAATTTCGAAATAGTATTTTCGATTCCTCAACATATTCAAAAATTTGTAATTGATAACTTTCCCAAAATTAAATTGTTTTATGTCGAAAAAGATTCACACAAACTTATGCAAAATTCTAAAATTGGTTTAATAAAATCAGGAACATCCAATTTAGAGGCATCGCTCTTGGGTTTGCCATTTGTGATGTTTTACCGAACTTCTTGGTTTAATTATCTCATTGGAAAAAGATTAAGCAAAGTGCCTTATTTCTCGATTGTTAATATTTTGAGCAATGAATTAGTTGTTGATGAATTAATACAACAGAATATGAATACCGCAAATATAGAAAAATCGATAAATTATTTGATTGATAATCAATCTGAATATCACAAAAAACAGGATATATTTCGAGAAATTAAAAACACGTTGATTGGAAAAAGTGCATCTTCAAGAGTTGCCGAATTAGCATTATTTTATTTAGGACAATAAGTTGAAAAAATTGCTCAAAATAATACTAATTGCATTATTGAATTTGATAAGTAAGACTTGGAAATTTAAAGTTTTCGGCGAAATTAATACAAATCCAACAATAATTATTTTTTGGCACAAGTATTTACTTTCGGGGTGGAAGTTTCTATCGAGGAATGGAAATTATTACGCCGTTGTTAGCCCAAGCCGAGATGGACAATATTTAGTGGATTTGCTAACCAAGTGGAAGTTATCTTTCATTCGTGGTTCATCCGATAAAAATCGTAAGGAGTTGCTTGCTCAAATAGTCCATTTTGCTCAGTTCAATAGCGTTTCACTCACGCCCGACGGTCCACGCGGTCCAAAATTTAAATTAAAGCCTGGTTCGGTTGTTGCCGCATTCCGAGCGAATGTTCCAATTCAATTTGTAAAAATAAAAAATACGAAAAAAATCAAGTTCCAAAAGAGTTGGGACAATTTTGAGATTCCTTTGCCTTTTTCGACAATTTTAATAAATGTTTCGGCTCCAATTCTTGTATCTGCCAAAGCCAATCGCGACGAAATTAATTCTGTTATTCAAGATATCGAACAAAAAATGAATGATGAACAAATTAATTAATAAAATATGGACTTATTTTGTTAATCGAAGACTGCAAAGATTTGCGAAATCGCCAATAGTTTTTGCGAACGAAATGGAAAGAGTCAGCAGTAAATACTTTAGATTGAGAGTGGATTGTAAGGTGATAAGTATTGGTAATCTCAACTTTGGTGGTACAGGTAAGACCCCTTTAATAGCTACAATCGTAAACGATTTTTTACCCAAAGACAAAAAAATTGGAATTGTTGCCAAAGGCTACAAAAGACAGAATATCGAAGATGTTATTATCTCTGAGGACAACTATGGCGAATATTCGATTAAACAAATTGGTGATGAACCATTAATGCTTTTCAATCACTTAAATTTACCTGTATCAATAAGTGAGAAAAAATATCGAGGTTTATATAATTTAGACAAAATAATCCATCCAGATATTGCTATCATCGATGATGGTTACCAACACTTATGGATAGAACGCGACTTAAATATCTTGTTGCTCGACAACAATTTGCTTAATTCATTAAATAACAATAAGTTCATATTAATGCGAGAGCCAATAAGTTCGATTAATCGTGCCGATGTGATATTGGTTCCATTAAATCAGCATTTTAATTATCAACAATTCGCGAAAATTGATAAGAAAATAATTCATTTTCATTCAAAATTAGAAAAAATTAAAAATGAGTTTTTATTCAAGGAAAAATCAAAAAACTATGTTGCATTTGCCGGTATTGCCAATCCAAATAGATTTTTTAACACTTTGTTTGAACATAATATCGACCCCGTTGCTCAATTAACATTTTCAGACCATCATAATTACACATATAAGGATATAACCAAATTACTAAAAATTGCCAAAAGAAAGAATTCAGATTTAATTACAACCGAAAAAGATTTGGTTAAGATAATCGAATTCAAGGATTTATTCAAGGAATACAAGGTTAATCTTGATTGTCTTTACATAAAAATTGAAATAATAGAAAAAGAACAATTTTCCGAAATCATTATGGAGGGATTGAATGTATAAATCACACTTTTTTTTAATTGCAATAGTATTGTTTTTTTTGGTTAATTTTCTAACGGCTAACGATAAGATTATAATAGGTATATCCAAGGCGAGTGGAAGCGAGAATTACGAAAAATATAGAGAATGGCTATTAAGAATCGACAAAGATATAATAATAATCGACTTCTACAAAATTGGATTGGATAGTGCCTTAAAAGTTCTCTCGAAATGTGATGGTTTGGTTTTATCTGGCGGTCCAGACATACACCCAAATTATTATAATCGCCCCGAAGATGAACATTTATGTAAAATCGATAGTAAGCGCGATACTTTGGAATTCGAATTAATCCAAAAAGCAATAAAGAATAAATTACCTATTTTAGCCATTTGCCGAGGGTTGCAAATTCTAAATGTAGCATTGGGCGGCACTCTAATTGCAGATATTCCCACTCAATACGAAACAGAAATTATACATCAAGAAAAAGACACCTACGATGTTTATCACTCTCTCGAAATATCTAACTCCAAAGTTTATAACAAATTCTTAGGCTCAATACCCAGTTCTTTAATCGTTAATTCGAATCACCATCAAGCCATTGGTAAGTTGTCCCATAAATTAATTGGTCTTGCTCGTTCGCCCGATGGAATAATCGAAATGTTCACTTGGAAAAATTGGCTAAACAAGCCATTTTTGTTAGGTGTTCAATGGCATCCCGAAAGGTTGGGTGAAATAAATCCCGAACTATCGGATAAATTGGGTTATATTTTTATGAATAAAATCAAAAAAAGAAAAAATAAAAAGTAAAAATCATCTTGCAAAAAAAAAGCCTTTTGAAAACAAAATCTCAAAAGGCTTTTGGTTAGAAAATCTGAATTCTACATATTGAATTCGTAAACTTTGAGCATTTTACTTTTTTCTTCTTCGTAATTAAGAGTAGAGATTTGAGTACGTATTAGTTTTTCGAATTTTCCTTTTCGAATTACTCTTACTTCGATTGGCATAGGTCCATCACCCCGAGATTTTCGCCAAATATTAATGTAAACTTGATATGAACCCGAGACCATTTTCTTGACAGAATACACATTACGCAAAGAATAACCAACGCTGTAGTCAGCACTCGTTCTATCCAATGCATAGCATCCATCAGTACTAAGAGGTTTATGCCAAGACACTCCATCGTTGTTGGGACCATAAACGAATATATCGACTGTATAAATCCTTTGTTCTGTATTTGTCCAAGATAAGGTTATTTGCAATTCGCCAGTTCCAAGCGAAACCGTTGGAGTGGGCCAAATAGTTGGGAATCCCGTTTGCCAATTGCCGCCCGATAGGGTTAGTTCTGCCCACGGAAAACTATTCTCGGTTTCCCAGCCTATGTATTGAAAAGAGCCAACATTGATTACGGGAGCAACGCTATAGAATTCTTCTTTACCGGGTAATTCCCACATTGTTCCAGCTTTTCGTCTACTTACAACAATTGTGTAAGTTCCTGGGCGAATACCAATCATATGAGTTACCGTTCTTGGTCCGCCACCACCCAATTGACTTCCCGTACTTGCAGAATTACCAACCATACTTGTAAATTTATCTTCGGCATATTTGGGAACGTAAGCGGCTACCAAAAGGGTATAATAATAACCACCCGAAATATGACTAAATCGTATTCCACCCGATTTGTGGTAATCTTGAATTTCGGCTCCTGGCGGAACACCGGCAAGTGCATTCTTATCTTTTACTATTGCAAAATAACCTAATTCGAAAGCAGAAGCACCCAATCGTTTGTTTTGTGCATCAATTTCCGATATAGGTATATTCACCCACTTACTTTGAAGTTCGGAATACCAAATTATATAAACGCCGTCTAAATCGGTTAAACTGCTTGCGGGCATCATTACTGTAACAGGAAATTGAAAAATAAAGTGTGAAGGTCCAAAGTGATGAACATTGCCAATAAGAACAAAATCACTTGGAATCTGTGCTGGATATTCTTCCTTTTTCACATTTGGATCTATTGTGAAAATCACTTTGCCAGTTTGTCCATCTTTATTTTTTGTAACAGCACCACCGGGAACCATAATCTCTGAACCATTGCTGGCTTTCAACGAACCACCTTGATCCGTAGTGAATTCCTTAGTTGGATTATCTGATGTATCATCGGGAGTGGATGAATTGAACCAATCACACGAATAAAGTAAAAACATTGCCGAAACAAAAACCGAATAGATTACAAACTTTTTCATAAACACCTCATTTTTTTTGTACTAATTTACAAAATAAATGTTCAACATAACAATAAAATTTAATATAAATCAATTGTTTATTAAAATTAATTAATAATTTTAATAAAAATATTTATGGTGTTAAATTTATTTTAATCTTTAATCTAGAATTAATAAATTTTTAATAATTTGGTTTTTACACTTTCCCATAGCAATGACTTAGATAAATAGAAAATCTATTTTGGAAAAAAATCCTTGATGTTATTATCATATTAAAAATGACTATTTTTATTTGTAATTCAATATATAATAATTACTTAAAATTTCGTATTTTTGTAGTCTATATTTTTAAAATTCTCAGTAAAAGGAGTTTTTATCGTGGAAATATCTGCAAAAATCACAAAATCACTCCGCAAAGAAGATGTTGAGAGGAATTGGTGGATTGTGGATGCTGCGGGCAAAACAGTTGGAAGATTGGCTACAGAAGTAGCAATCTTGTTGCGTGGCAAACACAAACCGGATTTTACTCCCCACGTCGATAATGGTGATTTTGTAATCGTGTTGAACGCCGAGCAAGTTCAACTTGAGGGTAAGAGAGCCGAGATGAAAGTTTACTTTCAGCACTCGGGCTATCCAGGAGGTGCTCGCTACCGCACATTCAATGAATTAATTAAAAAACATCCCGAATTGATTATCGAAAGAGCAGTATGGGGAATGATACCTAAAAACAGATTAGGTCGTAAAGTTGTCAAAAAGTTGAAAGTCTACCGAGGCAACACCCATCCACACGAAGCTCAACAACCAAAGAATTACGAATTTGTGTACCAATAAAATAGGTTATTTTAATGAAAGAATATCAAGGTACAGGTCGCCGCAAGACCGCAACAGCCCAAGTGAGAATGATGCTTGGAACTGGCAAAATTACAGTAAACAATAAACCCTTTTTTGAATATTTCCCTGTTGAATACAACCGAGAAATCGCTTTAAAACCATTGAAAATCACCGAAACTTTAGGTCGATTCGACATAATCGTTAAAACAACAGGTGGTGGTCAAACAGGTCAAGCAGGTGCAATTCAATTAGGAATTTCAAGAGCCTTAGTAGAATTCGAAGAAGATTTACGTGCTAAATTAAAGCCCGAAGGTCTTCTACGCAGAGATCCAAGAATGGTTGAACGTAAAAAGTATGGTCAAAAGAAAGCACGCAAGAGATTCCAATTCTCGAAACGTTAATTTTTTTACAAAAACTATCATGCTTTCGGATTGCCTGATTGTGTTCTGTATGAATGTTCAGGCAAGATGAACAAAGCAGATGAACTAAACAAATGGAGAAATTATGGAACACTATGTTTCAATTGAAAATTTATTAGAATCAGGTGCACATTTCGGACACCTAACCCGCCGTTGGAATCCC
>CALKJQ010000006.1 GCA_937995785.1 Candidatus Kapaibacterium sp.
GGTTATGGGCTTTCTGAAGCGCCAACCGCGTCACATTGCAACCCCCTGTTGGGTGAAAATCGCGCCGGCTCAATTGGACTACCGCTTTCAGATGTAGATTGCCGTATCGTCAGCTTAGACGACGAAGTTACTGATTTATCCACTGGGGAGGTCGGAGAATTAGTACTCAAGGGGCCCATGGTGATGAAAGGCTACCACAACATGCCCACCGAAACGGCAAACACAATAAGAGATGGCTGGCTTTACACAGGTGATATTGGTATATTAACTAAATTAGGTAACATCAAAATTACAGACCGAAAGAAACATATTTTTGTTAGTAGTGGAGGTAAAAATATTGCGCCACAACCTATTGAGAATTTATTGTCGCAAAGCAAATATATTGAACACGTTGTATTAATTGGTGAGAAAAGAGAATATTGCACGGCTCTAATTACTCCAAACTTCGAACAATTGGAAGGTTTAGCAAAAGATTTCGAGATTCCTTTTTCTAATAAAAGTGAACTAATTACCCATCCAAAAATTATTAATCACATCAAAAAGGAGATTGATTATTATCAAAAGGATTTAGCAAAGTACGAAAAAGTTAGAAAATTTGCAATGCTATCTGAACCATTTACAATCGAAAATGGTGAACTAAGCCCTAAAATGAGCATAAAACGCCACGTTGTCGAAAAAAAATACGCCGAAATAATCGACCAACTATATACATCGAATGATTAAATTATAATTTTCATTTTTTTTGTAATTTTTTTTTGTTTAATTTGTTTTAATATTTATTAACTGAATTTTTATTTGAAAAAGTTTTACATTATATTTTTGTGTGTCCTTATTTCATCCTCCAATTTGATTTGGACTAACAATTTGTTACTTTTCAATCCTAATAATACCAATCACCCTAATTTAGAGGTTTCAGTAGCTTTTTTTTCTGATAATTACGAGCCTTTGGAATTAAAAATTGCTAATTCTATTCTAAAAATCAATAATGAGGATTCAAAGATAGATTCAACATTATTATTAAATAGTACCGTTAAGTTGCCCATAAACCTTACAATTGTTTTAGAATTATCTTCTGCAATTAATTCTGATGATCTCGATTTTTATAAATCTGTATATAAACATTTCACACAGATTAGCAAATCTATATATAATGATGTTAGCTTTATTTTCATTGCCGATAAACCAATCTATTTAAGGAACTTGTCTGAAGTTATTTATATGTTAGATTCATTAAAATATTTAAAATTTTATCACAAAACTGATTTAAATAAATTGTTAAATTCTCAGTTCTTTATGGATAGACAACCATCTGTTAATTCATTATTACTTATAACAAAATCCCAACCTAAACTTAATGCGGACAATTTTGTTAATTACATCAATTCAAAACAAATTAAGTACAATCATATAAATTTATCTAATCATAAGTATCCTATAATCGACGAAATCTGCAGACGAACAAATTCAATTAGTGTTAATAAAAATGATTTTAACAAAGAAGACGACTTATTAAAACTATCATCTTATATACTTACTTCGGGTCCTTACTTGCGATTATATTCATCTAAGGGGTTGATGATAGATTATAATTTTATCAATCTAAAATCGGGGAATGATGAAGGTTCAACAATGTTGAGACTTTACGAAAACGATTTTCCAAACATTGATATTTCCGAACCAGTTTACTTTTATGGGGTTCTGGATTCGGGTGTAAAAAGAACGAAAATATTAAAGCTAGCAGTGAGCAATCGCCCAATTCTTATAACTAATATAATAAGTGATAATCCTAACTTTAAAATTGCTAATTTTCAGAACAATATAAAACTTCAACCAAATGAAACCTATGATTTGAAAGTAGATTTTACCAGTAAGTCCTTAAATTTCGATTCTGCTGTAGTTACTATTTTTACAAATACCAACAAAGAATACAAAATATATTTGTATGCCGGAAAAGTTAAATCATTTACTAACAATGATTTGAAATTTCTAAATATTGAAGACAATTTGAGTGTCTTTGGAAGTAATAGCTTTCGATTTCATTGGACTGGTTCACACCCACTTGATACATTTTTGCTTGAATATAAATTATTAGGCGAACAAAATTGGAGATTAATTTCAAATAAATCTTCAGGTAATAAACACAATTGGATAGTTCCAGATATTCCCGATACCTCAATTAAAATAAGACTTTCGAAGCAAAACAACAAGTTGATATCAGACAAGGTATTGTTATTAGAGGAACACAAACGCAAAATTTCCGAAGTCAGTTTTAGTCCTAACGATAGTTTAATTGCAACCGCCGGTGAAGATGGTTTTATAATTCTTTGGAATTCAAAAACCGGTAAAAAGCTAAAAACGCTTTTCCAATCCCAATCCAAGACAATTACATCGATTGATTGGAGTATAGATGGGCAATATTTAACCATTGCTGCACTCGATACTTCCATAAAAATTTGGAGTGTCGAAAGTGATGTTCTATTTAAAGACTTAACAACAACTAACAAGGTTATTTCGGCTAATTTTTCTTATGACGGAAAATTTTTAATTGTGCGCCAGATTGACAATAAAGTAATAATTTATGATTTCATTTCTTTGCAAATTCTATCAAACTTTCAAATCCCTTTCGACATCACTTATTTTGAAGTTAATCCTAATAACTATTATTTTCTTGCTACAAGCATCGATGGTAATTTTATTATATACGATTATGTTCTAAACAAAAATGTTAATCTCTATCCCTCTACTGACTTTCCAATTCTTTCTGGTTCTTTTAGTCCCACTGGAAATAATGTAGTAATTTCCGGAAACGATAACAAGATAAGAATTTACGATATTCAAACTGGTCAAAATGTTCTCACTATATTCGATTCACAAAGTCCCGTGGTTTCTGTTAATTGGCTTAAAAATAGGCAATTTATTGCCACATCAAGTGGTAGTTTGATTAAATTATGGTCGCCAAGTGACGGAAAATTGATTGAAACATACGATCAACACTCTTCGGCTGTATATTACTTAAAATCGAACAAATCGGGCAATTTAGTCGCAAGTATTGACCAAAATAACATTATACACCTATGGTCGCCCTTCGATTTTCCATTTATCAAACCTCTCTCAATTTCCATTGAATCTCCCAAAATAAATATAACACAGAAAAAAGTCCAAACTAATTCGTATTTTATTTCGAATATTCAAGTATCGGATACCTTATGCTATTATTTCGAAGATATTGCCCATAATTTCACGGTAAAGCCTATATTTATTGATGGAGTAACAATTGCAACCTCGACCCAAGTAGTATTCATTGATGAAAAATATTCCAATTTCCCGTTAAATCCCAATGATAAAATTATTGTTTCAATGAATTATATTCCGCGTGAAATTGGATTAAATCAAATTGATTTTAATATCAAGTCTGGTTCTAAGGTTTTTAAATCGCAAGTTAATGCAAATGTTCAACCAAACATTCTTGATAAAAAATTCTTGGAGATCAATTTTGGGAAAGTACCTTTAGGAAAATCCAAAGATACTAGTGTTTTTATGTTGCAAAATATTAGTGAAACGCCGATTAGGATAGACAGTATAAAATTTTTTAATGGCACTGATTTCAGATTGGTTTCATTGGATATGCCCTATATTATTCGCCCTATTGGTGGAGTATTTGCTCCTACTTTGAAGTTTTTGCCTTCAATAATAGAACCACAAGGTGGTTTCTTTCGCGTTTTCTTTGATAGATTGCTTCCAATTGATGTTTATTTCTATGGAGAAGGTATAGCCCCTAAATTGGACGTTGTCAATGAACCGACAAATGTCTCTAATGTATGCCAAAATAACATTCTTATTCCTATTGTTGTAAAAAATTCGGGAAATACTTTTCTTGAAATTAATTCAATACAAATCGATGCCTTAATCAAAGATGAATTAGAAATAATGTTCTTTCCCGCCCTAATTGCTCCCGCCCAAATCGATACAATTTGGTTGAGATGGAACCCAATCGTTATTGGCAAGAACAATGTTTCTGTTACAATTAAAACCAATTTACAATCCAATAAATTTGATGAAACAAAAGTTGTTTTTGAAACTGATAATAACTATTATAAATTCAAAATAAATCCCAATCCTGTTCTCTTCGAACCAATTGATGATAATAACCACATCCAAAAAGTGATAACTATCGAAAATATTGGCAGTATTATGTCTGATTATGTCGTTGATGAGCAATTAAAGTATTTTACTCTGGATAGCATCCAAATTATTAATAATTCTGCCTTTTTGTACCTTAGTTTTCTTGGTGGATTTGGTAAAGAATTTTACTCTGATACTCTTTTTATCAAAGACGAATGTGGAACGATATATAAAATAGAATTAATTGCCCTACTCAAAAAAAATCAAGCACTTCTTTCAATACAAGATTCCATTAATTTTGGTGTCTTAATTTGTGAACAAAGAATTGAGAAGCAATTATTAATTCAGAATGTCGGCAATTCCGATTTGATTATTTCGGATATATCTTTCGACACACAGACCACCAGTCTTCAAGTAATACCAACTATATTAACTATTCCTCCGAATTCTTTCTCGTATATCACTCTTATTTTTCAACCTTCGAACAAACAAATTTTAGAAAACTATCTTATCTTAAAATCTAATGCCGTCAATCATCAAGATGGTTTAACAAAAATTCCTATCATAGGCGTTAAGCAAGAAGTTGCCTTTTCGTTCGATAGAGATACAATCGACTTTGGATTGGTTGCCCTACAGGAAATTATTGAAAAAGATTTATTTTTCGAAAATACTGGAACCATAAGTTTGCCTAACAAATTTAAAAATTTCAACGACATTTTTTCACTAATTTATTCCGAAGAAACCAATATTTTTCCTAATACGAACAAAAAGATAACTATTAGGAAAAATCCAACAAAAATAACTGGACTAATCATTGACAGCCTTCTCTATACCGATCCTTGTGGCAATGCAAAAAGTGTTATATTGAAAATTAAAAATATAGATAACCCAAAATATTTAAATTTCTCACTACCCTACCCAAATCCTACTTATAATGATTTTTCCTTACCAATAATATCGAATTATCCCTACAACCTTAATTACCAAGTGTTTGACTATTTGGGAAAAACTATCAAAAAAGGCGAACTCGAGCTAATAAACCAAAATCAATACAATTTGAATATAAGTTTAAATTCCTATTTTCCCGGCGTGTACCTACTAAAAATATGGATAGATAATACTGAATATCAATTTAAGATAATTAAAATAAATTAATATACAACGTTAATTTTTTTTTCGTAATTTAGAGTTCCATTTTTATGATTAATTTAAAGGTTTATTATGTCTCTACTCAAAGAAAAATTAACTCAAGTATTACCAGGTCAGATCTCCGAAATTTCAAAGTTTGTGAAAGAAAATGGCGATAAAGTTGTATCGCAAGTTACAATTGCACAAGTTTATGGCGGAATGCGTGGCGTTAAAGGTTTAGTATGCGACACCTCCGAAGTTCCACCAGACAAAGGTCTTATTATTCGTGGTATCGAACTCAAGGATTTAACTGACAAAACTCCTGAAGAAATCTTTTGGTTATTGTTAACAAGTGAATTACCAAACGAAACTGAGTTAAAAGATCTACAAAACGAACTTGACGCACGCTCGGAAGTGCCCCAATATGTTTGGGATGTCATTGATGCAATGCCTGCCGATTCCCATCCAATGGCAATGTTCAATACCGCTGTTCTTGTTATGCAAAGAGAATCAGTTTTTGCTAAAAGATACACCGAAGGTATGAAAAAGCCTGAATATTGGGAAGCAACTTTAGAAGACTCCTTAAATATTATTGCTAAATTACCCGCAATTGGTGCTTATGTTTATCGCAAACGATACAACAAAGGTCCAAGAATTGAACCTAAAAAAGGCGTTGATTGGAGCGAAAACTATGTTCATATGTTAGGACTCGGCGATCCAAATGGCGATTTTTCGAAACTTATGAGATTATATTTAAATCTTCACAGCGACCACGAAGGTGGCAACGTAAGTGCTTATTCTGCAGCTACCATTAATTCGGCTCTCTCCGACCTCTATTATTCACTTTCTGGTGGATTGAACGGATTGGCTGGTCCTTTGCACGGATTGGCAAATCAAGAATGTTTGGGTTGGATTTTGGACGTTATGGAAAAATTTGGTGGCGTTCCCTCAAAAGAAGATTTAGAAAAATTCGCTTGGGACACTTTGAACTCTGGAAAAGTAATTCCTGGCTATGGCCACGCAGTTCTTAGAGTTGTCGATCCTCGTTTTGTTGCGTTCCGCGCCTTTGGCCATCAATACTTATCCGATGATCCCGTATTCCAGACTGTTGATTTAGTCTTCAATGTTGTGCCCGAAGTTTTGAAACAAGTTCAAAAAATTAAAGATCCTTGGCCCAATGTTGATGCTGGTTCTGGTGCTTTATTATACCATTATGGCTTAAAAGAATTCAGCTACTATACTGTTCTATTCTCAATTTCGCGTGCTTTAGGTATCGCCGCCCAAGCAGTTATTGCTCGTGCTTACGGATTACCTATCACTCGTCCAAAATCGTTGCCAACCAAAGAATATATGAAATTAGTCCAAGGTTAAGAGAGGTTATATGAAAATTA
>CALKJQ010000007.1 GCA_937995785.1 Candidatus Kapaibacterium sp.
TTCTGCCAGGTTCGAGCCTGATTATTTGATAATTTTGCTCTATTTCTGTATATTTTTTTTCGTCTGGGGTTTTGAGTATAAATTCTGTTGGGAAAATGTTACTCGAAAAAAGTCGCACCTTATACTGAGTGTTGGACGACAATATCTGTTCGAATTTGCCAGTAAGAGAATTAGAACTGATTTTGAAATATTTACCCGAGGGGTCCTCGAACCGAACTTCAACTTGGATAGGTTTATTGTCAATTTTATCGGCTATAGTTCCTCGAACAAGTATTTGTACTGATTTGTTGTTTATTTGAGAATAAGATAATTGGGAAAAAAGTAGCAATAAAATAAATAAGTTAATTATACTTTTCATAAAATGTAAGATTTTGAATACAAAATTAATAAAACGTTTTTGTTAATTCTTTAATTTCGTAGAATTGATTTTTTTCAAAAGTATATTTGTGCATAGATTATTAATATACATATTTCTGACATTGATATATAATTCATCGACAAGCCAAGAAATAGGCGAAATATATTCCGTAGATTACCCCAAGTTAACAGAAATAAATTTAGGTCCCGTTTTCATTGGTGATTCTGTTGATTTTCGGATAAAATACAAAAATTTTACGGATAATACATACGAAATTTACGGGGTGAAACCTACTTTTGGAATTTTTAGATATCAATTCGAGACAATTCCCGACGAATTCCTGAGTTATCGACAGATTGCACCCGTTTTTCCCGTTAAAGTTTTACCAAAAAGCGAAAATGAAATACTAATGCAATTCAGAGCTGATACGAACCTTACAGTATTTCCATTAGGTTGGTACAACTCCGACATCATTGTTGGTTTTGGTATTCCACCCGACACAAGTATTGCTTTGCAAAATAAATTTCATTATTTCACTAAAAAAACCAATAAGCTAATTGATGGATACAACGATATCATCTATTTCGATTCGGTCTTTGTTTCCCCTCCTGTTCCCGTCAAATCCGTTTGGAGAGTAAGGAGCACATTCCGAGACAATCTACAAATTCAGAAGCAGGAATTGAAATTAATTACCCCAAAAGTTACTCTGGATGAATTCTTACCAAGTTTTTTCGAAATCAATCCTATTTTTCCAAATAAACGAGATATCATCGATTGGGAAATTGGCTATAGTCCACGCAACAAAGGTTCAGACACAGCCGAAGTTAGATTATATTTCGAAAATCTTCAAGGAAAAGAAGATTACTGCAAGGTTCTACTAATTGGCACTGGGGTTCAGCAGCAATTGAATATTGTAAATTCTAATTTTGTTTTTAGCAATGATACAATTTATTTAGGTGCAATTCAACCCAATAAAAATATATTTTTGGAATTTGATATCATTAATTTGGGGAACTTTGCATTTAATTCAATCAAAGATACAATTGAAAGTTCGGCTTTTATCAACTTTAATCATTCTATAATTCAATCAATCACCAGTAACAACAAACACCTACAGCCAAATTCAACCTCTAAAGTTAAAGTTAATTTAACAATAGCCGAACGCGGTAATTTTGTGTTGAAATATATAGCACAAAGCGATGCAGATACGAGATTTAAGTTTGTCCCCAATTCATCAAAAGAAGTTGTGTTTTATCTCGTTGGAAGGACAATCGAACCCGAAATTCAAGTAAATAATAATACAATCGATTTCGAAAACATCTACTTATATTATCCATATTGCCGCTCCACCAAAGATACAACTATTTTTATTAGAAATATTGGAAACGACACACTTAGAATAGATAAAATTGAAATCACAAACCAACAACCAATGTTTGCATTTTCGGTTAAGGAAAATTCTCTTTTAGTGCCTCCCAACGAATTTGGAAAGATTAGTTTAAATTTCGAGCCGGTACTGCCCCAATTATTTACTGCAACACTTGTTCTACACAACAATTCCAAATATCCTAAATTTTCTATTGATTTAAAAGGAACTGCCTCCACCCCGGCTATTGCCAAATTGGAAATTGATAGCCATCGGGTTCGCCCTGGAACTTTGTTGACAATCCCAATAAAAACAAATCAAAATATAACTTTCGCCAATGAATTTTCGGATACTTTATACTACGACCGCTCAATTCTTCATTACGTTGGTTATGATATTAACAATACTGCCGTTTCTCAACCGATTGAATTACTATCTATTCAAGAAACAATCGATGGCAAATTAGCGATACATATCAGAAAACCAAAGAAAACTCTATTTTCGTCCGATACAGTATTAATAAAATTAAAATTTAACACATTTTTGGGCAACTCCAATTCAACTAATATAAGTTTTAAATCACCTAAACTTGGCAATGAGCATTGCGAAAGAACACTTAATTTAATTCCCGAAAACCTAAAAAATGGAACTGTCGTTCTTGATTCAATTTGTGGAATAGATTTAAAAGCATTTCCCATAAAGTTGATTATTGATGGATTACAAGCATTTACGAAATATTCCACGATAAATATAAATTATCGATTAAACCAATCAGGGGATATTTCTTTTGAATTGTATGATTATTATGGTCGATGTTGCTATTCGCTAAAAGAATATAAAGCCTCATCGATTTATAACCAAATTATAGAATTAACCAAGATTCCAATGGGCATATATATTCTAAAAACTTCGTTCCAAGACGAGGTAATCTTTCACAAAATACATTGGTTCGAAGAATGAGATATTTTGCGGGCGTCATAATGTTTTTGATATGCTTTGAGGCTTTTTCGCAGGGCTTCGATTGGCAGTATTCCTATCGTCTTCCATATTCAATCCCATCTCAATTTATAGGTTTAAGCGGTGGTTATTCCATTAATTCATCATCTGGTGATTTCGATTTTTTAGAGGATTACACTCCTTGTTGTAAATACAAAAGTGGTACGGGGAATTCAATTGAATTTGGTCTAATTTACGAAAAATGGATTACACCTCTAAGTAGCGTCGTATTAAAAACTTCATATTTTGCAACCAATTCCAACTTTGAGCAAACAATTCAAGTTCCAAGGTCCGATGGAATTAGTGATTATATAACAAAATATCGTTATTCAATGAGCGAAAACCGCCAAACATTAAATCTAAGCGGATTTTTTAAGCACAGACTTATGGAATCTCATTTGTCGGTTTTAGGTGGCATTAACCTACAATTTTACTTAAATAGTGGGGCAACTCATACTGAAGAAATTATATCCCCAAGTAATGAAGTATATATAGATGGTTCAAGAAAGAGAAATATTAAAAATGGAATTTACGGGAATTATAATAAAGTCCCTATTAATCCCACAATTGGACTAATCTACGATTATACAACCATTAGAGGTTATTATACTTCAATATCTACAATTATGCATATACCCATAACAAATGTTGTAAATAATGAATTATGGAAGGAATGGAAATTTCAAATTTCTGTTTCGATATTAAAATCAATTGATTAATTTACATTTTTTACGATAAATCAAATGGAAAAAAGTAAATTAAATTACATTGATTTAGCAAAACCAACCAATACCCATCGGTTTGTCCTTTATTTGTTTTTATTAGTTGGATTTATCGTTTCTTTTGTTGTTTTGATTAATCTTGTCCAATATTTTGTGGAGCATAACCTAAATGGAAAAATCTACAATAAAACAGAGTTGCGAGGTCAAACCAAAGAAGACGATAAATTGGTTGAACGATTGATGAAGAACGAAAAAATCAAAAACGAGGATTGGAAAAAAATCAGACGGGTATCTTACTGGGGGAATTGGGCAGTTGATTTACACACCCCTACTTCGATGGAGCCCGACAGCCGATATTGGTTCCAACCTCTTTTTTCGTTTTCTACTATATCGCTGTTAAGTGCATTGTTGTTTGCTACTATGGCTACAACTATGATGCCAATCTCTTTTGGATATTTTCGGCAAAAAATTGAAAGAGAAATAATTACCTCAATTGCAAACATTCACTTGGTTTTGTATGGAACAAGGTGCGAACAATACGACCCAGAAATTGCCAATCAAATAATAAATGCCGATGCTAATGATTTAAGGGAACTGAGCCAACTTTGGAGATTACATTTCGACGATTTATCGATACTTCGTGATGCAATTAATTGGCGGAACAACA
>CALKJQ010000008.1 GCA_937995785.1 Candidatus Kapaibacterium sp.
AGGGGGGACAGGGGGGTGAGTTCAAAGGGAGTTACTCAAATGACCGAACGACTGATATAGTTGCTGATTAAAGGTAATTCAACAAGATCAATGACCAAATTCGTATCGTAGCCACTCATAAATAGAACTCCCCCCGTACCACTCTTACGAAGAGGGGGAGAACTCTCCACCCCCCTATCTTCCTAAGAGAGGGGGTATGGGGGGTGAGTTCCTCTTGCACTTGGGGGGGAGTTCAACGAATTACAATATTTTTTATCTTAAAAAGTTAATGAATTGTTATATTTTTTTGGATATTAAAATGAATTTAGAAGCAATAATTAATGATGAATTAAAAAATGCTATGAAAAATCAAGACAAAGTTCGAATTGATGCTCTACGCTCGATTAGAAGTGCAATTATCGAATTTAATAAAAGCGGTGCAGACCACGAAATGACCGAAGACGAGGCTATAAAAATATTAAATTCATTAGCTAAAAAACGCAAAGAATCTATTGAAATGTTCGAAAAAGGTAATCGCCCCGATTTGATGGAAAAAGAAAAAGCAGAATTGAAGATAATTCAAGAATTTTTGCCTCAGCAATTAGATGAAGTGCAAATCGAAAAAGAATTGAAAGCTCTGATTTCAGAAATGAATGCAACTTCCATAGATTTCGGACGGCTTATGGGAGCGGCAATGAAAAAGTTTGCAGGTCGTGCTGATGGGTCGCAAGTTCAAACAATATTAAAAAACCTCTTAAATTAAAATGGACGAAATTACAGAAACCCCCTTTATTTCTAATTTACAAATCACTGCTTTGAAGGAATTAGAATTCTATCAAGTTTTAGAAATTATTTCAAAATTTTGCGTTTCGGATTTAGGTCGTGAATTAATATACAAACATCAACCTTTTGATGACCAAAAATTACTTGAAAAAGAATTATCGCAAGTTGAAGAATTCAGAAATATGTTATTAAAGGGCGAAGAATTACCAATTTCCGTGTTGTCGGATATAAAAGATGTTTTGTACCGTAGTAGAATTGCAAATGCAGTATTGGGAACAAACGAACTGTTATTTATTTTTAATTTGCTCCGCATATCTCGCTTAGTAAAAAGTTTTATAGTTTCGCGTCAAGAATACTTACCCATTGCTTATGAACCCGCAACTCATTTGATTGACAATAGATTGCTGGAAAAACACATCGACGAAGCAATCGACGAAACTGGTGCTGTTCGCGATACAGCATCTCGCCAACTTGCCGCTATCCGCAAGGAAATTAACGATACTCGCGCTCAATTACGACGCCGATTGGAAAGATTGGTAAAAAAATACTCCGAGGATGAATTCACAAGAGAGGAATTCTTTACTATTCGCGAAGGTCGTTTCGTACTCCCAATCAAAGTAGAAAACAAAAGAACAATTGGCGGTATTATTCACGGGGTCTCGCAAACGGGTTCGACTGTTTATGTGGAACCGGCTGAAATAATCGAACTCAATAACGATTTATCTCTGCTCGAAAATGAAGAAAAACGAGAAATTTATCGTATTCTATCAAATCTAACCGAAGAATGTGGCAAAAATGCGAATGAATTGTTAAAAAGTTTGGATATTCTGGCATATTTTGATTCCGTTACTGCAAAGGCAAAATATAGTATAGAGTATAATGGATTTATACCAAAAATTTACAATGAAAAATACCTATATCTACGCGAAGTGCGACACCCTTTATTAGTAGCAGCCAAAGGCGTAAAAAAGGTCGTGCCTTTGTCGCTTGAATTGAATGAAAATAAGAGAGGTTTATTAATTTCGGGTCCGAATGCTGGCGGGAAAACTGTTGCCCTCAAAACTATAGGATTGTCGGTTTCAATGGCGCTAAGTGGAATATTTCCTTTGGGAGAATGTGGTTTGAGTATGGGTAAAATATTTACTTATATTGGCGATAATCAATCAATTCAGAATGATTTATCCACATTCTCGGCTCAAATTTTGAGATTAAAGAATATTATATCCGAAGCATTTTCGGATTCGATTGTATTGGTGGATGAAATTGGCTCGGGAACAGATCCAATCGAAGGAGCTGCAATTGCTTCGGGTATTTTGGAAACTTTTTCGGAAATCAAACTTTTTTACCTTACAACAACCCACCAATCATCGCTTAAAACTTTTGCCCTTAATCGGGACGAAATCGAAAATGCATCGTTGGAATTCGACGAAAGAAATTTAAAACCTACTTACAAATTTTTGGTTGGGATACCAGGCAATAGCTATGCATTCTCGTTAGCCAAAAATATTGGATTACCCGACCACGTTTTGAATAGGGCTCGAAAATACTTAGACCGTAAATCCAATGAGTTGGAAAAAGGAATAAAATTACTGCAAGAGTATCAACGCAAAGCATTGCAAGATTTGAACAAAGCGCAAACCCAAAGAGCAAGGGCCGAAGCAATTCTGAAAGAGTATCAAACCAAATCTGAAGATTTTAAAAAACGTAAGTCCGAGTTATTGACTAATGCTCGCGATGAAGCACTTAAAATTATAGAAAAGTCCAATGCACTTATCGAAAATACAATTAGAGAAGTTCGCGAACAAAATAAATCGCCAAAGGAAATAAAGCAAGAATTTGAACAAAAGAAACAAGAAATTCTCAATATACCTGAGGCAAAACAAGTTAAAAAAGATAAAATTGATAGTGATAATAAAGAATTCGAAGTAGGAAGCTATGTTTATTATACCGATAATAATTCCTATGGAAAAGTTGTTGAATTAGATAAGCAAAAGAAAGTTGCAACTGTGGAAATCAATGGTATAAAATTTAAATTAAAAACTAATTTATTGGAATTATCAACAGAGAATGAAGCAAAAGAAAACGAAGTTATTTCGAGCAGTGGTTATGTATCCAACATAAAATATGATGCACGCTCGCGGCTCGATATTCGTGGCGAGCGAGTAGAGATTGCACTACGCAAAGTAGATGAATTCATTTCCGAAGCTATCTTAGGCAATATCAATATGGTTACGATCATCCACGGTAAAGGTACCGGAGCATTGCGTTTGGCTATTCAGGATTATTTAAAATTCCATCAATCAGTGGTATCTTTCAGAGATGGTGATTTGGTCGAAGGTGGTGCAGGTGTTACGATTGTTCAATTATAATTAATTTCTTGAATTATTCCAACTTATTTTATAGACAAACAAAAGACCATTCATAAAATGCTTATTGAATGGTCTTTCTGTATTATGTGAATATTTTTTATTCTTTCTTTTCGGCTGCAGCGGCTTCGGCTTTTTTCTTAGCTGCGGCACGTTTCTTTCTTAATTCTTTGCGTCGCAGGTATCTTGCTTTTGCAATTTGTTTATGCTTTTCGACGGATTCGTTAATTTCTTCTTCGGGTTTACCTTTGAACGATAAAGCGCGGCGAAGGAGAACACCATCGTAGCTTAATATATTATGGACAACCAAGGTTGGTTGTGCTCCTACGTTTAGCCAATAAATAGCTCGATTGTGGTCGATTTTGAAAGTGGATGGGGTTGTGTTTGGATCGTAATATCCCAATCTTTCTAAAAACGCACCATCGCGTTTGGCACGAGCATCAACAGCAACTATATCGTAAACGGGATGGTGTTTGGAGCCTTTTCTTCTTAATCTTAATTTTACCATTTTTTATACCTTTAAATTTTTATAATTTTTAATTCAAACCGGGAAACTTTGGAAAAAATTTATTTTTCTTACCGTGAAGGTAATTTTTCATCAATTTTTGCATTTGTTCAAATTGCTTTAATAAATTATTTACATCTTGAACAGAAGTGCCACTGCCGCGTGCAATTCTCATTCGTCGCGAACCATTTATAACTTTAGGATTGTCGCGTTCGGCTTTGGTCATTGAATATATTATAGCCTCGACTTTAGAAAAAGCTTTATCGTCGATATTCACATTTTTCATTGCTTTGTCCATACCCGGCAACATACCTAATACATCTTTAAGTGGTCCCATTTTCTTGACCATATTTAATTGATCGAGAAAATCATCGAAGGTAAATTTATTTTTTTTGATTTTTTCTTCGAGTTTTTTTGCTTCTTTCTCGTCAATTTGGGCTTCTGCTTTTTCGACAAGTGAAAGTATATCACCCATACCCAAGATACGCGAAGCAATACGCTCGGGATGGAAAGGTTCTAATGAGTCAAGTTTTTCGCCCGTAGAAATAAATTTGATAGGTTTGCCAACAACATCGAGAACCGATAGTGCCGCACCACCACGAGTATCGCCATCTAATTTGGTTAGGACTATGCCGGTGAGCGAAAGTGCTTCGTTGAATGCTTTAGCTGTAACAACGGCATCCTGACCTATCATCGAATCAACTACGAAAAATGTTTCGGTTGGCTGTAGCATTTCGGCGATATCCTTAACTTCGGTCATCATTACTTCGTCTATGGTAGTTCGCCCAGCTGTATCGACAATAACAACATCTCTGCCAAATTTTCGGGCATATTCTAATGAATTTTTGGATACTGAACGAGCATCTTTTCCTTCTTCGCTATAAACAGGGATTTTTACTTGTTCGGCAAGTTGCTTTAATTGCAAAATAGCTGCGGGACGATGAACGTCGGCGGCAACCAAAAGTGGATGTCGTCCTCTTTTCCGTAAATTTTTAGCTAATTTTCCGCAAAAAGTTGTTTTACCTGAACCTTGCAAACCTGCAACTAAAATAATTGTTGGTGGTTTGGGCGAAAACGTCAAATCTTTCATTTTCGAACCCATCAACTCGACCAATTCATCGTTTACAATCTTAACAATAAATTGTTCGGGTAATAGGGTGCCTCTCACTTCGGTGCCAATAGCTTTTTCTTTCACTCGGTCCAAAAATTTAGTTACTACTGACAAACTAACATCGGCTTCGAGCAATGCATTGCGAATCTCTTTGAGTGCCTCGCCCACATTGTCTTCTGTTATTTTATTTTGTCCACGAAAACGCTTTAAGGCTATTTCTAATTTTTCTTGTAAATTTTCAAACATTTGGTTTTTCTGATTGTATCAAAAAAATATCTTACAAAATTACAAAAAAATGATTAATTATTATCACGAATATTAAAAATAAATTGTAATATTTTCAATAGATTAGATTATAAAAATGTTGTTTATAAAAAGTATTTATTTATGATTAAGAAAAAAATATTTAAAAAAAAAATAAATACGTTATTAATAGAAATTTATTAATTTAGGTTTCTATAAAATGTGAATTCTGTTCACAAATATAAGATTATGAATTTACAGTATTTTAAAACATAGAGAGGTTCTTTATGAACAAACTTACAAAATATCTACTAATACTTTCAATGTTGGTGTTGTTCACTCCGGCGTTGAAATCGCAACCTTGGATGGATAATCTTAAAAGTAGATTGCCATCACCCGAAATGGGGACTTCGCATCAATGGAATTTTTACGAAATTCAACAAGCTGCATATGACTATTGGAGAGATAAAGATACAAATCAACGCAGTATAGGTTGGAAGCCCTTCAAACGTTGGGAATATTTTTGGGAACAAAGGGTATTTCCTACTGGTGAATTTCCACCGGCCGGAAACGACATTTTGGAAGCACAGAAATTCGAACAACTTTACGGAAATAAAAAGAAAAAGAATTTTATACAATCAACCGCAAATTGGACAGCATTAGGTCCTTTTGATTCTCCTGGTGGATATGCTGGATTGGGTAGGATTAATGTGGTTCGCGAACATCCAACCAATTCCAACATTATCTACATTGGAGCGGCCAGTGGTGGCTTTTGGTACTCTACTAATGCCGGAAGCACTTGGCAAACCACAACTGACGATATTGGTAGTTTAGGAGTAACTGATATATGCATACATCCAACAAATAACAACATAATCTTTATTGCTACTGGCGACGGAGATGCAAGCGATACCAAAAGTATTGGAGTTCTAAAATCAACAGATGGTGGAATGACATGGTCGCAAACCGGATTGAATTGGCAACAATCCAATCAATATACTATTAGCAGAATGTTGATTCATCCCTCTAATCCCAACGTAATGTATGTTGGTGGCAGTTTTGGCGTTATGAAAACTACTGATGGTGGCAATTCTTGGTCAACAATATTTACTTCAATATCAATCAAAGATATGGAATTCAAACCTGGCAATCCTTCGGTAATATATGCTGCTGGTTCTGCTGTTTATCGCACTACAAATGATGGCGCAAACTGGTCATTACTCTCGAACGGCATCCCTACATCAACACGTAGAATTGCAGTGGGTGTGTCGCCAGCTAATTCTAATTATGTTTATGCATTAGCCGGAAATTTTAGTAATGGGTTTATGGGAATGTATCGCTCAACCGATGGCGGTGACTCGTGGACAACACAATCCACAACACCGAACCTTTTGGGATGGAGTTACGACGGTGATGATACGGGTGGACAAGCCTGGTATGACTTGTGTATGGCTGTAGATCAAACCAACCCTAATGTCATTTACACCGGCGGAGTGAACGTATGGAAATCAACAAATGGCGGAGTTAGCTGGAATTGTATTGCTCATTGGTGGGGCGACAGAACTAATGCAGTTCACGCCGATCACCACGATTTATGGTTTGCACCCGGCACAAATCGTCTTTATAGTGGTAATGACGGTGGTATATACAGAACCACCAATAGCGGTGGCAGTTGGCAATGGTTAGGCTCGGGATTGGTAATTACCCAATTCTATAAAATTGGTGCGGCTCAAACTAACGCAAATGTGTGGATTGCTGGTTCCCAAGACAATGGAACAAAGAATTTTGTTAATTCCATTTGGGATGACGTCATCGGTGGCGATGGAATGGAATGCTTGATAGACCACCAAACTACTCAATATCAATATGGTTCTTTATATTATGGAAGAATTCTACAATCAACAAATAATGGTGTCGATTTTTATGACTGGGTACAGCCATCAATGTTCGGTGAATCGGGTGCTTGGGTAACTCCTTATGTTATGCATCCCACAAACAATCAAACCATTTTTGTTGGTTACAGAGATGTATGGAAAACAACCAATAGAGGCGGTAATTGGACAAAGATTTCTTCGTTTGGAGGTTCCACTCTCAATGTATTGAATACAGATCCCGACAATGCTAACTACATCGTGGCAAGCACGGGTGCTAATTTCTGGCTAACAACCAACGGTGGAACTAATTGGGTTAGCCGCACCAAACCTTCTTCAAATTCATTAACTCACGTTGCTTTCGTACCAACTATGCCCAATCAAATGTTTGCTTCATTTTCGGGATACACTGCTGGTCAAAAAGTATATTATTCAACCGATGCTGGAATAAATTGGACAAACATTAGTTATAACTTACCAAACGTACCTGCCAACAATGTTCAATACCATAAAAATACTGGTCGTCTGTATGTTGCCACAGATATTGGAGTATATTACCTCGATCCTGGTCAAACACAATGGAAGAGCTTCAATGACGGATTACCAACAGTAAAAGTTACCGAAATTGATATTCAATATAATTATTCAACAATGAAGATTTCCACTTACGGTCGTGGTGTTTGGGGCTCAGATATTTTTAGTGGAAATGCTGTAACTTTACTATCTCCAACTAATAATGCAACTAATGTGGTTTACCAACCTACTTTTACTTGGCAATCAATAAATAAATCAACTCATTATGAATTAATTGTTGCCGATAATCCATCGTTCAACAGCCCAATTGTTCAAAAGACTACATTAACAAGCACATCATACACTCTTACTGGAAGTGAAATATTACAAACAAATAAAACTTATTACTGGAAAGTTCGAGCATGGGACGACAATTCATTTGGTCAATGGTCTGCAACTTGGCAATTTACCACCCAATCAAATGTTCCTGCAAAAGTAACATTGTTAGCTCCCGCTAATGGTTCGACAAATCAACCAATTAGTGGAACTGTTTCTTGGCAAGCAACTGCAAACACAATTGATTATACTTTGGAAATTTCCAAGAATTCGAGTTTTAGCCAAATAGTAGTTTCGCAAGTTCAATCGGGAACATCCTACAATTATTCTAATTTCGATAATGCAACAACATATTACTGGCGCGTTCGTGCCCGTAATAATGATGGTTACGGACCATGGTCGAATATTTGGTCGTTCACAACTATAGTTCCCGTTCCTACCCAAGTTACCTTATCCTCACCTGCAAATAATTCTACGGGGCAAAATACCAGTTTGTTTGTATATTGGAATAGCGTTGTGTATGCTTCAACTTACGAATTACAAGTTTCGACGAGTGCAGGATTTGGCACGCTTATCTATGATGTAACAAATTTAAATAATTTAAATTATTCATTGAGTGGTTTAACTGCGGGAACGACTTACTATTGGCGAGTACGTGCTCGTAATGCTGCCGGCGCTGGTCCTTGGTCGGATGTATGGAATTTTACTACTCAAATGAACTTGCCTGCAAAGGTTACGCTATTCTCTCCAGCTGATTACACATTGAATTTACCAAACAATCCCCAACTTAAATGGAATGCCGCAAATTATGCAGATTCTTACAAACTACAAGTTGCTACTGATGCCGGATTTACCAACTTAGTTGTCAACCAAGCGGGATTAACAGGAACAACTTACAATCTTAGTGGATTGAGTTATAATCAAACTTATTACTGGCGCGTTCGCGGCACCAATAACGCTGGTGATGGTCTTTGGTCGGATGCTTGGTCGTTCAAAACTATGAACATTACCCTACCTGACCAAGTAACCTTAAATTCACCAATGGATCAAGAAACCGAAATTCCATCATCAACAACACTTAGTTGGAATACTGCTGCAAATGCCACTACTTATCAAGTTCAGGTATCTAAAAACGCTTCTTTCTCTAATTTGATTGCTAATCAAACGGGATTAACCGGATTAAGTTACAATTTAACAGGATTGGATGCCGCCACAACTTATTATTGGCGAGTTCGTGCTTCCAATTCATTTGGTGATGGCGCTTGGTCTGCAACTCGTTCATTTGCTACATCAAGCAATGTGCCAGCTGTTGTAACGCTCAATTTACCTACAACTTTGACAATTTTCTATGTTCAAAACGTAACGCTAAGTTGGTACACAGGAATGAACGCAACTGCCTACAATGTTCAAGTTGCTAAAGATGAGAATTTCACTAATATAATTACTAACATCGATAATTTAACCCAATTAAACTATCAATTAACTAACTTAACAACCAATAATTATTTCTGGCGAGTGAGAGGTAAGAATAGTTCGGGTCACGGTCCTTGGTCAGTTGTCCGTAAATTCAATGTTGATTGGGTAATTCCCGCACAAGTTACATTATCCGAACCAACAAATAATGCAATAAATCAATTATTATCGCTCAATATGAAATGGAATGCTGCTACTGGAGCAACCTCTTACCAAGTGCAAGTTTCCACCAATTCCGGATTCTCTTCTCTAATTCTTGATGCAAATACCAATAATACTAACTACACTATTTCAAATCTTGCATCGAACACAACTTATTATTGGAGAGTTCGCGGCGTCCATCCGTCCAACAATGGACCTTGGTCTAACGTTTGGAACTTCAAGACATTGAATACAACTTTGGTTATAAATATTACAGATAAGTACACTTGCAAAGGCACTAACGTTGATTTGGGTGTGAAAGACGGCAATGGCAATTTAATTACCGTTACTGGTGGTTCGGGCGATTATACCTACACTTGGACACCTTCGACAATGTTGCAAAATGCAAACACAGGTAATCCAACATTTATCAATCCTCAATTCGATGTTCAATTCCAACTTTCAGTTAAGGACAACAAAACAAATGTTACTGCATCGAAATATATGAAAGTATATATCAATGCAACACCAGTGGTATCCTTAGCATTATACAAGAACATTAGAAAAGGTCAATCATTGGATTTGAACACACAAGTAAATTCAATATCCGGCGGTTCTTCACCCTACACAAGAATTTGGAAGGATAAATTCAAGAATACATTAAGTTCATCTGTTGTTTCGCCATCGCCTGGTATTCATCCATATTACTTGACTGTGATAGATGCAAAGGGTTGCCAATCGGAAGAAAAGAAAATCAATGTAATTGTGTCTTCCTACAAGGATGCATTGAGCGACGAAAACATCTCGGTTAGCGAAAATGGTAATCTAGCTTTAATTGCCTATCCGAACCCAACATCAGATAAATTGGTATTGTATCCGGTAACATCTTCGATCGACGAAAACTTTACTCTCGAAATTTTGGATATTAACGGACGCAGAGTTTACACCGGAATCATCTCGAGCAATACTGAAAGCATAAATATTAACGTATTGAGCTTTACAAACGGAGTTTATTTAGCCAAATTAACTAATGGCTACGAATCAGTATTGTTTAAGTTTATCAAAGAATAATTTGATTCGAATTAATAAAAAATCCCTCTCTAATAAGGCCGAGAGGGATTTTTTTTTGGAAATTAATGAAACTCGTTTATTGGAATTTTTGTTGTAGAATTATCTATCAATCTTGTTCTTCCCATCCAGCAAGCAATTAACATCACTATTTCTTCGCCGGGGAGGAACTCGTCGGCAAGTTCTAAATTAT
Organism: Candidatus Kapaibacterium sp.; assembly: GCA_937995785.1. GTDB lineage: Bacteria > Bacteroidota > Ignavibacteria > Kapaibacteriales > UBA2268 > GWF2-33-9. Next base: position 10,583 of record CALKJQ010000008.1, read on the forward strand.
GTGCTTTAACGGTATGAACGTAGTCAATTTTTATTTCGGGTACCGATCTTAGCGTGGAAATTATAATTGAATTAATTATTTTTCTTCTTCTTTCGCCCGATGCTATCGCTCTTTTAGCCTCTTCTAAAGCAATAAAAATTATTGAAGCATTTTCCCGCTCTTTGTCGGACAAATATCTGTTACGGGAACTCATTGCCAATCCATTGGCTTCGCGAACAATTGGCGCAACAACTATTTTGATGTCGATATTTAAATCTTTTACTAATTGCTTTATAACTAATGTCTGTTGGAAGTCCTTTTGACCAAAAACTGCCACATCTGCTTTCGTGATATTAAACAATTTTAAAACAACCAATGCCACACCATCAAAATGTGTTGGACGGCTTTCGCCTTCGAAAATCTTGGTTATGCCTTGCATTTGAATAAAAGTGGAATAACCCGTTGGATATATTTCATTAATCTCGGGATAAAACAAATAATCGGAATTTACGCTTTCCAAAAGACTTTTATCTCGTTCAAAATCCCGCGGATATCTTTCGAAATCTTCGTTTGGGGCAAACTGCTTTGGATTTACAAAAATTGTAGTTACCACAATATCAGCCAAATCTCGAGCAATTCTTACCAACGACAAATGCCCTTCGTGAAGATATCCCATAGTTGGAACAACTGCAATAGTTTTGCCCTGTGAATGCACCTCGCAAGCAATTCTTTGCATATCAGATATTTTGTTTATTACTTTCATTTCAATTCTTTTTTCAAAATTAATAATTTCTTGAATTTTAGTGCTTTAATTATATTTTTTATGTGCAATCCTTAAGAATTTTCTTTTACCTACTTTAAAGATTTTTGGTTCTGAGATATGGATTTTTTGGAATGGGTCATCTATTTTTACAGAATCTACATAAACTCCACCTTGTTCAATTATTCGTTTTGCTTCTTTTTTGGACGGACAAAGATTCGACGAAACTAAAATATCTTGTATCATCAATTCAGTTATTGGCGAATCTAAAAAGTAATCTTGAATATCATCGGGTATCTCTTTGTTTTTAATCACTTTTTCGAAATATTCAAATGCTTTATCGGCTTCATCGCTATTGTGGTATTTAGCAACGATTCTTTTTCCTAATTCCACCTTGCAATTTCGCGGGTGGATTGTTCCATTTTCCAATCCTAATTTGATTTTTTGGATTTCTTCTAAATCCGAAAATAGAGCGTATTGATAATAGCGAAGTATTAATTCGTCGGGAATGGACATTACTTTACCGAACATATTATTTGGATCCTCGGTGAGTGCAATGTAATTATCGTAGGATTTGCTCATTTTCTCCACTCCGTCGGTACCCTCCAAAATTGGCATAGTTAAGATGCATTGTGGTTCCATCCCATTCATTCTTTGAATTTCGCGTCCAACTAATAAGTTGAATTTTTGGTCGGTGCCACCCAATTCCACATCGGATTTTATTGCTACCGAATCTTGAGCTTGGGCTAATGGATAAAGTAATTCGTGGACACTTATAGGTATCCCCGAATGATATCGCTTGGAAAAATCGTCGCGTTCGAGTAATTGGGCAACCGTATATTTTGCACTTAGCTCAATCACATCACGAAACGTCATTCTTCCTAACCATTCGGAGTTGTGGCGTACCTCTAAATTTTCTTTCTTTAATACAATTGTGGCTTGTTCCAAATAGCTGCGACCATTTTCGGCGGCTTTTTCTAATGTTAAAGGTTCTCTTGTTTTGCTCCTGCCCGTTGGGTCGCCAATCATACCTGTAAAATCTCCTATGATTAGAACTGCAACGTGCCCCAAATCTTGGAAATGACGCAACTTATGCAATACCACAGCATGCCCCAAATGAAGATCGGGACGGGTCGGGTCGGCTCCTAATTTAATTCTAAGTGGTGTATTTGTTTTGATGCATTTTTCAATTTTTTTTACCAATTCGTCTTCGGGAATAATTTCTACTGCACCATAGCGGATTAGATCCATTTGCTCGTTAACTGAAGGAAACATAATTTATACTCCAAATTTTCTTTTTATTTCTTTTTGAACATCTTTTGTCTTCATATCCTCGCGTTTATCGTATTTTTTCTTTGCTTTAACTAATCCTATTTCGATTTTAAGGTAAGGACCCGAAAAATAAACGCTAAGTGGTACGAGCGTAATACCTTTTTCGTTTACTGCGGTTCTTAATTTATTTGCTTCGCGCGACTTCAATAGGAGTTTGCGAGGACGTTTTGGTTTATGGTTGGCATAATTTCCGTAAGCATATTCGGGAATGTGCATATTATAGAGATATAATTCGTTGTTTTCCTTATTCGGAAAAGCTGCGTAAGCATCTTGAATACTACATTTTCCTTGTCGAATAGATTTTATTTCAGTTCCCTGAAGCACTATTCCAGCTTCGATTGATTGAACAACAAAAAAATCGTGGTATGCACGCTTGTTCGAGGTAACAATCTTGATAGTTCTTTCTGTATTTTGAATTTGATTATTCATAAACTTACAAAATTATGAATTTCATTAGCTTTAATGTTATAATAACTTATTGACTATCAAAATAAATTTTTAGTTAATATTGTGTTAAATTATTTTTTTTTACTATTTTTGAAAAATCTAAAAATTAAATGAAAGAAAATAAAATATTAGGCAAACATAAATTCAGAATAAAGAATGCAAATCAACTAATGCCCATTGTTTTGGGCATTTTTTTTATTAATTCTATCCCGCTACTCGGCGGGATTTTTTTTTATGGAGGTACTCTAAAATGTATTCACAACCAATAATCAATTCCAAAAAATACACCGAAATCGTTCGCAAACTACTCACATTCTTCGATGGCAAAGGCTTTCTGGAAGTTGCTACCCAACCGCGTTTAAGCATATTATCGGCTTGCGAAGACCCGTCGACTATAGCATCGTTTTCTTACTCCGGCAAGGTTTGGCCACTAAAGCAAACGGGACAAATGGATTTGGAATACGAGTTATTAAATAATCAAGATTATGATGGAGTATATTGCCTATCCACTTCTTATCGACAAGAGGCAAATCCAATTCCCGGACGGCACGATCTGATATTTCCAATGTTCGAATTCGAAGCAAAAGGAACAATGCAAGATTTAATTACCCTCGAAAAGGAACTATTGGAATACCTTGGATTTCCGAAAGATTTGTATAATTCGGAATTTAATAAACAAAATAACCTGCAAACAGGAAACGACTATTTTGAGGTTGATTATTTGGAATTAGCTAAAATGTTTACCACTAAGGAAATAACTGCAGAAATAGAAGAAAGAATTGGGCGAGAAGTTGCCTCTGTTCTTTTTTTAGAAAATTTTCCGGAATATACTTCTCCATTCTGGAATATGAAACGCAATCCCGAAAAAGGAACTGCAAACAAAACCGATGTAATTTTGTTCGGTATGGAAACAATTGGCAGCGCCGAACGAGAAACCGATCCACAAATAATGTTGGAAAGATTCCACTCAATTTCCGATGGAAAATATTCCGAATTACTTTATGCTCATTTTAGCCGTGCACGAGTGATGTATGAATTAGGAGCATTTTTGGATTTACCCATGATACCACGATTTGGAGGTGGAATAGGTTTGACAAGATTAATTAGAGTTACCGAAAAATTAAAGGAACTAGAATTAGTATGAATTAGATGTTTTTCTCGCTCTATCAAATTTCCACAAATTGCAAAAAAACCATCCGAAGGCTACAGACCTTCGGATGGAAATAAAATTCTTACTACTCAACTTTTGCATGTCGAGAATCGATAACAAAATATATCATAAGTAGTATAAAAGCAATAATACCGACAATTTCGCCACCGATTGGATTACTTTCCCAGATGTGGGTTGCCAACTCAACTTTGAAAAACTTTAATAATGCCCCAACTACTCCCAAAAGTGCAGCTCCGGCTATAAAGCCCGATGCTATCAAAGTTGCTCGCTGATGGCGTGCTTGGGCTAATGCTTCACCTTTTTTGCTCTTTTGCATATAGTGGGATATCAATCCCCCAACAAGCAAAGGTGCATTAAGATGCAAAGGTAAATACATTCCCAGAGCGAACGCTAATGGCGAAACATTCAAAAAATTGATAATTAGTGCCATAATTGCGCCTACTAAATAAAGGTACCAAGGAACGTCTGCACCGATGTTCATCAATGGTTGTATCACTGCCGCCATTGCATTTGCTTGTGGAGCAACCATTGGGTTTGGTGTTTCGGGGGTTTCCACAAATCCATAAGCCTGGTTCAATATAAAAATAACAATCCCAACAGTCGCCGCCGAAACCAAAGTCCCCAAAAACTTCCAACGTTGTTGATTTACGGGGGTGTTACCAATCCAATAACCGACTTTTAAATCGGTAATAAATCCGCCCGCCATCGAGAGAGCAGTGCAAACAATCCCGCCAATAATTAAAGCAGCGGTGATGCCTTTATCGCCCGTAAGTCCTGCCGAAGTTAGAACTACAGACGATAGAATCAAAGTCATCAAGGTCATTCCCGAAACGGGGTTTGTGCCGACTATTGCTATTGCATTAGCCGCAACAGTGGTGAATAGGAACGAGATTATTACAACTGTTAATAAAGCAATAATTGCTTGGGTCAATGTGATATCGAAGCCCAATAATAAGAAAATAAAAATGGCAATTATGGTTAATAAACTTAAAAATATTACAAATGTCAACTTTAAATCTTTTTGAGTTCTTATTTCGTTTTCGCCTTCGGTTTGTTTGCCCGTTAAACCAACAAAAGCCAATTTGAAAGCCTTTCCGATAATTGGCGATGCTTTAAGAACGCCAATAATTCCCGCCATCGCAATTGCTCCAATTCCGATTGGTCGCACGTATTGAGTGAAAATTTGCTCGGGAGTTAACGCCGCTATTGGATTTACTCCACCAATCGAGCCCGCCACCAAATTGCCTATCTCGTTAATCAAAGGAATAAACACCCACCAGGATAATAGCGAGCCAAGAGTGATAATTAGAGCAAATTTTAACCCAACCAAGTAACCAAATCCCACAATCATTGCCGAGACATTGAATTGAAAAAGAATTTTGGCTTTTTCGGCAATGGCTGCACCAATTGGAACTACACGAGTGGTTACAACCTCCTCCCAAAAATGAAATGATTGCGAAAGAAAATCATACACGCCACCAACCAAACCGCTAACAATCAAAATCCCCGCATGGGAACCACCTTTCTCGCCTGTAACCAAAATTTCGGTTGTTGCAGTTGCCTCGGGAAACGGAAATTTGCCGTGCATATCTTTAACAAAATATTTACGGAATGGAATTAGAAATAAAATACCAAGAAATCCACCAAGTAATGAGGATAGAAATATCTGGAAAAAATTCACGGGCAAACCAAGTATATAAAGTCCGGGAATGGTAAAAATAGCACCGGCAACAATCACTCCAGAACTTGCTCCGATTGACTGAATAATCACATTCTGACTTAACGAATTTTTCTTTTTCAAAGCATTGGATAATCCTACAGCTATTATCGAAATTGGTATGGCAGCCTCGATCACCTGACCTATTTTCAATCCGGAATATGCAGCAGCAGCCGAAAAAACAACTGCCATAATCAACCCCAAAAAGACGGAATATGGGGTTACTTCGGGAACAACCGTCGATGGTGGGATAATTGGTGTATAATCCTCGCCTTGTTTTAGTTCCCGATAAGCATTATCGGGCAGCCCGCTTTTCATATTGGCATCAATTTGCATAAATCACCTTTATTTTTTTTGTGAAAACACAGGAATATTCAATAATTTGTTTAAAAATGTTTTAGGTTTATTAACGTAAAGATGGCTCACGGATTTTACTTCTTCGACTGTATAGAATGCTTTGGGGTTGAACTCTTTAATGATTTGTATAACCTCGTCGATTTGTTTGCGATGGACCACGAGAAACAGAATATTGACAGGACCATATTTACCTTCACCGTGAACTTTGGTTATTGTATAGTTATTGTCGAACAGATACTGAGCCAAATCATCACCTGGCAACCGTGTGATTACCCTAATTATTGCTTGCCCCAACGAAAGATATCTTTCTAAAGTTACACCCAAATAAGTGCCCAAAGCAAACCCCATTCCATAAGCAACATAGTAGTAATAATTATTTAGTTCTTTCATAATTTGGCTAACGACAATTATCCAAATAAATGATTCAAAAAATCCTAATACTGCAGAAATAGAACGATAACTTTTGGAAATAAGAATGATTTTTAATGTTCCAAGACTTACATCAATCACTCGTCCAAAAATTATTAAAATAGGTACAACAACTAAACTGAAAAAATCAAATTGTAAATCGCCCATAACAAATGTTACATCGAAAAAAAATACAAAGTTAATTCTTTTTGGTATTACTTTTATTCCAAAAGAAACTTTTTTTTAACAAATTCGTAAACATTTTATCAACATAATTATAAAAACAAGATATTCTATAATAGAATACAAAATATAAATGAAATAAAAAAACATAAGAAGAGAAGAATTAAAAAATAAAATTTATCAAGACTGCTTTTGGATTTTCGACTGCACCAAAGTTATAGGCAATGTGGACTTTTGCGTTACGTTGCACCAAAGTGAAGAAGGGAGGAGTTAGCCAATCCTTATCTCTCAAATTATCGATGGATTCGATAAGCCCCCTTGGGACTAATCAGCCACTAAGAGAGATGTTGAGTAGCTTGCAAGAGCATATCGAAACGACCAACGGAAAGGAGATTAGGTGGAGTAATTATTCCTCGATTTTTACTGCAATTCCTAATTCATTTAGCTGTTTGGTGCTGACCTCGGAAGGTGAATTATCCATAAGCGACATACCCGAAGTGGTTTTGGGAAAAGCAATCACGTCGCGTATGTTATCGGTATTGGTAAGCGACATTACAATCCTATCCAATCCTAATGCAATCCCACCGTGAGGCGGAGCACCGTATTTTAGTGCTTGAAGTAAAAATCCAAATTTCTCCGTTGCTTCGTCTTGCGTAAGTCCTAATAAATTGAACATTTTGCTTTGAATATTGCTGTCGTGGATACGGATACTACCACCACCGATTTCTGCACCATTCAGCACAATGTCGTGGGCAATAGCACGGGCTTGAGCTGGATTTGTATCCAAAATCTCTAAATCTTCCAATTTTGGTGAAGTGAATGGGTGGTGCATTGCTACAAATCTCTTTTCTTCCTCGTCCCAATCGAATAGTGGGAAATCGATAACCCAAAGGAAATTATATTTGCCGTTAACGCTTTCGATTATACCATTTTGGCGGGCTACTTCTAATCGCAAAGCACCAAGAGCAGTCAAGCATTTAGCCCATTTATCCGAAATTATAAAAATCAAATCTCCGTCTTGTAATTTGAATGTATTTTTGAGTTCATCAATTTCTTGGGAACTTAAAAATTTTGCAATTGAACCCGATACTTCATTATTAGAAAACTTTATGTATGCCAATCCTTTAGCACCGTATTTTTTGACGTAATCGGTGAAGAAATCGATTTGTTTTCGAGATAAAGATGCACCATTTTCGACCTTGAATCCGGCAATTGTTCCACCATCGGCGATTGTTTGTTGGAATACTTGAAAAGAAGAATTGCTAAATAATTGATTAAGCAACGAAAATTCCATACCAAAACGGGTATCGGGTTTGTCGCTGCCGTATCGTTCCATTGCCGTTTTGTAAGAGAGGCGAGGAAATGGAACAGGCACATCCACGTCCAAAATTTCCTTCCATATCCGAACAAAGAATTTTTCGAACATATTTAAAATGTCCTCCTGCTCGACAAACGACATTTCGCAATCAATCTGAGTGAATTCGGGTTGGCGGTCGGAACGCAAATCTTCATCGCGGAAACATTTAACAATTTGGACATATCTATCGTAGCCCGAAATCATCAAAATTTGCTTATAAATTTGGGGTGATTGAGGTAAAGCGTAAAATTTTCCTTTATGGATGCGGCTTGGAACCAAAAAGTCGCGAGCACCTTCGGGAGTGGACTTCATTAGAACGGGAGTTTCCACTTCGACAAAGTCATTTTCATAAAAAAATTGATGGACAATTTGGTAAAGTTTGTTGCGAATGATTAATTTATTTTGCAGATATGGTCTTCTTAGGTCTAAATAGCGATATTTCAATCTCAATTCTTCACTTGCATTAGTGTCGTCCTCTATTTCGAAAGGAGGTAGTTCGCTGGGATTAATAATTCCTAAATCGGACAAAATCACTTCTATTTCGCCCGTAGGTATTTTGTTATTGGGATTTTCCCTTTTAGCAACAATTCCTTTTGCCCAGATAACAAATTCGGAACGGATGTTTTTGGCAATTTCGGCAAGTTGAGGTTCTTCGTCGGGTCGAACAACGAGTTGCAAAATACCCGTTCTATCTCGTAAATCAATAAAAATCAATCCGCCGAGATTACGATTGGAGGCGACCCAACCATTAACCGTAATAGTTTCGCCAATGTTAGAAGAATTTAAAATTCCGCATCGTGTTGTTCTTTTTTGGAAATTCATATTAATCGATAAAAAATATAAACTTCAAAATTAAGTATTAAAATTTAAATAATCGATTATAGTTATTGATTTCGTTAATAAAGGAAGAGATTGTTCAAGACAGCATATCATATACAAGGGAAAACTTTTAACTTCGGTGGAATTCATTCCCAGCGAGAGCGGGCTGAAGCGGGGGGAAATTTCAGAAATCTTAACACAAAATGTTATTTAAAATTACCTCTTAATCTTCAATAAAAAAAGAAATTAGTAAAGAATAGGAATTAACCCAAAATATTAATTTTGATTGCACATATATACAATATTAAAGATATCTATCTAATTTGAAGAGTAGATTAGATAATGTAATATTAATACTAAAGGATCCGATAATCGATAGGTTGAATTAATGCAAAATGATTGTGAAATAGAAAAAAAATGTTATTTTTGTAAAAAAAGTATTATATGACTGAAATATTTCTGTGGATTAAAAAGAATTATACTCTAGTAATTGGAGTTAGTTGTATTCTTTTATGGTTTTTTTTTCAATAAGATATGTTTTAAAAGTTCGTAACAACAAGAGCTTTAAACCAATAAATTATCTTGTTTACGAAACATTACCCTCTATGTTTACAACTATAGGTATATTTGGTACTTTTTTAGGAATATTTGTAGGTTTATTGGATTTTAATGTAGATAATATCGATGCAAGTATCCCTAATCTTTTAAGTGGATTAAAAACCGCTTTTATAACTTCATTATTAGGACTGATACTATCTTTTCTATTTTCGAAAATTACAAAGTCTCAAATCAAGAAATATAGAACAGACTCAAGTAAAGAATTACCAGAATTAATCTTCGAGAATACCACTATAATACAAAAAAACTATGAAAATTTGAACAATAATTTTGAACGCCTTTTACAATCACAAGAAAATATGCTTGTTATTCAAAAAAAATTTGATGGGACAATTGAAAAAATTTACAATGAAAAATTCGGTAATTTGGAAGCAAAATTATATAGTTTAGAAAGTATAATATCAAAAGATTTAATAAAAAACAATATTGAAATAATCAAAAATAACTTAGAATTCAAACACCAACAATTAATCGACAAAATTAATGAAATATCAAAGATAATAGCTGAAAGTAATACAAAATCTCTTGTGGAAGTAATGAAGCAAGCAACAGAAGAATTCAACAAACAAATGTCGAAATTAATAGAAAGGTTGGTTCAAGAGAATTTCGAAAAACTGAACCAAAGTGTGGAAAGAATGAATAGTTGGCAACAAGAAAACAAGGATATGATAACAAAATTAACGAATCAATTTCGGCAAGTATCCCAAGATATATCGAATACTTCACAATCAATAGCATTGATAGTTGAAAACACAAAGAAGCTTACCGATGAAAACAGTGTTCTTACCAAAATTATACAAGAATTAAAAGCTGTTATGATTGATGATAAAAAATTTCAAACTATTATCGATTCGGTTACTTACTCAATTGATTTATTAAAAAATACAATTAATGAATTTTCAGATAACACTTCCCAACTGAGTAAATGGACTGATAATCAGAGAATATTCACAGAAAATGTTAATTCATTAATTAAAAAACTCGATGAAGTCAAGAATGTAAAAGATATCAATGAAATATTTTGGAAAAATTTGGAGCAACAACTAAATGATGCTGTAAAAATTGTCAAAGATGCTAATGTACAATTGAAAAATAATTTAGACAACTTAGACGAAGATTTCAGACGAAGATTGAATGAAACTTTAAATAGTTTAGATCAATTAATTCAAAGAGTAATGAAGAAATACGACAATACATTAACATAATATTCAGAATTATGAAAAATGAAGAGAGTAACTGGATTTCACTTTCTGA
>CALKJQ010000009.1 GCA_937995785.1 Candidatus Kapaibacterium sp.
GGTGCGAACAATACGACCCAGAAATTGCCAATCAAATAATAAATGCCGATGCTAATGATTTAAGGGAACTGAGCCAACTTTGGAGATTACATTTCGACGATTTATCGATACTTCGTGATGCAATTAATTGGCGGAACAACAATATCCTCTACAAATTAACCCACCCAATTGCCGGATTGAGGCTTTATCTGCGGAACCACTTTACCGAGAAATATTCCAACACCATATTAGGATTTGTATATATCGGAGCCGCCTTTCTAATTATCATAATTGGTCTGCGAGGTTTAAAATTCATTCCCGCATCCGAGCCATCGTTAGTTTTTTTTGCTCTCGGTCTCGAATTCTCAATATTATTAACTTATGCTTTCACTCTGATGTTTGCCCGACCCGACGAACAGGAAGATATAATCGATACGATTGGTAGCGACAAAAAAGCAGTTTCTACCCGTCAGATGGAAAATTTATTGCGAAGTTTCTTAAAATGGAAGCAATAAAGATATATTTTTCAGAAATCTCATACAAATTACTTATCAATCATTAGTTTTTATCGAATACAAATTATTAATTTTGTAGGATATAAAAAACATTATTTATGGAAAGTAGATATAAACAATATAATTACATCGAGAACCTTGCACAATACGAAGGAAAAGAGATTGTTCTCAACGGCTGGGTAGCCGATAAAACCGAAAAAGGAAAATTGATTTTCATTCAATTACGAGATGGAACTGGAACCAACCAATGCGTCGTGTTCAAAGGTAACGTCTCGGAATCTGTTTTCGAAAATGCAAAAAAATTAACCCAAGAATCGTCCGTTCGAATAGTAGGACAGGTTCGAAAGGACGATAGAGCCCAAAGCGGTTACGAAATTGACGTAAACGATTTATCAATTTACCAGTTATCTCAGAATTATCCAATAACTCCCAAAGAACACGGCGATGCTTTTTTGATGGCACATCGCCATTTATGGTTGCGTTCAAGCCGTCAGCATGCAATTATGCGTGTTCGTGCGTCGGTAATCAAGGCTATAAAAGATTTCTTTGATGGTAACGGTTTTAAACAAGTAGATTCACCAATGCTCACACCAAGTGCTTGCGAAGGCACCTCCACTTTGTTCGAAACTAAATATTTCGACCTTGGTAGTGCATACTTATCCCAATCAGGTCAACTTTATGCCGAAGCAAGTGCCTTGGCATTAGGCAAAGTTTATACTTTTGGTCCTGCTTTCCGTGCAGAATTATCCAAAACTCGCAAGCACCTAACAGAATTTTGGATGGTCGAACCCGAAATGGCATTTTTCGATTTGCAAGACGATATGGATTTAGCCGAAGATATGGTCGAATACATTGTCCAATATGTATTGAAAAATAATTTAAGAGAACTAAACACATTAGAAAGAGATATTACCAAACTCGAAAAAATCCGCCGACCTTTTTATCGATTAAGTTACGACGAAGCAGTGGATTGGTTGCAAAAGAACGACATACCATTAATCCGAAAAGTAGATAATCAAGAAGTCGAAATTCGTCCATTCCCTTGGGGTGAAGATTTTGGTGCCCCACAGGAAGAAGCATTGATGGAACAATTCGACAAACCTTGCATCATTCATCGCTATCCAGCATCGGTCAAAGCATTTTATATGAAACGCGACCCCAATAACCCCGAAGTGGTTTTGGCTATGGATATGTTAGCAACCGAAAAAGGTGGCGAAATTATTGGAGGAAGTCAGCGCGAAGACGACGAAAATTTACTTTTGGAGCGTATTCGCCACGAAAACTTACCCGAAGACGATTATCAATGGTATTTAGATTTGCGACGATATGGCTCGGTACCCCATTCGGGATTTGGACTGGGAATAGAACGAACTGTTAAGTGGATTACCGGTGCAGCACATATTCGCGAGGTAATACCATTCCCACGAATGATAAATAAGATTTATCCGTAGGTCAAAAATTATTTATAATTTTGCATTATATAGATTGCACCCTTAGCTCAATTGGATAGAGTACTTGACTTCGGATCAAGTGGTTGGGGGTTCGAGTCCCTCAGGGTGTGCTAAATAAAAAAAAAACTGTTCTTTAAATCCTATGAAAACCAAATTCTTTTTTACTTTCTTATTTTTCTCTTTAATAATTACTTCATGTTCATCAGTTAAAATGCCAAATTGCGTTGGCAAGCAAGATAAAGATTTGATTATCCGTTGGGGTGAAATTTACAACAAACAAAAAATTACAACTCAATACGAATTGCATACTAATTTGGACGTTTTTCTAATAATCCAAAGAGAAGAGAGCCCTGAACCTAAAATCCAAAAAATCGGTAAATTCAACGACTCTCTGTATTGCAATTTATTAGTTAAATTACGTAATGCTATAATCGAGGTACAATCTCTTAATTCTCCGGGCGACGAGGTTTCCAATTTTATGGAATATTTGGATAAACCCAATAACGCTCATTTTCGTGCCACCTGGAACCCTATTTTTACTAACAAAGGTAATGAATTGTTCAAAAAAATCTTTTCGGAATACCAAGAGGGTATCAAAAATTTACGATAGTAATGTTAATAATAAAATTTTTCGTAATTTAATACATTTAATCTGAACGCAAATTAGATTATGGAAATACTTATTGTTGATGATAACGCTGAATTTTGCTCCACAATGGAGGACATTATACAATCTTTTTCGTATAATACCAAAGTTTTCAATTATACAAACGATGCCCAGAATTACATCCGTCACAATTCGAATAACATTGGTTTGGCACTTTTTGATATAGAATTTTCGAAGGACGATCCACAAACTGGAATGGATTTGCTCGAATTTGTCCGTAAAGACTTTCCTTTCATCCCAGTGGTGATGATTTCGGGTAAAGGCACAATTTCTACTGCGGTTAAAGCCACCAAGCTTGGTGCAGTAAACTTTATCGAGAAATCATCGTTGGACAAAAACCGAATTAAAGAAGTTCTCGAATCATCAATAACTATAGATTACACGGGCGACGACGAGGAAGTAAGAAAGTTTATGTTTGCTAATGGCATTGTATCCAAAAGCAAACTAATGCTGGAGATGGGTCGTAACATAATTCGCTATGGACGCACCGATTTGAATATTCTGATATCAGGCGAAACAGGAACTGGTAAACGACTGGTTGCAAGAGCTATACACGCCGCAAGCCGCCGCCGCAATCATCCGTTTATAACAGTGGATATTCCTAACATACCGCGTGATCTTTTCCAAAGTGAATTATTTGGACACATTAAAGGTGCATTTTCGGGTGCAGTCGACACACGTAAAGGATTATTCCACGAAGCCGCCCACGGAACACTATTCTTGGACGAAATCGGCGATTTGTCGATGGAATTGCAATCCAATTTATTCATTCCCATCGACGAAAAGGTAATCCGTAGGGTTGGTTCAGTTCAAGCAGAAGAAATTGATGTGAGATTCGTATCGGCAACCGACAGAGATTTAGTGAGAATGATGGAGGAATCTAAATATCGCGAGCAGCTTTATCATCGCCTTCGTGAATGCGAAATTAGTATTCCACCACTTAGAGAACGCACCGAGGATATCGCTGATATTGTAAACTACTATACGCAAATACACAATCAAGAATACGATGCCAATCATTATTTCACTCAATCTGCATTGGATTATCTTACCCAACAAGAATGGAAAGGCAACGTTCGCGAATTAGCATCTGTAGTTAAGGTCGCTCTGCAAACTGTGCCAGACGACGATATCAAAATAAACCACTTGGATAAAATCATTAACTCCAATTTTAAGTTCCAAACCTCTCAGGTAATCCGTACGAGTCATACTAAAAGTTTGAAGGACGATTTAGCCGAGGTGGATAGGATGAAAATCGAGGATACACTTCGTTTGAACAACGGTAACGTAAGCAAAAGTGCGGCAATACTGGGTGTGAGCCGAGAAACATTACATATTAAAATACGAAAATACAATATAGATATACAGAAATTCAGGAAAAAGTAGCGGAAGTACCCCATTTTAGAATAGGAATTGATTTGCTTCCAAATATAAATGGGGTATTATTTTTTGGCAAAATCACTTACTATTCATTACTCAAGCCAATTAAGCATTTTTTTGAAAAATAAAATATTTTATTGCTGTCGCATAAAGAACTATCGCAGAAATGTTAAATATTAACCAATTTTTTTTGAAAAATTTTCCACATTTTTGATGCGATTTTTCCACATAGTTTTCCACTTGTTCAGTTTGAATTTATATTTTACGGGTAAAAAACAACCCTAAGATTACCGAAGAAAGTATTCCAGGCATCATTGGTTCAATATCTCCAACAAAGGCAAACGAAAAAAACGATTGGAATAAAATCCACAAAAGAGATATTCCAGAAGGTAAAAGAATAACTAATAAGATACGCTTTTGAGGGATAGTCCATTTATTGAGAAATGACAATATGGTTGGCAACAAAAGTCCGGGAATTGCAACAGAAGATGTTTTGTAGATTAAGTCGATTGCCGATGGTATTGCAATAGCCATAATAATAGAGATAATTATCGATACAATTAATCCCAAGCGAGTAAGAAGTATGATATCCTTATTTTTTGCAAATTTCCGCATAATGTCGTTACCAATTGTAACTGCCGAGATAAAAGCGTAGCTATCGAATGTGGACATAATTACTGAAAGAATCCCAACAAAGAATAGACCAAGCCATATAGGGGGTATCACTTCCATTGCCAAAGCTGGATAGGCTTGGAGTGGGTCTGCGATTTGCAAGTAGGACTTTGCATATAATCCAGTGAAAAGAGTGAGAGCATCGAATATCATCCATAATCCAACAGATAAGTAAATTCCATTGCGAGCGGTTCGCTGGGAGCGTGCCGCCGCACATCTCTGGTGGAAACTGGGATCGACAAATGTTTGTAGTGAAATTATGAACCAAGCTAAAACGTATTGAATAGATTTGTCGCCTTTCCAATTAAGATGTTGCCGGGGCAGTTTGGATAACATCTCTGACAATGAATCAAGTTCGGAAATTGAAAAATACAAAAGAATCGCGAACCCAAGATACATCATCACAAATTGAACAGAATTAACCCAGATATCGGATTTGAAACCACCATAAAACAAAAAAATGCTCGACAAAATTGCAACAATAACGATGGATAATGCTAAGTTTAGTCCGGTGAAAAATTCAAAAAAAACTCCCATCATCAGTAAATAAGCTGCGGGAAGTGTTATCAAAAGCACTACAATCGAAGCAAAAAATCCCGCCACAGAACCATACTTTGCCGAAATTTGCTCGGGTATTGTCGAAAAACTACTTTTATTTATCTTTCCTGAAAAAAAGCGTGCAAACAAAATCGCTGAAATATAATAAGGTATCCCAAAACATATCCAAGCAACCACACCACTCCGATAAACAAACTCCCCTATTCCCAGAATATTTCCGTACCAGGTTGCCACCAAACTCGCCACGAAAAAAGGTAAAGTTAATTTTCTACCCGCAAGAATAAAATCTTCTTTGGTTGAAGGCTTTTCTTTTTGCTTTGCCAGAAAACCAACTAAAATAATAATCAATAAATATACAAGAACAATAAGTAAATCTATTATTGAAATTTTCATTTTAAAATTTATAAAAATTCAAAAATATCAAGAAAACATAAAAAGAATTTCGATTTAAGAACAATTAACGGATAATTTCGTAAATTACAATTAATTATAAATCAAAAATTTTGGAGTAATTAATGGAATTCGAATCAGAAACTTTTGTATTTTATGCAGTATTAGCAATAGTATTCATATTGTTTTTATTAAGTGGAATAAAAATAGTTCGCCCAACCAATCGAGGTTTAATTGAACGATTAGGCAAATATCATCGATTTGCCAACCCCGGCTTTCATTGGATAATACCAATTATCGAAAAAATGTATCGAGTGAACGTAACCGAAACAATGGTGGATGCAGAGCCACAGGAAATAATCACAAACGACAATTTGAACGCGCGAGTGGATGCCCAAGTTTATTTTAAAGTTCGTAGCGACGAAGAAAGCGTAAAAAATTCGATTTATAATGTAAATAATTACATTTATCAAATCGTGAATTTAGCCCGAACTACTTTGAGAAATATTATCGGAACAATGACATTGAAATCGGCAAATAGCGAGCGTGGTAAAATAAACGCAGAGCTTTACCGCACTTTGATGGAGGAAACTAAAAGTTGGGGTATCGAGATAGTAAGAACTGAATTAAAGGAAATCGACCCACCTCGCGATGTGCAAGAAACAATGAATAAAGTAGTGAAAGCCGAAAACGAAAAAATAGCTGCAATCGATTTTGCAACTGCACGCGAAACAACTGCTGATGGCGAAAAACGCGCTAAAATTAAGGAAGCAGAAGGTATAAAACAATCCAAAATATTGCAAGCCGAAGGCGAAGCAACAGCAATCAAATTGGTGAACGAAGCCGCCGAAAAATATTTTATTGGGAATGCACAATTATTAAGGCGATTGGAAGCATTAGAAAAATCCTTATCAAATAATACAAAAATAATTGTGCCCGCCGATGCCGATTTAGTAAATGTAGTTGGCGAAATGTCGGGAGTGATTCCAATTACAAAGAGTAAAGTATAAATAAACAAAAACAGCGAAGCTCGCCAATTATCTAAGGTAAGGCGAATATGGGTTCTAAATCGGTCTTTTCGATACGCTCGGTTGAGATGAGTATGCCGAACCACTCAACTACCGCCCCCAGTGGCTGAGTAGTCCCGAAGAGTCGTATAGTAGCCAACTCTATGCAACTTTTTCTATGTCGTTTCGATATGCTTTTCTAATCAACGATTAGTTGGTGGATTTTGAACTTCCCTTGCAATTATCATCGACGGGGAATTAATATAAAACCGTTTAGTTGTACTTTATCGAATTAAATATTTTTTCGAATGCCTTATTTAAGGTTTCTACGAAAATAGGTTTAATTGATTTGTTGAAGTCTTTGGATGAAGATAATTTTGGTAAAATTACAATTTGAAACCCCATTTTATCGGCTTCTTTAATTCGGGAGTCGATATGCGAAACCGAACGAATTTCGCCCGTTAATCCAACTTCGCCAATAACAATTGCTTTTTGGGGGATAATGGTTTCGAAATAAGAACTTATAATAGCCATTGATACTGCCAAATCAATTGCTGTGTCGTCCACACGCAAACCTCCCGTAATGTTGACAAAAACATCGCGATTACCGAAATTCATACCAAGTTTTTTTTCCAAAACGGCCAGAATCAATTGTAGACGCTTCATATCGAAACCATTTGAATTTCGTTGAGGATAAGAATATCCCGAATTACTCACTAATGCTTGCACTTCGACTAATAAGGGTCTTGTTCCTTCCATTGCACACGAAATAGCCACTCCTGGAGTATTGATTAGATTGTTGAGGAAAATATCCGATGGATTTTTTATTTCCATCAATCCTCTATCGCCCATTTCAAAAATTCCTATTTCGTTGGTCGAGCCGAACCTGTTTTTGAGAGTTCTGAGTATTCTGTAGGAATAGTGCTTATCGCCTTCGAATTGCAATACCACATCCACAATATGTTCCAATAATTTTGGTCCAGCCAAATTACCTTCTTTTGTAATGTGCCCAACCAAAACGATTGCAGTAGAACTTTGTTTAGCGAATTCGGTAAGTTTGGATGCACATTCGCGTATTTGCAGTATCGAACCGGGTAAACCATCGATTTGGTCGGAATGAACCGATTGAATCGAGTCGATAATCACAAATTTGCAATTTTTGGTTTTTAGGACATTTAAGATTTCTTCTAAATTGGTTTCTGTGAATATCTCTAAATCTTTGCGATCGCCATAAATCCTTCGAAATCTCATTGAAATTTGCTGTTTGGATTCCTCACCCGAAATGAATAAACAATCTTCAATAGGAAATTGAGAGCAAACTTGAAGAAGTAGGGTCGATTTTCCTATTCCGGGATCGCCACCCAATAAAATAACTGAACCGGGCACAATTCCACCGCCCAAAACTCTATCGAACTCTTGAATTTTGGAGAAATATCGGTTGATTGTATCGGCTTTAACTTGAGAAATTAACTGAGGTTTTTCGATAGATAATGAATTCTTATTTTTTTTGATATCAACCGATATTTCTTCGGTGAATGAATTCCACGATTCGCACGACGGACACTTACCTATCCATTTGGCTGAACGATAGCCACAATTCTGACAAACGTAAAATATTTTATTCTTCATTAATGGATTAATCGAGAGAACTCAAATCCACATCGTTAATAGAAATTTGATTGTTCTTTGCTGATTCAATTATGCCGGTTAATTTTTTGATTTTTTCGGCTTGAAGACTAAGTTTGGATAGCACACCGGCTTTTGCAATTAATAATTTTTCTTCAACTGGCTTACTCAAGAAATCATCAGCACCTGTATCGATGGCTTTGATTTGGGTTGGTACATCGTTGAGAGCAGTAACAATTACAACAGGTATGTCTTTGGTAGCTTCGGATTGCCTTAAATTCTTGACAGTTTCGTAACCATCCATTCTTGGCATCATTACATCCAAAACAATAGCATCGGGTATACGTTGAGAAACTTTTTCGAGACATTCCACACCGTCGTAGGCTTCGGCTGCTTCTAATCCACTTGCTTCTAGATACTTTCTCATTAACTTTGTTGTAATTTTGTTATCATCCACTACAAGAATATAAGGTTTTCTCATTTTGTTAATTATTTTTTAGTTAGATTTACAAAAATATGAAATTTTATTGAATAGTGATTTAATTTAACTAAAATTATTAATTTTGAATTATTGAAATAAACTTTAGCAATTTTATTGCTGGAAACAGGTGAAAATCCTGTGCTGTTCCGCAGCTGTAAGGTGGAGGATCAAATCAAGCCAAACGGCAACCACTGATTGAAATGATTGGGAAGGTGATTTGTTCCTAAGAAGCTAAGCCAGAAGACGGGTTTATTTCGAGACTCTATTGTTATTTGCGAGAACAAATACAATGAGAAGATTGAATTTTTTTCATATTGCCATATCTATATTCCATCCTCTCAATGTATTAATTTTTTTTCTAAAAAAAATTTTGAGGTTAATTATGTTTAAATTTTCACAAGTTTTTTTGTTTTTTGTTGCTTTTGTCTTCAACTCACTTTATTCATACTCTTATGAATTCAAATATTTGAAGGACGTTGAAGTGGGCAACGAACCTGTTGGAGTATTTTATGATTACAAAATTAATGGATTTCACGTTTTTTGCAAGGGCACAGACAAAAACTTTAATGGAAAATTTGAGCCCGATAGCGGTGATGTTGTTCCTACTTGGTGGACTTTGAAACTCGACAATAATGGCGAGGTAGAATCACTGAAAAAAGTAAAAGATTTCGATTTTAGCTCAATTCCGTTTCCTTTCCGTCCCGCTTTTTCTTCCAGCGATAGATTCATATTCATAAATCATTACGATGGAATAGTAAAATACAATCTTGATAATTTCGAGCAAGTTGGCAACAAACTTGATTTTTTTGGAATTAATGGGTTAGATTACCGTTCGGGTCATTTATTTATATCTCAATCAACTTATGGCGTAGCTATCGATACAATTGTTGTTTATAGCATCACACAAAATAAGGTTATGAATAAATACCCTGTTGGTAAAAATTTAATGTTAGCCAAAATTTTCCAGCCTTCAAATCCCGATTACAAAGGTATTGCGGCAATATCGGTTGGTAGTTTTGGTTCTGATAGTTCTGCACTTCATACATCCTACTTTGCACATTTTGAACAACCTAAGTTTAGTGATTATCTAATAGGAAATACAGCAAATTACATTGATATAGCAGACAATAAATTTGTGATTGTTCCTGTTATGATGTCCAATAAGTTAATTCTAACAGATTTGACTAATGCTACTTATCCTTTTGCAGTTCCTCTGGGAGAAGAACCATCTTGGGATGGACCCTCGTTTGCAAAGTTTTTGAAAATACACTCAAACGAAAATTTAACTGAAGCTGAATATTTAATTTTCGTAACCACATACTTGGGTAATTTTGAAATTTTAAAATTTACTTATAATGAATCTCCCGATGGAAGCATCGAAAGGACTGTGGAATCATTAAATGCAATTCAATTAGTGAATAAAGGCGAGTCTCTCGACTTTTCCGCAATACCCGATGAAGGTTCTATTCAAATTGTTGTTGCCAACGCTTTGAAACCTGATTATTCTGCCAACAATACAGTTTCGTTAATCAAAATTGAAGGCATTGTTACTTCGACAAAAGAGAAAGATACCAAACCAAACTTTGTTCTATCTAACGAAAACCTCTTTTTCAATGGTTATTACGGATTTATCTCTAAATTTTCTATTTTCGATATTTATGGCAATATGATTCGTAATATCGATAATTCAAATACAATTACAATCAATAATCTTGCAAGTGGAACATATATTGCTAAA
>CALKJQ010000010.1 GCA_937995785.1 Candidatus Kapaibacterium sp.
AAGGAAAATGTAAGGCCAATCCACTACGGGGATAGATATCTTGCTAATATTATCTATTCTAAAATCATATAAGTTACTCGGGTTATTGATTGCTTTGTTATCTTCGATTGAATTTTGTGTTGCATTGAATTTTGCAGCGTCATAAAATTGGTTTAAACTTATTAGGTCAGAATTGTTTTCTTTAACAGTTACAAAATTTGACTTTTGCCTCGAAATTGTTTTCAATTGGGCTGAAGAAACATTGTTTTTTTCGATTTTTGGGGATTCAATATCATTTTGCTTAGTTATTTCATATTGGCTTTGTTCAATAGAGCTTATGCCAATAGAGTTATGTAAATCAGCTTGTTTTTTTAATTTCGGTATTTCTTCATTTGAATCATTCAAAGTCAAATATAACCCAAAAGGAATTAATAGGAATAAGCCAAGCAAGGCATACTTTAATTTTCCTAACCAAGAAAAGGCAAAGTGCTTTTCCGAAATTAATCTGACTTGTTCCATTATGGAATTTGTCCAATCGATTGGTGGATTAACGGCACTCGATTTGGTTTTATCCAATAAAGATTGTAGTTGATTGTATTCTTCAATTATCGTACTACTTGCGGGATGATTTTGCAATTTCTTCATTATGAGATTTTTCTCAATTGTTGATGTGTCTTTATCCATCAACAAATTGATGAGTTCTTCGGTATTTAAATTTAATCTATTCATTTTCTTGCCATATTTTTCTTCTTTTCTTCATTCGTGTTACAATACCAAGCAGAGCTTTTCTTGCTCGATGGATTTTAACACGAACATTTACTTCAGTATCGCTTGTTATTTCTGAAATTGAAGAGTAGGATAATCCTTCAAATTCACTTAGTATGAACACCTCTTTGAGTGAAGGAGGAAGTTTGTCGACTGCTTGACGAACTAACTCAATATCTTCTTCGTAATCTCGTTCTTTTTCGTTTGTAATACTTGTCATATATTCGGAGTAGATTTCCGGCATTCTATTTTCAACTCGGAAATGATTTAAGCAAATATTTTTAGCAGTTTGGTATATGTATGCATTAAAGTTATTGAGTTTTTTACCTTTTGATTTTAGCCCAATTTGATAAAGTTTAACAAATACTTCCTGAAATAAATCTTTTATAAAGAACTTTTCACCTAATGTTCTGAACAAGTATGAATGTATCTTCGCAGAGTATCTTTTATATAATTCACTAAAGGCTAACTGGCTTACTTCTTGCGATTCGGCAAGCAAGCTAAAAAGATCTTCATCGGTTAATTTGTCATACTCGTATTTCATTTTAATTTTAGACAATTAGGTCTTGAAATATGTTACAATTATTTTAAATGTTTTTGACAATTCCAAATATTTTATCAATCAACACATTTGTTGAAAATTCAGTGCTACTTTCAGCAATAATACGCAAAATTGGCTCGGTATTCGATTTCCGCAGTTGCACCCAATAATCTGAACCAATAAATTTCAATCCATCTTCTTTGATGCATTTTTCCTTTTTAAAATGAGGAATTGTTAAGTCTATGAGTTTTTCAAAGTTGTCATCGAACTCAAGTTTTACCTTTTTCATTACAGATTTGGGTAATTCATCGACTAACTCACTAATTTTTTTGCCAGAGCTAGCAAGCAATAATAAAACCAAAATAATCCCTGCTGATGCATCTCGTCCAAGGTGGAAATCTCTAATAATAACTCCCCCACTACCTTCGCCGCCAATTTCAGCATTGAGTTCTTTCATTTTTTCAACTACATTTATCTCACCAACGGGAGCCCTATAAACCCTCGCACCATATCTTTCGGCGATTTGCTCGACGAGTTGAGTAGTGGAGTGATTAACAACAACGATTACATTTTGTGGATTTTTACTTAACTGCAGAAACGACCAAACTGAAAGAACAATAGTAAATTCTTCCTTAATAGGTTTTCCGTATTCGTTAATTAGCACTAATCTGTCGCCGTCGGGATCGATTGCCAATCCTATATCAGATTGACTTTCAACAACTTTTTGCCCAAGATCAAGAAGATTTTCGGCTAATGGTTCGGGTTGATGGACAAATTCGCCATTTCCTTCGCAATTAATCTTAACCACTTCACAATTCAGAGATTTCAATAATTGGGGAATAATATAGGAACCTGATGAATTTATAGCATCGAGTGCTACTTTAAAGTTCTTGTTTTTAATAATTTGCAGGTCGACCGGAATATTATCAATATGTAAATTAAGAATTTTATTAATATGTGTATTAATTGCAAATTTATTTTTATCGGGAAAAATAATATCTGTATTTGTTGTAATATCATCTGGAATTTCTGTAATGTTATGTTCGGAAATTGTTTCTAAAAGTATTTTATTATCAAGAGCATTCAGAAAAATACCATCTGATTTGATGAATTTAAGACCATTCCACTCTTCGGGATTATGCGATGCAGTTATGGATATTCCAATGATTGCTTTTAATTCCTCGACCATTATTTGAACTGTTGGAGTTGGCACCAATCCTAACAAAACAAAATCTCTTTGGAAATAAATCAATGTTTTTGCTATAAATTTCTCAATCTCTATTCCGGATGGTCTTCCATCTCGTCCAATTACTATCAATCTTTTTGGATATAATTTGCAAATTGCCGAAATATACTTGAAAACAAGCAAGTTGTCGAATTTACCTTCGTTTAGGGTTGCTCGCAAACCTGAAATGGAACTTATTATTTTCATTTTCCTAATTGTTTGTAATTTTACAGTTTTTAAAATTAACGATTACTAAACAAAATTAATGAAAAATCACAAACAAATATTAGTTAATGCAAAAAGAGTTTGCATTTTTAGAACAGATGGTATTGGTGATTTGATACTAACATTGCCAATGGTTAAAGTTTTAAAAGCAATCAATCCCGATGTAGAAATTAATATTGTTGCTTCAGAAAAAACATTACCTCTGTTAATTAATCAACAATTGATAAAAAAGGTTTATATAATCGAGAACATTATTAAATTACCGTGTTTCTTGAAAGATAGGAAGTTTGATGTTGTATTTTTCCCACGCCCTAAACCTAAGGAGGTTTTGTCATCTTTTCTTGCCAAAATTCCATTGAGGGTTGGGAGTGCCTATCGTTTTTATTCTTTTCTTTTAAATCATCGAGTTAGGGAACATCGAAAATATGGTGAAAAGAGTGAGGCACAGCATAATATTAATCTAATTGCTTCAATAACAAAAGAAAACTATAAAATTGAACTTATACCACCAATAATTGAAGACGAGTTGAAAAAACAAGTTACAAACAAATTTAATTTACCAATAAATTATATCATTATACACCCAGGTGGAACTGGTTCTGCCCCAAAACTCCCTATAACAAAATTTTCAGAAATTGCAAAAATTATAAGTAGTAAGTATAACAAATACATAGTGATTACTGGTAATGAAGCCGAAAAAAAGCAGTCTCAAATTATTAATAAAGACTTACCCATATCAATTAATTTGTGTGGTCTCACAACATTGGAGGAACTAATTGCAATTATTGCAAAATCAGATGGAGTTATATCAAATTCTACAGGAGTTATACACATTGCCGCAAGTCTCGATAAAAAAATTATTGGTTTCTATCCTAATTCTCCAGCAATGAATTCAATTCGTTGGGGTCCGATATCGGAAATTAAGAGAATTTTAACACCAACCAATAAAAACGCGTTAGACAAGGATAATATGGATTTAATTTCCATTAATGATATTGAAAAAGCATTTGTAGAATTATTTATTTCTTAATAACCTTGATTCTTATTGAACGATTCAGAAATCTACCTTGTGGGGTATCCTCGGGGAATTTTTCATTACTAGTCCCAATTTCAATGAATATTTGTTTTTTGGCAATGGATTTAATGTAATTCATTGTATTTTCTGCTCTTTCTTTTGCTAAAATAACATTTCTTTGTGCAGTTCCTAACTCATCGGCACTTCCTTGAACCTGAATCGTTACTCCTTCGGGAAGCTTGTCGAGTAATTGTCGTAATAATTCCTTGTTTTCGTCGGTAACCACACTGCTATTATAATCAAATCTTAAAATTGCTAAGAAATTATCCAAATTTAAATCGACTTGTTCTTTTGGAAACTTACTATATTCGATTTTTTGGGGTAATTCAACTTCCAATTTTCCATCAGTATATTCAAAAACAATTTCGTCGTATTCTTTATTTAGGTCTAATCTAAAATCAAGGTCTAATGTATAATTCCCTGATTTTTCCACCTTGATTATTTGATTGTTAAAATTATTTTTGATATCAATTGATTTTCCATCTAAATTGAGAGCCATGACTTCTAAATTTGCTTTTCCTTTAAAATTGGCGTATTTTTGTAAATCCACATATTCTTGCAAAGGTGCATTTTTTAGAATAATTTCTACTCTTTGGTTCTCGGCTACGCCTTCTTTAAATTGTTGGTTTGATGGATTTTTGGGTGTTTGCAAAACTTCGAGTTTTATTTTATTTTCGTCAATTCCAAGCGAAATCATTGTTTGTTTAATTACATTGGCACGATTTTTCGATAATTCAGAAATGTTAGTTTCGTTATCTTCACCAGACGTTGCAGATTGAATGATAATTGATGATTTGGGATTTTTCTTCAAAATCTCGGCTATCCTTGGCAAAATATGGTTATGTGCAATCACGGCATCACCAGTTAAATAACTATCTAAATTATCTTGAGTATTATAATTAGATGGAATTACTGATGAATTGGTTTCGAAAAACACACTATTAACAATTGGTAGACTCGATAAAAGTTCATTTCCAAATTCGATTTTACCTTCAATTTCAATATTTTTAATTACAACAATTGGTTCTGGATTTTTTTCTACAATAATTGGAATTGGCACAATTGGTTCTTCGATTTTCATTGGTGGTTCTTCAATCACTTCGTCAAAAATTGATAAACGGTAACCCACTTCAAGTCTCATAGCAATTGATTTCCAGTCTGTATCTGTAGTGTAATCATTAAATTGGTAGCCTAATGAAAAACGATAAGTACCAAAATCATTTGTCAAAGCTTCGATTGATAATTGTGGGCTAATCAATGGTATGCTTATTGTTTGAATATCGCCCGATGCAAGAGGTCTTTCTTTTGTTCTGTAATCATCAACATTTACGAATACTGCTGATGTTGGTGAAGTTATAACTTCTCTTTGTGAAAAAGATTTTCCGGTGGCTAATCCAAATTTTATTCCACCAACTAATCGTGTAACGAAATTTGTTTGTTCGTATAGATTGATTCCGTAGTTAGCAGTAAACTCAAAAAAACCAAAGTCAATATCAATTTGATTTTCTGTATTAACTTCCAAAACTTTCCCCGATGCAATATCGCGCATTGGAAATTTTATCTCTTGAACTAAATATCCAGTATTGATATGATAACCTACGCCGATAGAAATAAATGATTGTTCATATATATATTTTTCGAAATCTACCGAAAAAGGTATTCCCCAACCAAAGCCCTTTGTAAAACTACCACAATCAACAGAACCTTTAAAACCGCGAGAATTGATGGAATAAAGATCGTAGTTAAACCCTAAACGAGTATGGAGAGCATAATTCTCGTTTGTAGCAGGTACCTTATACAAATCAGTTGAAGAAGCATTTAAATATGAAATTAACAGAAAAA
This sequence comes from Candidatus Kapaibacterium sp., assembly GCA_937995785.1. Taxonomy (GTDB): domain Bacteria; phylum Bacteroidota; class Ignavibacteria; order Kapaibacteriales; family UBA2268; genus GWF2-33-9. Next base: position 5,653 of record CALKJQ010000010.1, read on the forward strand.
CCAGCGTTGAAAATATATATATTACTTTTTTCATCAATCTTGTAATCTTTGGCTAATTGCTTCAAAACTTCGTCCACAAATTTTACATCACGATTGTTTAAATCATCAGGATTTTTCTGCCAACCATTTTTTGTCCCGGCTGAATCTTACTTTTTTCGCAAAGCCCCTGCAG
>CALKJQ010000011.1 GCA_937995785.1 Candidatus Kapaibacterium sp.
TTCGATTAGTTGCAAAAGGTGGGATAATTTTACAACTTATTACAACACATATTACAATCAAGAACGATTGTTAAAAGAATCTCAAAACGAATTTGAATACCAAACCGAACAAGTAAAAAATAATCCTCGCGTTATTATTCCCGACTCAACATTATTTTCCTCAAAGTTCGATAAATCCGTTGTTCCTCCCTTTATGGTGGAATATATTATCACCAAACAACAACGCCAAGCAGTAGAAAATAAAATCGACTCTATTTTAATTAAAGGTAGCAAAATTTTAGCTCGTCATCCAAAGAGTGAATATGTTGTGAAAACTCTTTACAATATTGCTCTTGCGTATTACTACAAAAATGAATGGTTACCCTCGCAAATAAAATGTGCCGAAATTGTTGATAAATTTCCCGAAAACGATATTGCTCCCGATGCACTGATATTGTTTTCAAAAACACTACTCATTCAACGCAAATTCGACCAAGCCGAAGTGATGCTTTCCCGAACAGTGGATTTGGCTTGGGCATTACAAAGATATGATATTTTATCGCAAGCTTTCAGATTGCAAGCCGAAACAAAGCTATATCTGAATGAATTGGACGAAGCTGTGAAACCCTACAAGCAAGCCATCGTCCAAAGTAACGACAAATCATTGAAAGCTCGCTGGCAACTTGATTTGGCTTTGTTGCTTTATAGAATTGGAAAATTCGAGCGAGCTCTCACAGAGTTTTCGAAAGTTATGGACTATAATCCCGACTATATAACCACTTACGAAACAAAACTATATACAGCAAATTCTCTTTCTTACATTGGTAAGTACGAATTATCCGAAAAAATTCTAAACGAATTAGAGAAAGACGGGAAGTATGAGGAATGGAAAGCAAGCACATTTGCGGGAAAAATGCTTTTGGAAAAACTGCGAGGAAACTTCGCCAATATGGAAGCAATGGAGAAAGAAGCAGACTCGCTTTATGTTAATAATCCCGCTATTATTGCTGTTTATTACCAAAGAGGAAAGGATTTATATGATTCGTCGGACTACAATCGTGCCCTGCAATATTTTTCGAGGGCAAGAGTAACACGAACTCCTGTTTTTAATTCTGCAAACCGAATGCATACCGTGCTTAATAATTGGAAATTGAAACAAGCACAAATTTATTCCCCTTTGCAGAGTCTTGCAACTGGTCAGAAATTAAATGACTCAACTAAGTCTGCATTTGCCCGAAATTTATACGAATTGGGAAGAATTCACGAACAACTTAATAACGAAGATTCAGTCGTTTATTACTATAAAAAAGCAATTGAATTTGCTAATCCCTCCGACATAGAAACTGCCAGATACTTATACGTATATGCGCTAAAAATCGAAAATAAAGATTTAAGAACATCCGATTCATTGATGGATATTGTTGCGACAAAATATTCGCTAACCGATTACGGCAAAGATGCAATGAAGAGAATGGGGTATACCAAAGCCTTTGTTATAGATACTGCTCGCGAACTTTTCGATTCGGGAACAGAATTGATGCTCCACAAAGAATATGCTTATGCAATAAAGCAATACAACACTTTGTTGAATAATTATCCTGGAAATAAATACGAAGCAAGAACATTGTATTCTGTTGGTTGGATGTATGAAAGAAAGCTAAGAAAATATGATAGTGCACTTTATTACTACAAATTGCTTGTGGAGCGTTATCCCGATAGCGAATATGCTAAAGATGTTAAACTGGCTGTGGAATACCTTGCAATCAATAAAAGTGGAGAACCAATTCCCGACCACCTTAAGGAACGAAAAAGAGTGGATTATGTGCCCGAACGTAATTTAGATGAACTGAAAGCCCCGCCAATTCCTTCGGTGCAAATGAAACCGCCACAGCAGGAACCTGGTTTGAACATTCAAGATTTATTCTCCGACCCGTCAAAAATTTTAAAACAATTTCAGAATTCTCTGCAAGAACAAATTGATGACATTAAAAACTTTGACCCAACAAAGCAATTAGATAGTTTGAAAAAGCAATTTTCAGTGGATTCGCTTACCAATATAAAAATTGATCAAATCCAAACTTTACCAAAAGATACAACTAAACATAATTAATTTATGGAGCAAAAAGTTACAAAAGTTCGAAAATCGAATAGAAAAGAAACAACAAAAATTAATTCACCTAAAGAAAAAGCGGAGTTAGATAAAATAATTAAACAATTACAATGGTATAAATCATTGTTCGAAAACGCCAGTGACGCTGTTTTTATTGTTCAACCCGAAACTTGGATAGTTCTCGAAGCCAATGATTATGCCGCACAATTGCTCCAAACCGACAGAAAACAAATTATCGGTCAACCAATCCCACAATTTAGACGCATTTTTAAATTACTTAAAAAGAGTAACTCGCCGATTGTCCTTAGTGAACTATCTTTGGAAACCTCTTCGGGGCAATTAATGTTGGAAGTTAGTGCAAAATTTATCAAGTTTGGCGAAGAAGAAATAATATATGCCATTGCTCGCGATGTTGGCGAACAGCACGCACTAACCGATAAATTGGTGCAAGCAGATAAATTGGTGTTGTTGGGGCAAATTACAGCTGGTGTAACCCACGAAATACGTAACCCCTTAGCCGCAGTTAACTTGAATTTGCAAATTATTAAGCGTAATCTTGGTGAAGAATCGCCCTTGCATCGTTATGTGGAAACCGCATTACAAGGCGTCGATAGAATTTCCCGTATTATAGAGGTTACATTGAACTTTAGTCGTCAATCGATGCCCGATGTGAAACCCACAAACATTAATTTAATAATTCCTCAAAGTTTAGAATTGGTGTCGTCGGTGCTAAAAAGAAACGAAATAAAAGTAGAATTGAAACTCAACGACAAATTGCCCGATATTTTAGTCGACCAAAAGCAAATCCAACAAGTTTTCATCAATTTAATTACAAATGCCGCTGATGCCATTAAAATTAATGGAAAAATCTCCATACAAACCTACATAGAGCAGGCTGAGCATCGAAAAGACTCCAATTATGTTGTTATCTCAATTTCCGACAACGGAGAAGGAATTCCGCCTGATGATTTGCCCAAAATTTTTAATCCATTTTTTACCCGCAAACCCGAAGGTACTGGTTTAGGATTGCCAATCACTCAGCGAATTGTTTATCAACATCAAGGTATAATCGATGTGGAAAGTAAACTTGGCAAAGGCACAACTTTTTATGTCAAATTACCAATTCCTATTAGCTAAAATGGTAATTTGTCCAAATCTATATTTCCACCCGACAATATAATACCAACCGATTTTCCTTCAAAAAGGTTTGGATTTTCGGTAATAACAGCCAAAGGCACTGCCGCCGAGGGCTCTACAATAATTTTCATCCTTTGCCAAATCATATACATTGCTTTGATAATTGATTCCTCTTTGGCAGTAAGAATATCATCAACGTATTGCAAAATAATCGAAAGTGTAAGTTCGCTGAGCGATGTTCTTAAACCATCGGCAATAGTATTTGGATAGTTCGATGGTATAAGTGTTTTGCTTCGAAACGAAAGTTGAGCATCGTTAGCCATCTCGGGTTCGGCAGCATAAACGATGGTTTCGGGCGTAATTGATTTAGTAGAAATAGCAGTACCACTAAGCAAGCCACCACCACCAACAGGTGCAACAACAATATCCAAATTACCAATTTCCCAAATAAGTTCTTTTGCGGCAGTTCCTTGTCCCGCAATAATATCGGCATTGTCGTAGGGATGTATCATAGTGGCAGCAGTCCGATCGATTATAATCTGAGCATTTGTTTCGCGTGCTTCCAAAGTTGGTTCGCAAAATGTGATTTTACCGCTATAAGATTTCACTGCTTCGATTTTGGATTTTGGTGAATTTTCGGGCATAACGATATAGGCGGGAATACCACGAACACTCGCAGCCAAAGCCAATGCTTGAGCGTGATTTCCTGAACTATGAGTTACAACTCCGTTTCGGGCATTGTCGTCCGTTAATTTTTGGATTGCATTGGTTGCCCCGCGGTATTTAAAGGCTCCAACTCGCTGGAAATTTTCGCATTTAAAGTACAGATTGGCACCTGTTGTTTGATTAATATTTCTACTTTTCAATACCGGCGTCCTATTGATAAATGGCATTATTCTCTTATGTGCTAAATCGATATCTTTATAATTTGGAATTTGCATCAATTACATAAAATTTGTTTAACATATTTTGGTTATTACAAAGTTAAGAATTAATTAATTTTATTTTGTGAATATGTTAATTTTTTGTAATTTCAATAAAAATGATTTCCAAAATGAAAAATTTAATTTTTATAGGACCTCCTGGCGCCGGTAAAGGCACCCAAGCCGAGATGATTTGCAAAAATTATGGAATCAGACAACTTTCGACGGGCGACATTCTGCGTTCCAACGTCTCGAAAATGTCTCCTCTTGGAATTTCGGCTAAATCTTTTATGGACGAAGGGAAATTAGTTCCCGATGATTTAATTATTAATATGATTAAAGAAGAAATAACCAAACCGGAATATTCAAATGGTATATTATTTGATGGTTTTCCCCGAACCATACCTCAGGCAGTGGCTCTCGATAATTTAATGGACGAGTTTGGTTTCAAACTCGTCCGTGTTCTTTTGTTAGAAGTTCCCGATGCCGAAATTATCTCACGGTTATCCGGAAGGCGCAGTTGCCGAACCTGCAACAGAACATTTCATATTCTTCACAATCCTCCACCCGACCCAAAAGAATGTGATAGAGGTGTGTGTGATATTTATCAACGCGAAGACGATAAGGAAGAAACAATTTTGAAACGCTTATCAGTTTACCACAATCAAACCAGTCCGTTGATTGAATACTACGAAAACAAAGGAAAATTAGCTCACATAAATGGCTTGGGCACTCTCGAAGAAGTTTATAAATTAATAGAAAAGGAAATTGAATAAAAATTGTAAAAAAATTACTGCGAAATTTTGCTATTAATTTGAGTTTTCGTAATTTTGTAAACGTTCTTTTTACAAGATATCAAAAAGCCACTTTAGCTCAGCTGGTAGAGCAGCTGATTTGTAATCAGCCGGTCGGCGGTTCAAGTCCGTCAAGTGGCTCGGGTAAGAGAAATCAGTAAAGAAATCTGATTAAGAAAAAGGTTGTTTCCTCGCCGAAACAACCTTTTTTTTATTACATACACTTTGTTTCATTTAATTGATATTATTTATCCAACTATTTCGTTTATATAATACACATTTAATAATAATGATTGCAATAAATTATGATAAAAAATCTAATTTTCGATTGTGGTGGCGTTGTGTTCGATGTTGATTACGAACGTTCTTTTTTTGAATTCAAAAAATTATCTCGAAACCCGAAGTTATTCGACCAATTATCGGTCTTCGGTTTTAAACATATTGCAAGTGATTACGAAACCGGCAAGCAGTCATCGCAAGATTTCCTTGTGGATATTCGGAAAAAATTGGACTTGGATGCAACCGATGAACAAATTATCGATGCTTGGAATTCGATGCTTGTTGGTTATTTAGACCAATCTGTTGTGGTTATCAATCAACTAAAAAGCCAGTTCAAGGTGGCTTTGTTCTCGAATACAAATGAAATTCATTACAATACTTTCAGTCCAATTTGCGATAAATTGCTCAAGTTGTTCGATAATACTTATTTTTCTCATCAAATAGGAATGAAAAAACCTAATTTGGAATCTTTTGAATTCGTTCTAATGGATGCGAACTATTTGCCCAACGAAACAATATTCATTGATGACTCTGCCGAAAATATCGAAGCTGCAAAAAAATTAGGTATTGGAACTATTCATTATACACAGGATTGGAATTTCGATAAACTAATTGATTATTTAGCAAAAGTATGAGATTACGAACATTATTCGAACATACGGCTGAATTAATACGCATTGCTTACTCATCGCCCCATCCAACCGACAATTTAATCTCTGATATATTCCGCAAGAAAAAAAACTATGGAAGTAAAGAACGAAAATTCGTTAGCAATACTCTTTATTTTTATTTTCGGAATCAATACTTAATAGATTATTTATCTCGAAATTTACTTAGAAATCAACAATTTGAAAATAAATTTACAGCCGCTGTTTTAATTGCTGTGGTATGTTCCAAAATTTTTGAAACTGAATTTACTGATTATCAACCAATAGAAGTTTTAAGTAAATTAGAGAAAAGTTTTGTTTTAGATGAATTGTTGGAAAATGATTTTGAATTGAATTACAATGAATTTGTATCGAATTTAATAGAAAAATTCATTGAGTTAAGCCAAAAAGTTAATTCAATATCCTCGATAAATCTGAGAAACGAAGATATCGAGCTGTTAGAGACATATTATAGCTTCCCCAAATTATTGTTAAAAAAAGTATTACCGAATTTCGATACAATCAACCAATTAAAATTATTTTTAGATAATTCCCGAAAGCAAGCACCTATCACTATTAGGATTAACACTTTGAAAACCACGACTGATCAATTACACCACCAATTTGAAATGATGGATATTGCCACTACACATTCTGATTTAGTTCCAAATGCTTTGAGATTTAGCCAAAGAATGCAATTTGCGGAATTGAGCGATTTTAAAAATGGTTATTTCGAAATTCAAGATGAAGGTAGCCAATTGATTTCTTTGTTCCTTAATCCCAAAAAAGTGGACATAGTTTTAGATGCTTGCGCCGGTGCAGGTGGCAAAAGCCTTCATATTGCTACATTACAAGGCGACGAAAGCGAAATTATAGCAAACGATACCGAATATGCACGACTAATGGAATTACCCAAAAGAGCTAACAGATGTGGCTTGAAAAGTATAAAAATAAACTTGACAATTAAAAATTCTAAAAAATCCATTATAAAACCCGATTATTTCGATAAAGTTCTTGTCGATGCACCTTGCTCGGGTTTGGGAACAATCCGTCGAGACCCGATAAAAAAATATAGATTTACTAACAGAATTTTGGAAAAGTTAACATCAAATCAAAAATTAATTTTGCAGCACTATTCCCAATTTGTTGCTGTTGGGGGTATCTTAGTTTATTCCACTTGCAGTATTTTAAATGAAGAAAATATAGACATTGCCAATGATTTTTTGGAACACAATCCAAATTTCGAACCTGTTGAACCGACCGATATTATCGAAAAATTTCAACTTCACAACAAATTGAGATTGATAGGACCTAATTACATTTCCGTAGATTTTGGCAATTCAACTTCGGATGGCTTTTTTATGGCAAAATTCAGGCGATTGTCATAAATTATCACATCTTTCTTCCTTAATACTATGTTTATCAATCATTCGTCAAAAATATTTTTTATTATTTATTATGGAATTTCATAAACTTCAAGTTAAAAAAAGAATCCAAGAAACTTCGGATACCTGTTCGTTACAATTTGCAATTTCAGAAGAACTCAAGAATTTGTTTCAATATAAATCTGGTCAATACCTAACATTAAAATTGAATATTGAGGGTAACGAAGAGCGACGCGCATATTCGATATCCAGCTGCCCAATCACCGATAGTTTTATTCAAATTACAATTAAAAACATAGATGGAGGATTTGTATCCAACTATTTAGTTAATAATATTGCCGAAGGAGATTGGTTGGAGGTTTTGCCACCATTGGGGAATTTTATCGTTGAACCATCGGCAAATAAACGAATACAATACATAATGATAGCTGGAGGCAGCGGAATAACCCCTCTGATGTCGATGATTAAGTCCATCCTAATCGCAGAACCATCGAGTAACATTGTTTTACTCTATTCCAATCGATATCAGGATAACATAATTTTTAAGGATGAATTAGACCAACTTGCCGTGAGATATCCTGATAGATTTGCCATTCACCATTTTATTAGCAGACAAGATGGGAACACTCAGTATTTTGGTCGATTAACACCCGAGTTATTTAAATCTGTAATTTTGGAAAAAATTAAAAGCCTACAGGAAACCGAGTTTTACCTTTGTGGTCCCACAAGCCTAATGCAAAGTATCGAGCAAAGCATAGATGAATATGGTATCGCCAGAACTAAAGTTCATAAGGAATCTTTTGTATCGTCCAATATGTATGATGACGAAACAGCAAAACCCCAATTACCCGAATTCCAATCAAGAAATATAAAAGTTCGCGTATATGGTCAGGGATATGAATTCGTTGTCGAAAAAGAAGATAATATTATCACAGCCGGAATCAAGAACGGATTGATATTTCCATATAGTTGCCAAATTGGAGCTTGTTCCACCTGTCGTGCAAAATTGATTAGCGGTGATGTGTTTATGGAAGTACGCGAAGGATTAACCGATGCCGAAGTCGAGCAAGGATACATTCTTACTTGTCAATCCCATCCTATGAGCGATGATGTTTTGGTGGATTTTGATTATTGATATTTTTCGATAATTTTTTTGATTTTATCTTCTTCGCTTTGATCATAAAGTTTTTTTTCTTTCATTAAATCAATATTTGCAATTAAGTGAGAAACTAAAATTTTTTTTAATGGGACATTTTTGGCAATTTCTGAGAAGTAGCGATTGATTGCATCGAAATCTTTCCGAGCCAATGGACCGGTTAAAGGAGTATTGAGCGAATTTAAATTGCGTAGACAATTATCAGTTGTAGTCTTTATCAATTCTGAAAGAAAAGAAATATCCTGAATTTCAAGATGATTTGCAATAAGTTTTGCATATTCTATTGTTGTTGTAACAAAATTCGAAGAAATCACGCAAATTAAGTGATATAGAGCTCTGTTTTCAATAAGTTGTTCGGGTAAATACATTGCCTTTCCGTCAAAAAGTTCAATTATTCTTTTAATTTGAATGGCATCCGCATTCAAATTTTCGATACCCCAAGTAATATTTTTCAAGAGTGATTGACGGGGATAGAAAAATGTTTGTATGGGATGGGCAGAAAAAACATTATATCCTTTGTTAATCAATGGTGAAAGTACTTTGGCAGAAATTAAACCCGAAGTATGGAATAAGAGTTTTGATTTTGGAAAAATATCAATATTTTTGCTAATTGTCTCGACAACATCTAAAATTGCGTTGTCATTAACCGAAATTATGATAATATCTGATTTAAAGATATCCTCTATTTTGTTGGTGATATTATTGGAATTGATACCGAAATCGAGCAGTTCTTGTTCTCGAAATGGATTTTTGTAATAAACAAAATCGAGCAGGGCAAGTTCTTGCAACTTATCTGCAAGAGCCTTAGCCACCTTACCCGCACCAATTATCGAAAATCGATAAGGCATATTAGTTTGGGATGATTTCGTATCCATCTTTCTTGTCGATAATTGAATAGCCTAAAATTGTAATCCTATTCCTCAATTCATCTGCTAAACGGAAGTTTTTCTCTTTTTTGGCTTGGAATCTTTTTTCTGCCAAATCTTTAATTTCATCGGGAATTTCTATCGTTTCTTGTGAGCGTGGTTCGAATTTCCATACATTAAAAATTTCATTAATTTTCATCAAGTCTGCAAAAATCTGTTGCTTTAATTCTTCAGAAAGTTTATCGGCAGGATACTTGTTCAAAAATTCGAACAATCGCGCCAATGCCTTTGGAGTATGCAAATCATTTGCAAGCTCGCCAAAGACATTGTCCAACAATGAGTCCTCGATTAAAATAGAGTTAATGGTTGGATTTTCTGTTTTTTCTTGTAGTTCATAAATATAATCCTGAACTTTTGTTCGAGCCTTACGGACTGCGTTAGTACCCTCGAACGAGAAATTGAACTTTGTGCGATAATGAGCCGAAAGCATTGACAAACGTATATCTAATGGGTCGAGACCCGCACTTATGAGTTCCCTTAAAGTATAAAAATTGCCTAAGGATTTACTCATTTTTTTTCCTTCAACTTCTAAGAACTCGTTATGACACCAAAACGGATTTGGTTCTATACCATACCCAGCCTTGCTTTGGGCAATTTCGTCTTCGTGGTGAGGAAATTGCAAATCCACCCCACCAGTATGGATATCGAATGGCAATCCTAATATTTCGTATTCCATAGTGGAACACTCCAAATGCCATCCAGGACGACCGGGCAGAGATTGCCCATCCAGAATGAACTCCCAATAAGGTTCGCCTTCTTTTTGTGCTTTCCATAGTACAAAGTCGCTGGCGTCCTCGCGCTCGTAATTATCGTGGTCGATTCGTGAACCAGATTTAAAGTTATCCCAATCAATATTTTTTAATTTACCATATTTATCAGCCATCGACCATTTGGATACATTAAAATAAACAGAACCATCATTAATATATGCAAATCCGTTTTTGTAGATTCTAGTAATTAAATCTTGCATTTGGGGAATAAATTCTGTTGCACGTGGATTGGAGTAAAAATGATTTGTATCAATTCCGAGCGAGTTAATATCCTCGAAAAACATTTTAGTGAAGAAATGAGTAAATTTTTTGAGATTATCGATTGGATTTTTGGTTTGGGTGCCCATTTCGGGCAACCAAGCGTCCGAACCTATCCGACTATCCCTAATCGTTTTGTCGTCGATATCAGTAATATTCATAACCCATTGCACTTGATAATTGCCCACAGTTCTCATCACTCTTTGCAAAAGGTCGGCAAATAAAAATGCTCGCATATTGCCAATGTGAGCATGATTATAAACAGTAGGACCGCAAGAGTAAATTTTTACTAAATTTTCGTTCAGAGGAATAAATTGTTCGATCTTTCTGCTAAGCGAATTGTAGAGTTGAATTTTCATATTATTATTTATTTTCGTTTTTATTTTCATTACTATTTTCGTTATCAATCCATCCAACCTCGTCCTCGAAAAGGAATTCATATTTTTGGGAAATTCCATAAAGTTCGAGCGATAAATTTTTCAAGGTTTTTGCATCGAAAAACGATGTCGAAATTTCGAAGATATCTTTCTTGTTATCATCGACAATTCCCATAATAACCTGAGAAGAACTTCCCTGGCGAAAGAGACGGACAAGATAAATATCACTGTAACAAATTCTGTATTTTTCGGTCTTATTGTAATAAACGAGTTCGTTCTCTAACAATTGAAAAAATCTTTTCGATAACCCCGTAAAAAAGGTAAATCCACCAAAAATCATTAAAACAATCGAAATAATATTATATTGTGAAATATCTTCCACACTATGAAATTTAAAATTCATATACAGAATAATTATTAAACCGATAGCAAAGATTTCGAAACCAATAAAAATGAGGTGATTTTTTCGTGAAACATAAGTTTTTTCTATCATAATTCCATATAAATTATTAAATTGCAATGAATTTTATTAACCGAATGTGAAATCATCAAACAGACTAACAAAATGATTAAAGACAAAATTAAACAAATTTGATTTTATATAATGTTAATAAAAAAATATGAAAAATTTAGTAACTTGACTAAGTTTTTTTTAAATTTGTAGTTTGGAATATAGAAGTATAAGAAAAAAAGATTATTATTCATAAAAATAAGGAGTTATAACGTGAAATCAGCTAAACTTTTTTTAGGGCTGATATTACTAAGCCTTTTATTCTTTTCACCCAATGATGCGAGGTCTCAAAGCTTGCTGGGAGCAAAAGTGGCAGAAGGTTTCGAACTATTCAACCCAATTACAAATGCAACATTTATGGGTAATGGCGATGACCCATGGTACGAAATTCAAATGCCTTTCGCATTTAAATACGATAATCAGAATGTTACTAAAATTTTCGTTTATGGTAACGGATTTATTTCATTCAATACCTACCGCGAACCCTCGGCAATTGCAGTGCCAAAGTTGCCTACCTATCCAATGATTTTATCGTGGTATGCCGCAGATTTAGTAACAGAAGATGGTATGTATTATACAGTTACTGGATCTGCTCCATTTAGAGTATTGACCGTGGAACAAAGAAAAGCCCGCACATTCGCCAATGGTGGTGGTGCAACTTTCGATGTTCAAATTAAATTCTACGAAACATCAAATGAAATTAAAATTATTTGGGGTAATACTGCTGGATTGGGCGGTGCGAATGTTGGTGGATGGATTTATTTTACGGGTTCAGTAACCAGTAACTACATCAACATTCAGCCAAACGATCCAAACACTCCTTCTAATTTCTACTATAGCAATGTTAATCCCAACTTAGCTCGATGGATACTTGCTGATGCACCCTTTAAAATACCCAAGGGAAAAGTTTATACCTTAAAAACTTTGCCAACTTTAACAAAAGTAAACCCCGACGGAAAATATGTCCTTGCCAAGGATTACATCTATAATGATAATGTTAACCGACCATATGTTTTAATTTCACGCGAATCAACTCATCAACAAGTTGCTCTCCGCTACAAAATCTATGGTCCAATTGGCTCGGATAATCCTCAAACGATTTACACTGCATTAGAAAAAATTAATGATCCTAATGATGAGTTAATAAACTTTAACCCTCAACCCGTTGGCAATGCATATAGAGTGGACATAACTGCTGCCAAAGGTATTGCGGCTGGTGCAAATGGTGCATTGGATTTGAAAACAAACCAAGCTCAAATAGCAGGAGGGCTCTATGAAGTTACTGCTATTATGGAAATTGTTGGCAGTCCTGCCCTAAATCAAACTGTTAAATCGTATTTCTATATTGCTTTGGATTACGATTTGGAAGCAACAGAAATTAGATTGCCAATTCGTAAAGAAAACTCTATTTATCGTTATGGCGACTTTAGAGTACCCTTGGTATGCCGAGTAACTAATGTTGGAAAATTCGATATTAAATATTTTGATATAAAGGCTCAAATTTACAATTTAGCAAACAATAATTTAGTTGGAACAGTAAATCATTTCTGGGAAAATCTTAACGATCCACTTTCGAGAAACGAATTTGTCGATTTACAACTACCCGATTGGACTCCTCCATATGTTGGTGATTTTTATGTTGTTTATACCGTATCAACCAGTCAATTCAATCCCGATGGATATTTGGGAAATAATGTTGCACCAAGAGTTAACGAACCTAAATACACATTTGGAGTAAATTACGAAATCGAAGCTGCAATCACACAAGTATTAGCACCATCTTCGAGTGTGTATGCTAATATACCCGTTCGTCCTGGCATTCGCATAATTAACTATGGTGCCTCTGATTTATCGAACTTGAATGTTACTTACACAGTAACCCGGAACAATGTGGTAATTCAAACTGGCACACAAACTATCGACGCTATACCATCGGGTGCATCGAATACATTGGATTTCTTCTTCGATGATGTGTTTATTCCAACACAAACAGGCTCCTATGCAATTTCCTATAAAGTGCCAATTCCCGATGATGAAATTCCATCAAATAACTCCATCAATTATGCCTTCAATGTTATTGGTGGAATGTCGGGCGATTACACCGTTGGTACTGGTGGCAATTTTGCAACTATACAAGAAGCCGTAGACGCACTCTACACTCGCGGCGTAGGTGGTCCGGTAAGATTCAAATTAATTAGCAATAACTACGTTGTTGGCTTCCCATTCAATACAGTAGATCCGGCGATAGATATGTCTTCGATGATACCTGGTATGAGTGCTACAAATACTGTTACATTCACATCAAGTGAGAATATCAGCACACGAGGTTATTGCAAGATTTATATCCAATCGGGTAGTGGAATTGGTTTCTATTTCGGACAAAATATCGCTCCTTCGAACTTGAATGCACCCGTCAACAAAGCTACGGGTAATAGAAAACAACCTTTGGCTAACAATGCGGGCTATATTATTTTTGATGGTGGCGAATTATATACCATTCAATTTATAATGCAAAGTCCCAACACTAATTTCCGAGCTCCATTCTTCTTTGGAAATGGTGCATCCAATATCACTCTAAAGAACTTGATTATCACAGACGATAATCCAACATTCAAAGGACAGATTCCTTTAACTAATTTTACTGCTGGCGGAATATTAGAGTTTAAATATCAGCCTAACACGAATATAACATCAGGTATCTATATCCGTTCTACTGCCCCCTATGATAATAAATCTGGCGAGGGTAATAAATATAAATTAGATACTTTAGTAAACAAAAACAACAAGATTATTGGTAACGTAATCAATGGTTTTGGTTATGGAATCGTAGATATTGGTCTGGGTATTTTGAAAAAGCCCTTATCTGATGCAACCTTAAAGTTTTATAACGAAGGAAACTTATATCAGAAGAATACTATACAAAATATGGGATTTGCTGGATTGTTTTTAGGATTTACTGATAATAACGTTGTCGCTCAAAACAGAATTGACAATGTTCAAAATACTCTAAGAACAGCAGCGGGAATTATCGCTGGTGGTAAACAAGCTAAATCCAATTTTGGTTTCAACAATACCAATCTAACAGTAAATGGCAATGAAATTAGTAATATTAAAGCACCTACTAATGTTGCGGGTATCCATCTGGAACAATCAGGATTCACTTTTGGTGTTGGTTCGGATTTGGTATTTTTCCCCGACAAAGATGATGAACTCACAGTTATTAACAACATAATACGCGACTTGAATGCAGCTAACGCTAACACAAATCTTTGGGGTATTAATGTAATTACTACTCGTGATATCAATTTAGGTGATAATCATTTGTATTACAAACCAATGCTAAATAATTACCTAATCAAGAATAGTAAAATAGCCAACAATACTATTATTATCGATGATGTTAACGAAGAATTTTTAGAAAATACTGGCGAAATAATTGGTATTGGTTTAGCACAAGTTGAAAATACTCATTTGATGAACAATGCAATTGCAATCAAAGATAAATTAACAGCCGCTAACAATCAATACAAATCTGCCATATTCTATTATGGGATGCAACCTCATACCCAAATGAATCACTTCAATAATAATGTTTACTACATTCTCGATTCAGATGTGGATTTAGTTCGTTTTATCGAAACCGACAATCAAGCAAACATAGTTGAATTAGGAAGTGGTAAAGAGTTCCGCCGTTTAGACCAATGGCAAGCATGGACTGGTCAGGAATTAAGTTCAGTTCAAATTTACGATTTTACCAAAGACTTGCAAGTATTCACTGGCAACCCAACAAAAATGAGAATTAAGAAAAATCCAGTACCCGTTGGCTCCTCACTCGATGGACGAGGTTTAGCATTAGATTTTGTTAGCCACGATATCGATGGTAATCCTCGCGGTTTTGCTGGGCACCGTTACGACATAGGTGCTGAACAATTTACAGGCACGCCATACATAGTTGATGTGGAAGCACTCAACTTTACTGAACCATTGGTTTACAGAGCAACCGAAGGATTCCCCTTCGATGATGCACAATATATTATGACTAAAGTGCCAATCGAAGTTTCTGCTCAATTCCGAAACAATGGAACTCAATTGCAATCTGGTGTGAAAGCAACTTTAACAATTACTCGAGAATCCAAAGCTAACAGATTTGATGATGGAATAGTTGTTTTAACCAAAGAAGTTAGCGTTAACAATTTACCAACGGGCGAAATTACAAATATTACATTCAATCTTGCCGATGGAATTCCCGAAGATTTCATTCCTCAAACCTATACAGATTTCGATGGAACCCCACTTGCTTATACTAATATACCTGCTCATTTAGTAAAAATGAAAGCAAATGTTACCCCAAGATACCTATTGACAATTAAATTGCAATATGACGAAAATAATTGGAATAACGAAATTTCCGAAGTGGTTCGTTTCTATCTTCAACGTTCGCGTTTCAAGATTTTGATATCCACCGAAAACTGGAAAACCGTAGACCCATCTGAATTACCAAACGATGCAAGCATAACTGCATCAAACTTAAACTTAGATACATTAGTTGCCGGTATGTTCAGAATTGGATGGTATAATGATGTTAAATTAGAAAATCAACGATATGACTACGATATTTTTGACCGCGAAAATTGGGAACGTCGCTCAACTGATTATACAATATACAAAACTTTATTCTGGGTGGACGGACACGACAGAAAAATCGACAATTCATTGAACCAATTAAACATTTACAAATATCGTCAATTGGTTGATTTCTTGAAAACTGGCAATTCTGCTGCTGGGAACAAGAAAAACTTATTCATAAGCAGTCAGGAATTTGTTCGAAATAACCAACCTTTATATGGCGATTTTCTGAATTACTTCCACGCTAAAGCCGCTGCAATAAACCCAACACCATTAAAAGGTGCGGGCAATTATGATGGTCATAGCTTAATGGGTACTTACATTGGTCGTTTACAACAATTACCTGTTTCCGAAACAGTACTTGAAAAGAACAATGCAGCTAAATACCCCAACAACTTCCCTCTACCAGGATTATTCGATGTTCAGATTGTTGGCGAAGGTGTTGCACGCATCGGTATGATTTACGATACAGTTTGGTTCGACAACAAAGTTTATTCAAATATCTACAAAGTTCCCGAAGAGTTAAAAATTGCTGCGGTTACCAACAATGCAGTTGATTACAACTTATCAATAGTGGGTGTGGATTGGCGACACTTCTCCAATATCGAAAAAACCCTCCGTGCTATGGTCGATTATGCCGAAAATAACGAAGGTTATGTAGTTCCAATCGATTTATTAAGTTTCGAAGTAAGTAAATTTGGAACCAATCAAGTAGGAATAAATTGGTCGACAGCTAGCGAGGTAAATTCTTCGAGATTCGAAGTGGAACGTTCAATTGGTTCATCCGACATTTTTAATAAAATTGGTGAAGAGATTGCTCGTGGCAATTCCGCCTCCATCACTCACTATGGTCCATTTGTAGATAACAAAGTTGATTTGGGAACTACCTACAATTACCGACTGAAGATGATCGACAAAGACGGAGAATTTAAATATAGTGATACTCGCTCGATAACTTTAGAAAATGGCGATGGCGTGCTTTCACTCGGTGAATTCGAACCCAATCCAGCAAGCAACAATTCTAAACTTTCGATTACTTTGGATAAAACTAGCTCAGTATCAATTTCATTATACAATACAAATGGTACATTAGTTGCTAATTTATTTAATAACGAAGTTTCGTCGGGAACTAAAACAATCGACATTGAATTAAGTAATATTGCATCAGGTTCGTATAATGCAGTTATTACAATAAATGGTAATTCGTTCGTCAAGAAGATTACAATAATTAAATAAGATCACTCTCTACTTGCAGAGACAGACTGCTCCACTCCAAAAAGTGGAGCAGTTTTTTTTATTATGATTGTTTATATGTAATAAGTAATTAGGTAAAACTAATTAAATGTTGCTTTTTTGTTAACAATTTGTTAATTTGATATTTTCAATTTTGCAAGTTTATAAACAAATTAGGAGTTTGTATGAGAAGTAAATTTACAATGATAATTACAAGTATTTTTGTTTTGGTGGCAAATATTGCCCTCGCCCAAACAAATTACTACATTATGAAATCGAGAGGAATTTCGGACGATTACGATTTTACAAGTCAAGGCACCCTACTGATTCAAGGTAATGCTCAGGGAGTAAAAGATGCTTTGTCGGCGGAACAACCCCTTCCTTTCAAATTTACACTTTATGGTAAAGGATACTGGACCTACCGTGCAAGCAATAATGGTTATATAACTTTCGATGTGGATACCTATGTAAACTTTCCGAATAATACTAATTTGCCCGATACCAAAGCACCAAAAAGTTCGATTTTTGGATTTTGGGATGCATTAACAATAGTTACACCCGACCCTAATTACAGATATGAAGTTGTTGCTTGGACTTATGGCGAAGCTCCTAACCGTGTGCACGTAATCCAATGGTTCCAAGTTCGTAAAGATTTGGAAACTTCCTCGCTCCACACTTTTGCAATTAGATTATACGAAAGTGGTAAGTTCGATGTTGTTTTGAATTTATATTTCAAAGGCACCGGAGTTGAATCAACCACAACGGGAACGATTGGATGCCAAAACGAAGATGGAACTAAGGGAATTGCAGTTAGTGGAAGCCCGAATATTCAATTCCCAACAGACCTTACATCGGGCGACAAATCATCTTTTATTGTTTATGAATTTAACTATGGAACTCAACCAAAGTACGATGTTGCTATATTATCTCTCGATTTGCCAAAGTATGTTAAAAACAACACACAAGTGCCAATAACGGGTAAATTACGAAATTTAGGTAGCGAAACAATTACCAATTTAAAACTTAACTACACTGTCGATGATGGTTTGGTGATTAGCCGTCAGATTACCGATTTAAAGATAGAATCGGGAGAAGTTTACTCATTTACCCACCCTACGTCATGGACAGTACCATCAGCCGAGAAAAACTATACGATTGAAGCATGGGCATCGGATATTAATGGTCAGAAAGATGAAAATGAAAAAAATGATAAACTGAAAGCTACTGTATCCGCTTCGTCCAGTATGGTTGTTCGAAAACCTTTATACGAAGTATTTACTTCGTCAACTTGTCCGCCATGTAAACCCGGCAACGAGAAATTAAGTGGAGTTCTCAATCAATTTACCAACAAATGGACGGTGGTTAAATATCAATATTATTTCCCAGGTGCTGGCGATCCATATTGCACAGCCGAATGTTTGGACAGAGGTTCGTATTATGGCGAAATTAATTCGGTTCCACGACTTCTTATTGATGGTCAATGGAATGATAATCCCAACTCTATGACCGTAGATATTTTTAATCAATTCTTCAATCAACCTTGCTTTGTATCTATTAAGGGACAAGCCAAAATTCAAGGTCAGTCAGTGGATGTAACTGGAACAATTGAAACTGGAATTGATTTGACTGGCACTCAAACATTATATCTTGCAGTTGTCGAAAAAATAACGAAAAAGAACGCTACCACCAATGGAGAAACTGAATTCTATTATGTAATGAAAAAAATGCTACCCGATGCCAAAGGTACATCAGTAGGAACTCTTACCAAAGGAAAACCATTTAGCTTTAATCAACAATTTTCATTTCCCGGAGTTTACAGATTACCCAAAAACACAGCAGATTCGATTAAAATTTACAGCGAACACTCAGTGGAAGAATTCAAAAATTTAACCGTTGTTATGTGGTTGCAAAACGACCAAACCAAAGAAGTTTATCAATCAGAATTTTCTCAAACCACAACTTCTGTTGATGATTATTCAAATTCATTTTTGGTAAATTTATATCCAAATCCGATTAACACGAGCGGAACAATCCAGTTTTCGATAGAAAAACCCGAATTAGTTAAATTTAATATTGTTAATAGCATAGGTCAAATTGTATATTCAAGCAATTCTTCTACCTACGAGGCTGGCACCCACACTATTGAATTCGATGCCAATACTTTGTGGAGCGGAACTTATTTTATGAACCTATTCATTGGTGATAAGATTATTACAAGGACTTTTATAAAGTAAAAATAATCTCTATACAATAAAAAAAAGAGGCTGATATTTGGATATCAGCCTCTTTTAAATTTACTATCAAAATGTTTTTGGAATTATAATCTTTCAAATCTTGCTTGGAAGAATCTTAATACTGAGGGCTCGTAAACCATTTTCAATCCCGTAGTTTCGTGACGATTTTGATACAAATCGATAATTGAATAGGCAACAACATCCAAATGGGATTGGGTATATACTCTTCTTGGTATCGTTAATCGAACTAATTCAAGTTTAGGTTTATATTCTTCGCCAGTTTCTTTGTTACGACCCGCAGAAACAATTCCTCTTTCCATAGCACGAACACCCGAGTGGATATATAAATCAGCAGCCAAGGCTTGAGCGGGATATTGCTCCTGAGGAATATGGTCGTAGATTCTTTTAGCATCCAGAAAAACGGCGTGTCCACCAACGGGGCGAACAATAGGAATACCCGCTTCAATTAATAAATTGCCTAAATACTCAACTTGTTTGATGCGGAATTCTATATTGTCTTGCTGCACCATTTCTTCGATACCTCTCGACATTGCTTCCATATCGCGACCAGCTAAACCTCCATAGGTGTGTAAACCTTCGTAGACAACGACCATATTACGAAGTTGGTCGAATATTTCGGGATCATTAACGGCAACAAAACCACCAATATTTGTGTAAACATCTTTTTTTCCCGAAACAGTTGCACCATCGGTATAGGAGCAAAATTCATATAGTATTTCTTGGATTGATTTGTTCTTGTATCCTTCTTCTCTTTGTTGAATAAAATAGGCATTTTCGGTAACTCGGGTTGCATCCAGAATTACACGGATGCCGTGTTTGTGGGCGAGATCGCTCACAGCTTTAATATTTGCCATAGACACTGGCTGACCTCCAGCCATATTTACAGTTGCCCCAACTGTTATGTAAGGTATGTTTTCACCACCAACTTTATCGATAAGTGCTTGGAATTTGTTCAAATCCACATTACCTTTAAAAGGTAATTCAGCTTGGGAATCGTGGGCTTCGTCGATAATTACGTCGACAAAAGTACCGCCGGCTAATTCCTGATGGGCACGAGTAGTTGTGAAATACATATTGCCGGGAACATAATGGCCTGGGCGGATTAACGCTTTGGATATTAAATGTTCGGCACCGCGACCTTGGTGGGTTGGAACTACATACTTGTAGCTATAATACTTTTGAACATTTTCTTCGAGATAATAAAAGTTTTTGCTGCCAGCATAAGCTTCGTCACCCAGCATCATTCCAGCCCATTGATAATCACTCATTGCATTGGTGCCACTATCGGTCAAAATATCGATATAAACATCTTCGGAACGAAGAAGAAAAGTGTTATAACCTGCTTCTTTGATTTTTTCTAAACGATATTCTCTTGTTGTCATTTTTAATGGTTCTACGACCTTAATCTTGTAGGGTTCTGCCCAGGGTTTTCTTGTGAAAGCCATTATTAACCTTTAAATTTTAATGTGTAATTTAGTTCATTATTAATTTACAAAATTACGAAAAATCATTGAGTTAAATTATAATAAAATTTTTGATAATGAATGTTATGTGTATCAATAATTTATTTTTTTTCCTTAATTTTAAATTTTAATATTTAACATTTAATATGTATGTGGTTCAAAAACAATAATCACCAAGATTCCAATAACATATTAGCTTTGCAAACACTACTTAGTCAA
This sequence comes from Candidatus Kapaibacterium sp., assembly GCA_937995785.1. Classification (GTDB taxonomy): domain Bacteria; phylum Bacteroidota; class Ignavibacteria; order Kapaibacteriales; family UBA2268; genus GWF2-33-9. The sequence continues at coordinate 21,049 of CALKJQ010000011.1, forward strand.
TATGAGGCAATTTTTAATAGCACAGAAGATGCAGTTTTTTTAATACAAGTTGATGAAGAGAAAGAATTTGTATTTCTCCAAACCAATAAATCGCACCAAATCAAAACCGGTATAACACCCGAGATGATTAATAATAAATCCCCTCAAGAACTGCTTGGTAATGAATTGGGAGACCTTGATGCTAATAACTACAAAAGATGCGTTAAAGAACGCAAAAAAATTGAGTATAAAGAAACTCTCGATCTCCCTGCCGGACGAAGAACTTGGAAAACCACACTAACACCAGTTGAAATTAATGAAAAAGTTCAATATATTGTTGGAATTGCTTACGATATAACTGAACAAGAGCACTATATCCAACAATTAAAGCAAACCAACGAAAAATTAAATGCAGTTTTGGAGACCTCGCCCGATGGTATTGCAATTATTGATGTTTTGGGTAATTTCAAGTTTGCTTCCGAAAAAATTGCCGAAATGTTAGGTTTGAAAAAAAGAGATGCTAATACTTTAATTGGCAAGAATATTCGCGATTACATCAGCCAAAAGTCGCTCCAACAATTAAAAGACAATATGTCTTTGCTTTTGCAAAAAGGTTCGTTCGATAAACCCAATGTTTATGAATTTGTAACAGGCGAAAATGAGATACGGTTTTCCGAAGTAAAATCTAAAATTATCAAAGGTGATGACTCGCAAGTAGAAGGAATCTTGGTTATTGCTCGCGACATCACCGAAAGATTAGCCATTGAAAAAGAAAAAGAAAGCAATAGATTTAAATATCAAGTTTTGTTTGAATCATCTCCTTCGGGAATACTGCTAATCGACGAAAATGGAACTATACTTGACGCAAATTCCTCATTCCTAAAAATATCGGGTTACGAAAAAAGTAATTTAATTGGTAAACATTGCAGTGTTCTGAGCAAAGAAGATGACCAAAATCCAATAACAGATAACATAAAAAGAATTCTAAATGGTGAACATCTAATACACGAGGTTACCAACATCCGAAAAGATGGCTCGGAAATTCATCTACTTTTAAATGAAAGATTAATCAATCTTTTCGACAACCAAAAAGCAATTCTTTCCATTTCTAACGATATAACAGAAATAAAGGAAAAAGACAGAAAACTCAAAGAAAGTGAATTACTATTCCGCACAATTACTGATTATTCATTTGATTGGACATATTTGATTG
>CALKJQ010000012.1 GCA_937995785.1 Candidatus Kapaibacterium sp.
AATCAATTTTGGTGAAATTTTGTGAGAAATTTGCAGCAGATTTCAGAGAGTCAACTTTCAAATTTGTATTCTTTTCGTAGAATGTAAGCTTATGAACACGAGCATAGATATTACTATTATCCAAATCTAAGTTACTTTTTATATGCAAGTTTATATTATTCAATTCCAAATTCATTGGATTGAAAGCTAAGCTGGAATCCTTGTAAAAAGGGTCGTAATAAACAAATTTTCCATTCTGAAGCAGAAAATTGCGAATATTGATTATTGGCGTTTTGCCGGATACGGATTCATCGGATGATGGTTCGGAAATTCGTTCGTAATTCCAAATAGAGTCAGTCGGGTTGCGTAACAGCTTTATTACTGGATTTTTTATCGAAATATTACGAATAACGATTTTATTGTCCCAAAGCTCGGAAAGTTTGATTTTTAGGTCTAATTCCGTAAACTGTGCCAATGTGTCGCCATCAGTAATCAATCTAAAATTTTTAACAAATATCGAATTCAAGCTCTTAAACTTCAAATCTTCAATTTCGACTTTGGCTATTAAGGAGTTATTAACCAATGGCAACAGAACCTGAATAGCATTATGTCTCAAAAACTTTGTATTGTTGATAATAAACAAGGAAAACACAATAAAGATTATAAACAAAAAAAGTCCAAGAATCGACCATCGAATGATGGATAGAAACTTGGACCCCCTCTTTTTCTTTTCTTTATTGTTCAATTGTCATTCAATTTAATTACCAAGCAAATAATGGAAATTTGCTTGTAAATTCTTTTACTTCGTTCTTAATTTGATGTAATTTATTGGTATCTTTGTAATTAGTTATCACTTTATCGATAAAATCTGCAATAGTTTGCATATCGCTTTCTTTCAGTCCACGAGTGGTCATTGCAGGAGTGCCAACTCTTATTCCCGATGTAATCAATGGTGGTTTATCATCGTTTGGAACTGCATTCTTGTTTACTGTTATTCCTGCTTCGTCCAATGCAATTTCGGCATCTTTTCCAGTTAGGTTTTTGTTGCGTAAATCGATAAGCATTAGATGGTTATCAGTTCCACCACTCACTAAATGATAATCTTTTTCTGTGAGGGCTTTTGCTAAAGATTTTGCGTTTTTTCTCACTTGCTCGATATATTTTTCGAAACTATCGTTAAGAGCTTCACCAAAGGCAACTGCTTTTGCCGAAATTACGTGCATCAAAGGTCCACCTTGCACTCCGGGCATCACCATCGAATCGACTACCTCACTCATCATTTTCACCCTACCACTCTTTTGCATCACAAAGCCAAATGGATTTTCTTTATCCTTGCCTATCATAATAATTCCACCACGAGGACCGCGTAGAGTTTTATGGGTTGTGCTTGCTACTATGTCGCAATATGGCAATGGATTAGTTAATTTTCCTTTTGCTATCAATCCCGCGGGATGGGCAATATCGGCAAATAGAAATGCACCAACTTTGTTGGCAATTTCGCGAAAACGAGCAAAATCAATATCGCGAGGATATGCCGATGCACCAACGGTAATCATCTTGGGCTTATGCTCTAAAGCCAATTTTTCGGCTAAATCGTAATCGATAAAACCAGTCTCGGGATTTAAAGTATATGGTATAAAATTATAAATCATACCCGAAAAATTCACGGGCGAACCGTGAGTTAAGTGGCCACCATGAGCCAGACTTAAACCAAGAACGGTGTCGCCAGGTTTAAGGAATGTCATATAAACTGCCAAATTAGCATTGCTTCCGCTGTGGGGTTGAACGTTGACATACTCGGCGCCAAAAAGTTGCTTCAACCGGTCGCGAGCAATGTTTTCGGCAATATCAACATATTCGCAACCACCATAGTAGCGTTTCCCGGGATAACCTTCGGCATATTTATTTGTTAACACAGAGCCTTGGGCTTCCATTACCGCGGGTGATACGAAATTTTCGCTCGCAATTAATTCAATTTTTTCGTTTTGTCGGGTATATTCCAGCATAAGTGCTTCATAAAGTTGACTATCTGTTTGTTTTACTTGTTCGTACATTTTTGCACCTAAAAATATAGATTTATACAATTTACAAAATTAAAGAAAAATAGTGATTATATGGTTCGCACCATCATATAATTCCCTTGCAATAATTATATCGCTAAAGAAATTTTGAAAAAATAGTAATTTTAACGAATAGTGTGAATAAATCAAATTCATTTAAAAACTATGATTTTAATAATAACTTTATGTAATTTTGTAGTTTATATGTTTATGGCTATTATTGATGCTAAAAAAATTAGTTGTTATATTTTTTAAAATATCGTTTATTTTATTTTTATCATCAATTTTGATTGTTGCGATCTATACGATAATCAATCCACCTATAACACCATTGATGATATTACGAACAATGGAATATGTGTTTTCGGGTGAAGAAGTCCGATTGAAAAAAGATTGGGCAAGCTACGAAGAAGTAAACCGCAAGGTATTCAAAGCCTTGATAGCTGCCGAAGATGCTCGATTTATGCGACACAGCGGATTCGACTGGAAAGCAATCGAAGCAGCTCAACGCTACAACGAGAGAATGAAGGGCAAAAAGAAACGTGGTGCAAGCACCATATCGATGCAAACCGCAAAGAATGTGTTTTTGTGGCACGGCAGAAATTATCTAAGGAAAGGTTTAGAAGCATATTTCACTGTTTTGATAGAAGCAGTGTGGGGCAAGAAAAGAATTTTGGAAATCTATGCAAATGTTATAGAATGGGGTTATGGAATTTACGGCGTGGAAGCTGCTTCGCAGCACTATTTTGGCAAATCAACAAAAGAATTGAGCACCTACGAAGTTGCTTTATTGGCGGCTGTTGTTCCTAATCCTCGTCGATGGAATGCAGGGAGTCCAACTCCCTACATACGAAAACGTGCAAACTGGATAATTGGGAGAATGAATTCAGTGGCAATACCTAAGGCAGACGAATGATGACAGATAAGGATACTCCGCTCACACGGCAATACAATCAGATAAAATCCAAATATCCTGATAGTATTCTTTTGTTTCGGTTAGGTGATTTTTTCGAAACATTTAACGAAGATGCGATTATCACTTCGAAAGTTTGCGGTTTAACTTTGACCAAACGGAATAATGGTGCTGCTGGAGAGGTTCCACTGGCGGGATTCCCTTGGCACCAATTAGATAATTATCTTCCAAAACTCGTGCGGGCGGGTTATCGGGTTGCTGTTTGCGACCAATTAGAAGACCCAAAGATGGCAAAAGGTATCGTCCGCCGTGGAGTTACCGAAGTAGTTACCCCAGGCATCGCTATTGGTGATAAATTATTAGAAACAAAAGAAAATAATTTCATTATTTCGGTAACAAGTTCATTAAAGAAAAATAAAACACTGTTTGGAATTGCCTTCGCCGATGTTTCCACAGGTGAATTTTGTGTGGGCGAGGTGGAAAGCCAAAAAATTTTAGATGTTCTCGAAAACCTTAGCCCTAAGGAAGTATTAATTTCTAAGGAGCAAAAAAATATCGTTTTACCAATTATCGAACAATTGAAAACAAAGCCCGTAGTTTCGAAAATCGAAGAATGGTTTTTTGAATATAATTTTGCATTAGATTTGCTCTTGCGACATTTTCGGATTCAATCGCTCAAAGGCTTTGGCATTGAATCTCTTAGCGAGGGGATTATCGCAGCCGGTGCATTGTTGCATTTTATTCGCGAAAATCAACAAGGAAACAATAGCCAAATTCAAGGTATTTCTTTGTTCAATCCCAATGAATTTATGCTATTGGACTATTCTACGAGAAAAAATTTAGAAATTCTTTTTAGCGTTAATCCCCAACAACCCGGCAATACTCTTTTATCAATCATCGACAAAACAATAACACCTATGGGTGGCAGGCTTCTGAAACGCTGGATTGCACAACCTTTAATAAATCTGACTGATATCAATAAAAGGTTGAATATTGTTGGCTCGTTTTTCGATAACATCAATCCAACCAACGAATTACGGCTTTTACTTTCTGGAATTGGCGATTTGGAACGCTTAGTGTCCAAAATTTCGTCGAATAAAGCAAATCCCCGCGATTACATTAACCTGAAAAATAGTTTGGTTACTGCAAATAAAATAAATTCTCTTAAAGTTCCCAAAGATAATGAAATACAAGATATAATTGGCAATCTAACAATTCCAGAGGAATTGATAAACGAATTGGAACGGGCGTTAATGGATGAACCGTCAGTAACGCTCGGGATTGGGCGTGTTTTCAAAAAAGGCTACAACGAAAAGGTTGACGAATACACTTACCTTAAATATTCGGCAAAGGAATGGTTGCATAATTATCAAGATAAAGAAAGGGAAAGAACTCAAATTCAGTCGCTCAAAGTAAGTTTTAACAATGTTTTTGGTTATTATATCGAAATTAGCAAAGCAAATTTAAACAAAGTTCCCGACAATTACGACCGACGACAAACTCTTACGAATAGCGAACGATATATAACTCCCGAATTGAAGGAATTTGAGACTAAAATATTGGAAACTGAAAGTAATTTATTGACAATTGAGCAAGAATTGTTGGAAAATATTAGATTGCATTGTATAAATTATTTCTCGCAAATACAACAATTATCTCAAATCATAGCAGAGTTGGATTGTTATACCAATTTTGCGACAATTGCCTGCGAAAATAACTATTGCCGACCAAATATAGATGATTCGGAGGATTTAGAAATTATTGATGGTCGCCATCCTGTAATAGAAAAAGCATTGAAACCGGGAATTAATTACCAGCCGAACTCTTGCACCATGAATTCGCATTCGAACTTGATACACATTATCACTGGTCCGAATATGAGTGGTAAGTCGAGCTACTTGCGGCAGGTGGGATTAATAGTATTGATGGGACAGATAGGATGCTTTGTGCCGGCAAAATCAGCCCGATTTGGAGTTGTCGATAAAATTTTCACCCGTGTGGGAGCAAGCGATAATATAGTTGGCGGCGAAAGCACATTTATGGTGGAAATGCAAGAAGCCGCCAATATAGTGAACAATGCAACTCGCCGAAGTTTGATATTGCTCGACGAAGTTGGACGTGGAACTGCTACATTTGATGGTATTTCGATTGCTTGGGCTATTTGCGAATACATTCAGAACGATATCAAGTCAAAAACTTTATTTGCAACTCATTACCATGAATTGCAAGAATTAGCAAATTTGTATGACAACATAAAAAATTATCAAATACAGGTTATCGAAACGGGCAGCGATGTTATTTTTACTCATAAATTGACCGAAGGTGGAAGTAGCAATTCATTTGGCATACATGTTGCAAAAATGGCGGGTCTTCCCAACAAATTAACTTCTCGCGCAGAAGAATTGTTGGATCAATTGGCAAAAAGCGAGGCAAATTCAGGTAAAAAAGCCGATGTAAGGTCGATTAAACCAAGAAAAGTTGAACCTCGTCAGTTGTCGATTTTCGAATTCCGTGACGACGAATTACGCGAAAAAATCCAAAGCATCGATTTGGATAAAATTTCACCTATCCAAGCCTTACAAATTTTATATGAACTTAAAAATTTAACGAAATGAAATTACAAAGATACCTTCCTATATTAATCTTAATCGGTCTGCTCATTGGTAAAACTCTTTATTCCCAACAAAAAAAGCAGGAATTAATCCCAAAGCCGATAAAGTGGGAATTTGGTGTAAAAGTGGGATACTCCACAGCGTCCAGTTTCTACAATTTGAATGATTCGATCGTTGCAAGTTTAATTTATGCCTTGCAAGATACAATCAAGCATTATACTTTTGATTTCTATCACACATCAGTAGTTTTGCAAGCAAGGTATTATCTCGACGAGAAATTCAAACTCTTCTTTAATATGCCAATAGGATTTTTTGAGTTGGAAGAAAAGTATTTACGAGATGAGTATGGTTACCGGGAAAAGAAAAAGAATTTAACACTTAACAGAATTGACAATATCGAGATAGGAATATCCAAGTTTTGGGTTGTCGGTGCTTTAACCTCCGGATTGGCGGGGTCGGTTAGAATACCAACAGGTTTTTACAATGGATTATACGACGACCCCAACTATGAATTCCTTAGTGACGGGGCAATGGAATGGCACCTCGAAACCGAAATTGATGTCCAAATGAAGCAATATTCTTTCGAAAATAATTTGGCTATTGATTTTAGGGGCGAAGAATTCGAAAATAGAATTATCTGGAATGCGGGAATTGGTATACAAACTGTTCCGAATACCGAATTGAAACTTTTTTCGGAAATGCATTTATCAACTCAGAAATTCACAAATCAAACTCGCCCACTCGTACCCCATCAAGAAGTTGCTCAAGAAAATAATTACTACGCTGGTGCTGAATTCACGATGCTTTTTTCGAGAGAGGTATTCACAAAATTCGGCTATCAGGTTTCGCTGGCGGGCAAAAACTCGTGGAAAAAAGGCACAGCTTACTTGCAATTTTTATACAGAATATAAAAAATATAAATTTTCATTAAAATAAATACTTAATCGTTTTTTAAAAAAAAATTTTATGGTTAGTAAAAAAAATATTTTTTTAATTCTACTTAAATTGTTGATATTAATCTGTATTCCAACATCTTTTTTATTTTCCAATCTCGATTTTGAGATTAATGAAACAAAGCAATCTGTGTTTGATTTTTTTGTAAAGGATAAGTCCGATACGAATTTAATATTAAAGTTCAATAAATTGAGAGAATATTTTAGTTTTTACGATCCTTACTCAGGATTGACTTTTTATAATGATCTAATTAAAAATCCATCTTCTTTAAATTCTTCAATAAAAAGGGGTTTGATATACAATTCTATAGCTGCGCAGTACACGCAGTTAAGGCAATACGAGATTGCAGCAAAATATTATTTTCAATCGATAACTGAGATACAAAAAAGTGGAAATAACGCTCAATTAGCATGGAATTATATTGATGTTGGTAATCTTTATTATAATTACAAGCAATTTAACGAAGCAATTAACTATTACATATCAGCGATTAAAATATTAGAAAATTCAATTAAAGATTATAAAAATAACACTATCAAAAGATTAGATACAGAATTAGGAATTGCAGTAGCAACAGAGAATATCGGATTATGTATGCAAGAAATTGGAAAATATGATAGTGCTTTATACTACATACGTAAATCAGAAAAAATTAGGCTCGATCCACAACAACCCAAGATTAACAAGCAATACTATTATTCTACTCTTGGTTTTGCTTTTTTTGTGAACAAAATGTATGACAGCTCATTGCATTACTCAAAATTATCAATAGAAATAGATCCCAAAAAAGAACTCAGAGAAATAGATTTGCCCGAGCACTATCGCTTTAAGTCCAATTCCGAAATCCTTATAGGGCAATGTTTCGTAATGATGAATCAAAAAGAACAAGGAACAAAGTATTTTAAACAATCACTCAAAACTTTGGAATACTATACTTCCAAAGCACCTTTATTAAACGCTTACATCAAAATAGCAACCTTTCTATTGAATAATGGATACACTAAAGATGCCTACAATTACTTAATGACAGGACAATCAATTGGACATAATCATAAAGAATTATTTGAGCAATACTTTAGTTTACTTCGATTGAAAGTTGATGTTCTCACAAAACTAAAGCAAATAGATAAAGCTAAGAAAATTCAGGATACAATTATTGTTTATCTGGACTCATTAGCAAACCGAGTTAGTTCGCAAAACATAGTTTTAGCCAAAATCGACGTCGAATTACAAAATAATTTACAAAAACTCGAATTAGCAAGAATCGAAAAGGAATTTCAGAACAAACAGATTTCTGATCAAAAACTGATTGTTTGGTTATTGATCGTAATTGCAATAATTTTGATTGGGTTATTTTTGTTAGTTTACTATTTATATTTGCAGCGCCAGAAATCGAACAAACAATTGACTTCCAAAAACGACGAATTAAACAAAGCAAATGAAAAACTAAATGAATCCCTCGAACTAACCGAAAAAATCAATTCTGAATTAGTTGCATCCCACGAAGAATTAGCCAATACTAATTATAATTTAGAAACCTCCAATCAAACCAAAAATACCCTATTTTCGATTATTGCACACGATTTAAAAAATGCAATAGGTGGAGTAAGGACTTTAAATCAATTATTGGTTGATGATTTTGAAAATTATGAAAGAAATGAGATAGAAGAATTAATTCAACTAATGAATAATTCATCAAAAAATATGTATAATCTCTTGGAAAATTTATTACTTTGGTCTTCATCTCAGCGAGGAATTATTAAAACAAACAAAGATTTGAATTATCCAAATTTCATTATTAATAATAATTTCAATCTATACTCTCAAGCAGCATCCGAAAAGAATTTGGAATTAGTAAATTTAATACCAAATGATTTTGCTTTCGTTTTCGATGCTTCTTTGTTCGACACAATCACCCGAAATTTGATTAACAATGCTATCAAATTTAGCAATGATGGAGGAAAAATTATGGTATCTTGTTCTGCCCAAGGGGACGAAGTTCAATTTTGCGTTAGTGATAATGGAGTGGGAATGCCTCAAGAAAAAGCAAATAAAATATTTAATATCGATGCAAATAAGTCGACAACGGGCACAAAGGGAGAAAAAGGTACTGGATTAGGACTAATGGTTTGCTATGATTTCGTTAAAATGCACAATGGTCGAATTTGGTTCGAAAGTGAAGTTGGCAAAGGAACGAAAGTATATTTCACTTTTGAATACCTTAAACCTTGAGAAACTGCGAACGAAGGGGAATAATTAAATTATCGATTTCAACATTTGATACAATTTGCATAAAGGCAATCCAACAACATTATAGTAATCGCCTTCGATTCGCTCGACAAAAACAGCCCCAAAATCGTCTTGAATTCCATAAGCACCTGCCTTATCCATTGGTGAGCCCGTGATAATGTAAGCCCAAATCTCTTCATCTTCCAAATGCCGAAATGTTACATCTGTTTTTTCGTAATCAATTATTTTACTGTTGCTTATGGGGTTAAAAATAGCAATGCCAGTGTAAACTTGGTGGGTTCGACCGCTCAATCTTTTGAGAATTGTATAAGCATCATTCTGATTAATTGGTTTGGTTAACATATGATTGTCTAAAAACACTAAGGTATCGGCAGTTATTATAATGTAATCCTTGTTAACTTTGCTGGCTTCGATTGCTTTTCGCTCGGCTAATTCACAAACAATATCATTCGGATTTACGGACAAGAAATGTTCTTCATCAATATCAACCGAGGTTGTATCAAAATTTAGTCCCAACAAAGAAAGCAAAAACCTTCGGCGAGGCGATTGCGATGCAAGCAATAATCGGGAATTAAGATTAATGAGTTGATTTATATTCGAATTCATAAAGATAATTATATAAAAAAGAGTAATTTTGTTTTTAATCAAGTTACAAATTTATGAATAAGTTGAGATTGGCAGTTTTTTCGTCCCATTCTGGTTCTAATTTCCAATCAATAATAGATGCAATTAAAGAAGGACAACTTTTTGCTGAAATAGTATGTTTGATTACAAACAATTCCGATGCTTACTGCATAGAACGCGCAAAGCAAAACAACATACCATATTATCATATCAGCAACAAAACCCATCCCGATCCAATATTATATGAAAAAGCAATTTTAGATGTTTTGAATATAAATAGTACCGATTTAATTATACTTGCGGGTTATATGAAAATTATTCCTTCTTCGATAATTCGTGCTTATAAAAACCGAATTCTAAACATCCACCCCGCATTATTGCCAAAGTTTGGTGGCAAAGGTATGTATGGAATGAATGTTCACCAAGCAGTTATTAAATCGGGCGAGAAAGTAAGCGGTGCTACGGTCCACCTTGTTGATGAAATTTATGATAATGGTCGAGTTTTAAATCAAATGCAAGTGGAAGTTTCATCAAGCGATAACGCCGAAACTCTTGCACAAAAGGTTCTCGATGTTGAACACAAATTGTATCCATTAACAATTCAACAAATTATTGAAGGTAAAATCCAACTTGACAATTGAAAATGAAACACTATTACCTATTTATTTTAATATCAATTTTCTGTTTATTTGGATGCTCTGAGTCCGAAGAATACGATACAACAACAAGAAAAACCGATAATGAAAATCTTTTATTTTTTCCTGAACGAAATCTCGAAAAGTGTACAAAATCGACAAATATTTCTAATTTCGATATTTTAGAAAAAATGGAAATTGTTTTTTTGGATATTGAAAAAAAAATAATTTTCTTCCGAAATTCATCAGATACAAATCAAGTTTATTATTCCAATTGTGTAATCGATAGTTCTTTTTATGCTACATTAACCGACGAGGAACATCAAGATATTGTTTACATTGGAAGTTTCCACCCTACCGATTTAAAAAAATTAAAACTAACCTTTATCTCGATTTTTTCGCTTAATGAACAAACAAATAAATACCAAAACACATTTAACACCTATTATTTTGTCGAAAAATCATTTATCGATATACAAATCGTCAATAATTTAATAAACAATTCAAATGCTTTGTTGTTATCGAATTATCAAGGCTCGGGCAATTTTTTGGAGATTAATTTGATTGCTAAAAATAAAAATAAAATAATGGACATTACTCCCGAAATTCCACCATTAAGTCAGGGGGAATATCTTATCGATAGTTCAAGAGTTTTGCTAATGGAGGGATTGATGGTTTGGGAAATTGTACAATCAAATGAAAAACCTTCCCTTGAATTGAAAAAAATGGATAGTTTACCATTAGTTGATTTTCGTGATGGTGATAAAATCATCAAATTTAGGAAGAGTGGTAGTAGAATTATCACTGATTCCAAAATTTATGTATGTAATTGGACTGGCGTTATTCATCTGCAGATTGATGAACCAAATAACGAACTGATGATTAATTTCGACCCACAATACTTTAAAAGAAAGTTCAACCAATTAATACCATTAAAAGCGGGCTATACTTCAATTGAATTAATTGATGCAGACTTCAACTTTGTTATTAACAACATAAAAATCTACATAAATTAGGAGACATTATGGCTTTTACTTTTTTCTTTAGAGATCGTCATACATTAGAACATTTAACCAAGTTAATAGTTAAAAAACTCGAGCAATACGGTTCAATAAAAATTTGGGATGCCGGCTGTGCAATGGGACAGGAACCCTACACAATCTCGATTATGCTTGCCGAAGCCCTGTCGGATAGTGATTTTAAGAAAATTCGAATCATCGCAACCGATATCGACGAGAATAATCAATTTGGTAAAATTATAAAAGAAGGAATTTACCCATTCGATCAGTTAAGCAGATTGCCCGAAGGTATTATCGAAAAATACTTCATTAAAATTGATGAAAATGAAAATTATAAATTAGTGGACAAGATATTAAATTCGCTTGAATTCCACAAACAAGATTTGTTGCAGTATGCTCCAATAGATTATAATTTTGATGCCGTAATATGCAAAAATGTCTTGCTACATTTCAATCACGAGCAACAGATGAAAGTATTCGAGATGTACTACAATGTGTTGAAACCTGGTGGCTATCTAACTATGGAACAAACACAGTCTATCCCTGTGGAAATGTTACCCAAGTTCGATAAAGTGCTTTCGGATGCTAATATTTTTCAAAAAGTTTAAAAAAAGATGCGAGTATTTCGATTAGCAAAATCTCCAACAGAATATTCTTGCAATGTTTACTATATATTAGGTGATTGGAACACAATACCCGATATGAATACATTGATTGACACAGGTCCAAGCGGATTTATCATTCCCGAATTAGAGTCCATCAATAGTGGCGTTGGTAAACGGAAGTTGAATCAAGTGATAATTACCCACGACCATTTTGATCATTCGGCTGGATTGAAAGAAATAGTTCCCAGATATAAGCCAAAGATTTATGCTCATAACGCTGGCGTAATGGATAGTATTAATATTTACGATGGTATGGAATTGATGATAGGAGATACTTATGGTCAATTACTGTTCACTCCAGGACATTCAAATGATTCCATCTCAGTTTATGTTCCCCGCCACGGAGCCCTTTTTTCGGGCGATACAATGCTTGCAATTTATTCCGAAGGCGGTTCGTATACCAGCGATTTCTACAACACTATTCTTAAATTGTCTGCTTTGGATGTGAAAATCATTTATCCAGGTCATGGAGATCCTATCACCGAAAACATCAAATTAATGTTCGATACTACTCTCAAAATTGTCCGTAATAGTAAAATTCTTGACTAATAATCTACTAATCTCATTTGTTTTTCGTTAGTAATCAGAATTGGAGGTATTATGATTAAGTTATTGACTTACATATGTGTTTTTATATTTAATATTTCATTGCTATTCTCATATGGATATTCAGATAATAAAATTATTATTAGGATTAAAAATAGTATTGTTAACAAAGAACAATTAGTAAATTCTATTGCAGAAAAATATGCAATGAAGCCAACGCAAGTTCTAACTCAAGAATTAACTACAAATAATCCAAAAAGAAAAAATGAAATACTAAAACGAAAATTAGATCCACAAATATTAGCAAAAGCCGAAGAACCATTGCTCAGAACATACACACTTACATCTGAAAAAAAGATTGATGTTAACAAGCTTTGCAAGAGAATTATGGCTGCATATGATTTCGTCGAATTTGCAGAACCCCTTTATCTTTATAAAGTGATGGGCTACACACCAAATGATGCTTTTTTTAATAATCAATCAACTTTGCTACAAATCAAGGCACCCGATGCATGGGATTTGTGGAAAGGCGACCCCTCTGTTGTTGTTGCAGTAAGCGATAATGGAGTGAAACAAGATCACGAAGATTTATTTGGAAATATCTACATCAACGAAGGCGAAATTCCCAATAATGGATTGGACGACGACAAAAACGGCTATATTGATGATTTTCGGGGTTTTAATTTTGCTGGAGGAGTGGAATCTCAGGGATGGGGTGGAACATATGGCTCTGCAATCGACCATGGGACAATGGTTGCCGGCATTAGTTCAGCACTATTTGATAATAAAAAAGGAATTGCGGGCGTTGGCGGAAAGTGTCGCTTGTTTCCTATTAAAGCATCCGGAAAGAGTGCCGATGCAATCGAATTTGGAAATGAATCTATTATTTTTGCTGCAGTGCAGGGATTTAAGGTTTTGAATTTAAGCTGGGGAGGTCCCCGAGCATATTCAGAATATGAACAAAGTGTTATTGATTTCGCCTTAGCTAACGATGTGGCAATTGTTGCCGCGGGTGGTAATATTGGAACAAACGGTGGAACTCGCTACGATACCTTTTATCCTGCGGGTTATTTTGGTGTTCTTGGAGTGGGCGAAGTGGATGAATACGACGAAGTTACAACCAAAACAAGCGCATTAGGTCCCCAAGTAATGATAATGGCACCAGGCGAAGGCAACTATTCAACCAAAAATAATGGCTCTTATGGCTATGTTGGCGGTGGTACATCGTTTGCAACTCCAATTGTTTCGGGTGCAGTTGCTTTAGCTCGTTCCAAATATCCTAAGTTGAATGCTATTCAAGCTTTAGAATTTGTTCGTCAGTGTGGCGACAATATTTTGGACAAAAATTTTTCTAATGCCGATAAAAAACTAATACCTCTTAGAATAAATTTACAAAAAATTGTTACGACCGACCCCTTTTCTTTACCGGCAATCAAACCAATAAAATATATCTATAAAAATTCTCAAAATGAAGCTCAAGATAGATTTTCAATTGGAGATACTGTCCGATTAAATATCGCCACCGTGAATTATTTGGGAGATGCTAAATCTCTAAAATTTACTCTTTCGGTTGCCTACGACCCGACAAAATCAATAACTATTATTAAGGACAATTACCAGACTCCATTAATCAAAAGCAGCGAATATACCGAAATTGGCGATTTTGCATTTTATATTAACAAAGAAAATACTGCAAAAATCATCTTCCGTATGGATATCGAAGCCGAAAATGGTTACAAAGATATGTTCAAATTCGAATTTATTCCAACTAAAACATTTGCAACATTCGAAAGTGAAAAATTAATTTTTTCGATGAGCGACGATGCTAAATTTGGTTTTGTAGAATTAGGCTCGGTTAAGGAAGGTTGGGGGTTCACCGTAAAAGGAAAGGGCAATCAATTATATGGTCAATCCGGATTGTTAGTATCTGAAAATAATGCCAAATTACTATCTTTTTATTTTGATAGTTACAAATCTATAAAACGATTTATCAATCCTGATAAAAATCAATCAATAATCAATGACGATTTTGCAAATATGATAAATAAAATTGGATTGGAAATTACACAAAGGGTGAGTTTTCCACTTCCAAATATTGCACAAATAGACATTACACTGAAAAATACATCAGGTAAATCACTAAATCTTTTATCCATCGGAAATTTTTATGATTGGGACATACTGGATAAATCCGATTCGAATTATGCAGAATTATATAACGAAATAAACAATAATGAAATTCGGCAAAAATTCGGGGGACTTGGTGCCGAAATTATTTACAAACCTGGAACCGAATTATATGTGGGTTGTGTTGCTTTCAGTCCATTTGCATCAGAACCACAAATTGCGGGAGCAAACTACGACTTTACTCGCTCGTTTGCCAAAGAAATTCAGTTGCAACTGCTTAATAGTGGAACTTCAATTCAAATTGATAAAGTTGATGACCGAAGCGTTTTCACCGGAATTCGATTTTCGCAGCCAATACCCGATGGAGCTACCCGTGAATTGAGCTTACTTGTTGGGTTTAACGAGAACCGAGATGGATTAACAAACGATATACTAAGTGTTCTCGTATCCAATTCGATAGAAGAACAATCCTTAGATGAGATAAAAATTATTCCAAATGTCAAACAGAATTCCATAGAATTGATAATACCCCAAATTTATGGGAAAGATTATCAAATTGAAGTTTTTGATATTTTTGGGCATTCAATCAATTTCGTGAAGGATCATGAGATATCAAATATGTCCTCTCGAATTAATTTATTATTGCCAACTATTGGAAATCAAGTGCTATTCATAAAAGTTACAACAAGTTTACATAATTCGACTAATAAAATAATTTGGTTAGAATAACAAGCAAATTTCTTTAATTTACATACATTTACAAATAGTGAGTAGCTATATTGTTATTTTGAATATTGTTGTTAATTTTGAGAATATTAAAAACTAAAATGCGAAAAAACGCCAAGCTAATAGGTAACAATATAGTTTTTCGTTCTTTGATATTTCTAATTTTTACGGGATGTTATTCGTTTGTGGGTGGAAGTTTGCCCGATCACTTAAAAACAATACAAATAGAACCAGTTATCGACCAAAGTAATTCTGGAGTTCCCGAATTCCAAACTTATTTATTTGATGAATTATTACAAAAATTTAAAAGTGATGGTTCTCTGAAGCTCGAAGACAATAATGCCGATTCAAGGCTTACGATAATGATTACTTCAATACAGGAATCAATATCGCAAGTCAATCCCGGAGAATTAGAAAAAGAAAGAAAAGTACTAGTTACTTGCAAAGTAGAGTTTTTCGATAATATAAAGAAAAAAATGATTTGGGAAAAAGATTTTACGAATTATAATTTCTACACTGTGACTGATGGATTCGTTGGACGAAACGAAGCCATTAGAACTTCTTTAAAAAACAACTCAGAAGACATTCTACTCTCTGTCATTTCTGGATGGTAATTATTATGAATAAAAGGGGATAAAATATCCGCTTATGGAAACATTTATACTAATTTTCTATTTTTTGTCGTTATCGGTGCTTTTTGCATTTGGTATGCATGGTATGTTTTTACTGTATTACTACAGAAAATATAAAAACACAAAAGTTGTGCAACCACCAATGCCCGATGAGTTCCCTATGGTAACAATTCAAGTTCCTTTATTTAACGAACTATATGTTGCCGAACGAATTGTGCATACTATATGCAAGATTAGCTATCCCAAGGACAAATTAGAAATACAAGTACTCGACGACTCTACCGACGAAACCCAAGAAATTTTGAAACCTGTAGTTCAGCATTACCAATCTGAGGGTTTCAATATAAAGTATATCCATCGAACAAACCGCCAAGGCTTTAAAGCCGGAGCTTTGAAAGAAGGATTAGAAGTTGCCGAAGGCGAATTCGTTGCAATTTTTGATGCAGATTTCTTGCCGAATACCGACTTTTTAATGAAAACCATCCCGCATTTTGCCAATCCAAATATTGGAATGGTGCAAACCCGTTGGGAACACCTTAACGAAGAGTTTTCAATTCTTACCAAAGCACAAGCACTTGCTTTGGATGGACACTTTGCCATAGAGCAACAAGTAAGATACAAATCGGGATTTTTTATCAACTTTAATGGAACCGCTGGTATATGGCGTAAAGAGTGCATAATCGATGCTGGCAACTGGCAACCCGACACATTAACCGAAGATTTAGACCTTAGCTATCGTGCCCAACTTAAAGGATGGAAATTTGTTTATCTTAATGATGTTACATCTCCTGCAGAATTACCTGCCGACATTAACGCATTGAAAACGCAACAATTCCGCTGGACAAAAGGTGCAGTGGAAACTGCCAAGAAATTACTACCTAAGGTTCTTAAATCCCACTTCTCGTTAAAGCACAAATTCGAAAGCATTGTCCACCTTACAAGCAATATCGTCTTCCCTTTTATCGTGATTGTTGCAATTTTAAACGTACCAATTGTTTTATTAAAAAACATTACTGAAGCCTATGATTTTTATTACTCTTTAATGTCTATTTTTGTTTTAGCATCTGTTTCTACTTTTCTTTTCTATACATTTGCCCAAAAGACAATCCATTTAGATTGGACAAAGCGGATACTACTATTCCCATTATTCTTAGCTGGGAGTATGGGCTTTGCGGTAAACAATACCAAAGCCGTTTTGGAAGCATTGATTGGCAAAAAAACGGGATTTGTTCGAACTCCCAAAGCCGGCATTATTGGCAAAACAGCAACAGATGCTCTAAAAAAATCAAAATCAAGAAAAATTAATCCAACAGTTTATTTCGAATTGCTTTTAGCAGTTTATTTTATTTTTGGATTGGCAATTTCCATTTATTATTTAGAAATTGCTGCAATACCTTTTCAATTAATGTTCTTCTTGGGCTTTGGTTCAGTTGGATATTTATCACTAAAACAATCTTTCCAAACCTAATAAATAATTAAGAGTTTGATGCACAAAAAAAAGACAAGTAGTTCACTTGTCTTTTTTTTTTGTGATAGTCGCTATAATCTTATGAATAAAAAAAACCGCAAGCACTTGTTATTAGTTATCTTGCGGCTATTTTTAGTAGCAGAGGCAGGACTCGAACCTGCAACCTTCGGGTTATGAGCCCGACGAGCTACCATTTGCTCCTCTCTGCGATGTTGTGGACTACAAAATTAAGAAAAAAAAATGAGATGACAAAATTAAAAGCTAAAATATATCTTTATCTTGTAGAATTCTTTTAATTTCTTCTCCGACGACTTTACTCCCGTATCAATGTAATCAATAAAATCAATTCCTAACGAACTTTGTAGTTTCAATCTATTTTGTAATAAATTCAAAGTGAATGTTGGTCCTGCCCAAACATATTTAGAGTATGATATCTTATAGTTTGGTTTTGTTTCGGTTAAAATATATTGTTCGAATAATAATCCAAGTTGCAATACTTTGGATATTCTGTAATTCATATTGAAATTCCAAAGATACCTATCTATCAGTGGTCGATTCCCATTGCCGCTTCGCAAATGAATACAAGCAAACCCGCCCAATACTAAATTCAATTTGGAAGAAAAATTATAATCCATATCGAAACCAGCAAAAGCGTTTTCGAGGACATAGAAATCTCCACCTCCGGAATGATAGTTGCCATTTCCGAAACCCAAGCTGAGCTTTGAGGAAAATTTATCTTTAGGCAAAAAGAAATTCAAACTCGCTCCCAAATCGATGTGATTATAAATTTTCCCTAATGTATCTGTCGTGCCCTCAACTTCCCAAAGTTTTACGAAATGGTCGATTGCAAATCCATCGTCTTCGAATAATTCAATGTTCAATGAGTAAGTGTTATTTATGATTGGGTTGTGCTCGAACGAAAATACGATTTCTGCTGTTGAATAGGAGTAAAAAAGCAACAAAAGAGCAATAATATTGATTAATTTTCTCATTATTTTAATATGATTGGAACAAATCAGTTTCGCAAATCGTAAAATTAAGAAAAAAGGTGATTTATGCAAAAATTATTTCGTTCTCGTAGTGAAAAAGTATTAGCAGGGGTTTGCGGGGGACTAAGTCAGTATTTCAACATAGACCCCGTGTTTATCCGTATTGTTTTTGTTGTTGCATTACTATCGGGTGGAATAGGACTAATAGCTTATATAATTTTCTGGATAGCGGCGCCTTTGGAACCTCTCAGATTTTCACCTACTAATTTGGAATATGTTGATACCGAAGTCCCGCCTACGCAAATTAACGAAGAAGAAAAAAAAGAAATGCCACAAAAAAACAAAATGATTTTTGGCTACCTATCGATTGCAATTGGCGTGATTATAATACTTGGAGAAACTCTTCCTTTCTTCGACTTTTCCTATGTTTTAGCATTAATATTTATTGGTATAGGACTATTTTTGTTGTTCTCGAATAAAAAAACGGAGGAATAATGAGCAATCGCATTTTATTTTGGGGAATAATTTTGATATGTTTCGGAATTTGCCTCATTTTTTGGGAATTAGGTTTCGATATTTGGGCATCAATTCCTTTAATATACTTAAGTGCAGGTTTATTTATTTCTCTTGGTTTATTCATATTATTCAAAAAAAATATAACTAAGATAATTTTTTTATCTATTTTTTCGTTAATTTTATCCTTTTGGATTTTCAAAATATTAGATTTTGATTGTAGTCCAAAATATATTAAGTGTAATGAAAAAGTAAACTCAGATTATTATTAATAAAAGGTAAAATTAATCCGGTTGAAAACTTTTTGTGCCTTGATTAAAGAATTATTGAGGGACCATAATTAAATCAGCATCAGAATTAAATCAAGTAGACGCATGATTT
>CALKJQ010000013.1 GCA_937995785.1 Candidatus Kapaibacterium sp.
AAATCCAAAAATAAATTACCCCAATAAATTTATAAAAAAAATACAATCAATGGTTGTCCAATCTTTTGTTCAGCCCGATTCGCGCAGATTTTGGATGAAATACGCATTTAAAAAAGCAAAGACAATAATGAATGAAAACAAGATTGATTTGATTTTTGCAACTGCACCGCCATTTACGAATTTCTTGATTGCCAATGCATTGTCCGAAGAATACGATATACCATTTGTTGTTGATTATCGCGATTTATGGGTAGATAATCCATATTATTTTTATCCTACATTTTTTCATAGAAATTATGCATTGAATTTGGAGTCGAGTATTTTAAAAAAATGTTCGAGGGCAATTGTTATATCTCGCGATATGAAAAATGCCTTACTTTCCAGATATCGATTTTTGGAACATAATGATGTTTCTATTATTCCCCATGGATATGACCAAGTAGATTTTGATTCTTCGACAAAGTTGCCAAAATCCGATGATAAGATTATAATAACACATTCGGGAATATTCTCGGCTGATTTAACGCCAAAATATTTTATCAAAGCTGTCAACCTGCTTTTCGATGAAAAGCCTCAATTAGCTAAAAAAATCGAATTTCGTTTCTATGGGATTTTGCAAAAACAATACCAAAAAATGATTAAAAAATCGAAATATTCCAGCTCTTTTATATTTTATGATTATTTGGAACATAAAGAATTAATGGCTCATCTTGCAAACTCAGACGTTTTATGGTTAATGTTTCCTAAACCAATTGTTACACCAAGTCGATTCTATGAATATTTGGGGGCGCGTAAGCCATTGCTTGTTAGTTCGTTCGAAGGAGATGTAACGCGTATTGCAGAATCGACAGGTGCCGCAATAATAACCAAGCCCAAGGATTCCAAATCAATTGCACTCGCTATTCTTGAATTTTATAATAACTGGAAAAATAATAATTTACCTATTCCCAACGAAACTATAATAGAAAAATACGACCGAAAATACCTAACTAAGCTATTGTCGAAAGAATTAGGTTATTCATTAAAATCGAGTTAGATTGAAAATTAGAAAAAATCCATATTTTCTTGGAATATTGGCTATTGCTGCTTGGTCGACAGTTGCTACTGCTTTCAAAATATCATTTCAATTTTTTTCGGTTTTGCAAGTGCTGTGCTTTTCGATTTTATTCTCATTTTTTTCAATCTTTATATCAGCAATATTGTTAGGAAAATTTGAAGGAATTAAATCGCAAACAAAAAAACAATGGCTAAGTTCTGCTGGCTTAGGATTGATTAATCCTGTTTTATACTATTTTATATTATTTTCGGCTTATGATGCATTACCAGCCCATGAAGCAATGATAATCAACTATACATGGCCAATTTTCTTTGGAATATCTTCGGCTATAATTGGAAAAATAAAGGTTTCAAAATTTCAAATTATCGCCCTTTTTATATCTTTCGTTGGTATATTAGTAATTGCAACCAAAGGAAATATTGTTTCGATATCTTTATCCAATATTTGGGGTGATTTGCTTGCACTATTGAGTGCGTTGATATGGACATTATTCTGGTTGATAAATTTAAATGATACAAGAGATCCAATTGTCAAATTATTTTCAATATTTCTTTGTGGAACGCTCTACTCTATCACATTATTAATATTTTCAGGTGGATTTGATGATATCAACATAAATGGACTTATATCTTCTGCCTATGTAGGAACATTCGAAATGGGAGTTACATTTATTTTGTGGCTCAGTGCGATTAGTTTAAGCGATAGACCACATAAAATAAGTCAATTAGTTTATCTAACCCCATTTTTATCGCTATTGGTAATTGGATTTATTTTAAAGGAACAAATCCACATTTCTTCAATAATTGGCTTGTTTTTCATAATTTTAGGAATTATTATACAACAAAAATCGAAATAAAAATGGAAGGAATTAATTTTATTGAATGCCCTAAATGTGGGTATAAAATCAACATAGAACAAGTGTTGGCAGATCAAACAGAAAAGCGTCTTAGAGTGGAATACGAAAGTAAGTTTCAAAGTCAATTATTAGAATATACCAAAAAAGAAATTCAATTACAAAAAGAAATTCAAGAATTCGAAACAAAGAAACAAAAGGAAAATGAACTATTCCAAGAAAGATTAATAAAAAAATTAGAAGAAGAGAAGAAAAAAACTGAAATTGAGTTACAAAATAAGTATTTCTCACGATTTAAAGCATCCGAAGCAGAATTATCAAAGTTGAAAGAAGAAAACAATGCATTAAAGTTAAAAGAAATCGAGTTGTTGCGAAAAGATGAGGAAATCCGAACACTTAAAGAACGGCAAGATTTAGAAATCGAAAAAAGGTTGCTCGAGGAAAAAAATAAAATTACTCAACAATATCAAAATCAATTTGATGAACGATTGAAAATGCAATTAGAACAATTGAACGCTCAACATCAACTACAGGTTAAAGAATTAGAAATTAAATTAGAACAACAAAAGAAATTAGCCGAGGAATTAGCAAACAAAGCAAATCAAAAATCGATGGAATTGCAGGGTGAAGCACAAGAAAGAAAATTGGAAGAAATATTGAAATTGGAATTCCCTTACGACAAAATCGAAGAAGTCCCAAAAGGATACACAGGAGCAGATGTAATTCAATTAGTTATCGACGAATTTGGTAATGAAGTTGGAAAGATAATATTTGAAAGTAAAAGAACTAAGGATTTTGCGCGAGAATGGATTGCAAAACTAAAAGATGACCAACTAAAAGCACAAGCAAATATTGCAATTTTAGTTACCCAGGTTTTTCCAAAGGAGATGAACAAATTTGGTTATAAAGACGGAGTTTGGATATGTCATTTCGAAGAAGTTCCACAAGTTGTAAGCATTCTAAGGGAAAGCATTTTGCAAATATCGAAAATAAAATTAGCCAACGAAAACCGCGGCGACAAAATGAAACTATTGTATGATTACCTAACTGGGCAAGAATTTGCAACAAGAGTAAAGAATATTATTGATAGTTTTTCTTCGATGAAATTAGA
The DNA here is from genome assembly GCA_937995785.1 of Candidatus Kapaibacterium sp. GTDB lineage: Bacteria > Bacteroidota > Ignavibacteria > Kapaibacteriales > UBA2268 > GWF2-33-9. Next base: position 3,022 of record CALKJQ010000013.1, read on the forward strand.
GTTGGAGCAAGAAAAACGAGCATTCCAAAAAATTTGGAAGCAACGTGAGGTTCAGATCGAAAGAGTGATAGCCAACACGATCGATCTATATTCCACATTTAGTGCCATTGCGGGTCAAGGCGTCTTGCAAATAGATAGTCTGGAATTGCCAATGATAGAGGGAAAAGATGAATAAAATAATCAAAGAGGAAGTTGAGATCATTAAAGAACAATTAAAAAATATACCAAAAATATGGGATGGTAAGCAGTGTATTTTAGAATTAAAGTAAGCAAATTATAATTGGAAACAAGAAGAAATACTCATAATAATTTTCGATAAAAATTCAATTAAAAATTTATTAATTATGCAACAAGGTAGAAATTCGGATGGTAAATCACGAAAAACCAAGTATATGTTGGATTTAGAAAATATCAATGCGTTTGATTTTGTTCAATTTAAGGTCTAATTAAAGTATAATTATGCAAGATAAATTTTATAATATCGATTGTGTTGAAGGTGCAAAAAAATATCTTTTAGATAATTCTATTGATTTGATAATTACCGACCCTCCATATGGCATAGATGGCGATAAGCTTCATAAGCATTATAATAGAAAAGAAGATTTTGTGATAGATGGATATGTTGAAATACCCAAAGAAGAATATGCAGAATTTTCGCTAAAATGGATAAAAGAAGCTGAGAGAGTTCTAAAACCAGGAGGTTCAATTTACATTGTTTCGGGATATACTAATTTAGTAGATATTCTCAATGCATTACGTCAAACAAATCTTCAAGAGATAAATCATATTATTTGGAAATACAATTTCGGCGTCTATACTGCAAACAAATATATTTCTTCGCATTACCATATTTTATATTACTACAAACCCGGGAAAAAAAGAACATTTAATACTTATGCCTTACATAGCGATTACGAAAAAGATGAAAATGGAGGTTCGTTAAATTACAGGGATAGAGAAGATGTATGGATAATAAACCGTGAATACAAACCCGGTAGAGTAAAGAATAAAAATGAATTGCCTACCAAACTTTTAGCAAAGATGATTTTATACTCAAGCAACGAAAATGACGTTGTCTGTGATTTCTTTTTGGGTAGCTTTTCTACTGCAAAAGTTGCAATAGGATTGAACCGCAATAGCTGTGGTTTTGAAATCAACCCCACAGCTTTCAATATACAAATGGAGGAACTAAAACAAACCGTTAAAGGTGAACTACTCTCTAAATATATCAACACAAAAACGAATATTCTCATCAACAAAGGGCAACATTTAGATGAGTTAACTAAAACTGAAATACTTGTCTTATATGAAAAATTAAAATCGTATGGGTTTAACAAAAAGGACGCAATAGCGAAAATTTCTGAAAATTTTGGCAGAGGTTTCTGGTCAATCTCCAAAATATTAAGCGAAACAAACAATCCACAAATCGAAAATACAAGCGGTAAACTTTTTGATTAATTATTTTGTAAATTACCATTTTTATGTTAATTTTGTATTTCTATTAGGGTGTCGTAGCCAAGTGGTTAGGCATCGGTCTGCAAAACCGCGAACGCCGGTTCGAATCCGGCCGACACCTCACAATCCACCAAGGAGAGATATGGACCTGAACTACCTTCGCCGTCTTGTAAAAATTTTTGATGATAGTACATTAGAAAACTTAGAAATCGAAGAAGAAGGCATTAAAGTTAAATTTACACGAACAAAATCAACCAATGTAATAAATTATTCTGTTCCCGAAACTGTATCGATTACTGCACAACAAAATTACCAGCCAATCCCTACAATAACTCAACCCGACACAATAGAAAAACCTTTAGTTAAAATTAATACTGAAGAGCATACCGATTTGTTCGAGATTAAATCGCCAATGGTGGGAACGTTTTATCGTGCTCCTTCCCCCGAAGCCTCGCCTTTTGTCGAAGTTGGTCAATCCATAAGGAAAGGTCAGGTGCTCTGCATTATCGAAGCAATGAAATTAATGAATCAAATTGAATCCGAAGTTAATGGAACTATCGAAAAGTTGCTAGTGGAAAATGGTAAACCAGTGGAATTTGGGCAGCCACTTTTCTTAGTAAAGATAGAATAGGAATTAGCCTATGTTTCGCAAGATATTAATTGCCAATCGCGGTGAAATTGCTCTTCGTATAATAAGGGCGGCAAAGGAACTTGGTGTAAAAACCGTAGCAGTATATTCCGAAGCAGATAAATATTCATTGCACGTTAGATTTGCTGACGAAGCAATTTGCATTGGTCCGCCTCCATCCAAACAGAGTTATCTTAATATTCCTGCAATCATAACCGCAGCAACTGTAACAAATTCTGACGCTATACATCCAGGTTATGGTTTTTTGGCTGAAAATCAATTTTTTGCAGAAATATGCAACGACCATAATATTACATTTATAGGTCCATCCCCCGAAGCAATTTCCAGAATGGGTGATAAAGCCGTTGCCAAAGAAACTATGAAAAAAGCAGGTGTGCCTGTTGTTCCCGGAAGCGATGGAGTTGTTACCGACTTGAAAACCGCTATCGAAGTAGCCGAATCCACGGGTTATCCTATTATGCTCAAAGCAGTAGCAGGCGGCGGTGGCAAAGGTATGAGAATGATTTCGAACCGAAGTGAATTAGAAAAAGTATTCGAAGTAACTCGTAGCGAAGCATTAGCATTTTTTAATAACGCCGATTTATATATCGAAAAATTAATCACAAATTCAAAACATATTGAAATACAAATTTTTGGCGACCATCACGGAAATCACATTCATCTTAACGAAAGAGAATGTTCAGTCCAAAGACGACATCAAAAATTAATAGAAGAAACTCCATCTGTTGCAGTTAGCCAAGAGTTAAGAGATATAATGGGTAAGGTTTCTGCTCAAGGTGCTAAGGCAGTTAATTATGTCGGTCCAGGAACGATAGAATATTTACTCGATACCGAAGGTAACTTTTATTTTATGGAAATGAACACAAGAGTTCAAGTGGAACATCCAATCACCGAAGAATCCCTTAAAATCGATATCGTGAAAGAGCAAATAAAAGTTGCTGCAGGAGAAAGATTAACTTTGACCGAACATCCCCCAAAATATCATTCTATCGAATGTAGAATTAATGCCGAAGACCCCTATAATGACTATCGTCCCTCACCCGGTAAAGTGGAAGGTTTACACGTGCCCGGTGGGCAAGGAATAAGAGTTGATACCCATATTTACCAAGGATACTTTATACCACCTTATTATGATTCTTTACTAGCAAAATTAATTACATATGGAAATAGTAGGCAAGAAGCAATAGACAAAATGAAAGTTGCATTAGATGAATTTATTATTGAAGGTATAAAAACAACTATTCCTTTTCATCAAAAAATGATGAACAATCCCGATTTTGTTAACGGAAAAATAGACACCAAATATCTCGAAAGAGTGAATTGGATAGATTTGTAAAAAAAATTATAAGGAGTAAATTTATGAACATACCAGCAGAACTAAAGTATACGAAAGACCACGAATGGGTAAAAGTTGAGGGAAACATTGCATATATCGGAATTACCGACCATGCACAATCTGAATTAGGCGATGTTGTTTTCGTTGATGTACCATCAGATTTGGCTGAAGTTACAAAGGAGCAATCATTTGGAACAATCGAAGCAGTTAAAACGGTTGCCGAAATTTTTGCACCTGCATCGGGCAAAGTTTTGGAAGTGAACTCAAAATTAAGCGGAGCACCCGAAACATTAAATACGGATCCCTATGGAGATGGCTGGATTGTTAAAATTGAATTAACAAATCCATCGGAACTTAACGAATTGATGGATGCTGATGCTTATAAAGCATACTTAGGCTAAACCCATTTTTTCTGTAACCTTTATAAAAGACTACAATTTATAATTGTAGTCTTTTTTATTTCCCACTCTTTTATCATTACTTTTCCACACAACCAGCCTTAAATATTTATTAACTCTAAAATAAATAAAACTTAACTTTCGATAGATAATTTTGGTTTTATTGAACTTTAAATTTCATAATCAGCCAAAGTTATATCAAAGTTATATGAAGAAAATACTATTTATTGGGGGATCTCTTAATCAATCAACCATTGTCCATCAAGTTGGCAAGCATCTCGAAAATGACTTTGATTGTTATTACTCTCCTTATTATGCAGATGGACTTATCGGGTATTGCGAAAAAAAGAATTTATTAAATTTTACAGTTTTAGGTTCAAATAGCAATTTTTTCCGACAAACATTAAATTACTTCGAAAATAATAACTTGAAAATTGACTACAAAGGTCAACGCAATTATTATGATTTAGTAGTTACATCTTCAGATTTAATTATTCCAAAAAACATAAAAGACAAAAAAATAATATTAATTCAAGAAGGAATGACAGATCCCGAAAATTTTGCTTTTTATTTAGCAAAATATCTTAAATTCCCGCGATGGATAGCAAGCACCTCGACTACCGGATTATCTGATGCATATAATTATTTTTGTGTAGCCTCCGAAGGCTATCGGGATTTGTTTATCCGCAAAGGCGTGAAACCGGAAAAAATAGTTGTTACAGGGATTCCAAACTTTGATAATATCGAACAATATAGAACAAATGAATTCCCTCATAAAAATTTTGTGTTAGCTGCAACTTCGGATTCCCGCGAAACCTTCAAGTTCGAAAATAGGTACGAGTTTATCAGAAAAGTCAAAACTATTGCTAATGGGAGACAAATCATATTCAAATTACACCCTAATGAAATTTTTGATAGAGCAATTCGCGAAATTAAAGAAATTATTCCCGATGCTTTGGTTTATACAGATGGAGATATTAAACCAATGATTGCAAATTGCGATGTCCTTGTAACTGCTTTTTCATCAGTTGTTTATTATGGTATTGCATTAGGTAAGGAAGTATACTCTAATTTCGATTTACACACATTAATAAGGATGACGCCAATCCAAAATGGTGGAACCTCGGCATTGAAAATTGCCAATATTGCAAGGAGTTTAATTACTCAGCCAGCTGCAAAAGAGAACTTGTTATTTGCTCTGAATACTCAATACTAATAGAATGAAAATCTTAATAATAATACAATCGAGAATTGCTTCCACTCGCCTCTTTGGTAAAGTAATGTTGCAAATACTAAACAGACCTGTCTTGGCGTTAATGCACGAAAGAGTAAAAAGGTCAAGGTTTCACACCGATATTGTCATAGCAACATCAACCAATCCATTAGACCAAAATATTATCCAATTCGCCGAAAGAGAAAAAATTAATGTATTTGCTGGCGACGAAATAGATTTGCTCGACCGACATTATCAAGCCGCAAAATTGTATAAAGCCGATGCAGTTGTTAAAATTCCATCTGATTGTCCTTTGATCGACCCTTTGGTTATTGATAATGTATTATCTTTTTACCTTAAAAATCATAACAAATTTGATTATGTTAGCAATTTGCATCCTGCCACCTATCCCGACGGCAATGACGTTGAGATTTGTTCGTTTCGTGCCCTCGAACAAGCCTGGAGAGATGCTGATCGCGATTATCAACGCGAACACACAACTCCATATATTTGGGAAAATACTGATATTTTCAGAGTTGCAAACTTAGAATGGGAAACAGGATTTGAGTATTTCGATAAATATCGATTAACCTTAGACTATCCCGAAGATTTTGAATTAATCAAGAGAATATACGAAAACCTCTATCCGAAAAATCCAAATTTTGGATTGAACGAAATTATTAAATTTTTAGATGAAAATCCCGAAGTTTATAATTTGAATAAAAAATATTTGGGTAAGTATTGGTACGATAACCATTTAGACGAAATTAAAAACATTGATAATTACAAAAAAAAGAAGTATGGAATATAACGAAAAACTATTAAAACAATTAGCCTTTAATGGTAGAAAAAGCATTCTCGATATGACATTAAATGGGGGATGTTTTATTGGTGCATCGCTTTCTTGTGTGGATGTGCTAACTTACTTATACAATTCATTTTTGAATATAAAACCTTCGAACCTTAGAGATCCAAATCGAGACTATTTTTTAATTTCCAAGGGGCACGCAGTGCCAGCCTTATATGCTGTGTTAGCGGAATGCAATATATTGGAAAAAAGAAGATTAGTAAATCATTTAAAGGAGAATGACCACATCTATTGGCACCCCAATACTAATATCCCCGGTATTGAGTTCCATTCGGGATCTTTGGGGCACAATTTAAGTGTAGCAATTGGAATTGCTATCGACATAAAACTAAAAAATGACAAAAACAAAGTTGTTGTTTTGCTTGGTGATGGCGAACTAAATGAAGGTTCTAACTGGGAGGGACTATTATTAGCCCCATCCTACGAATTGAATAATTTGATTATTTTGATCGACAGAAATCATTTACAAGCTAATTTAGAAACCGAAAATCTAATTAAGTTAGAACCTCTAAAAAATAAATTTGAGCAGTTTGGATTTAATGTATACGACATCACTGGGCACGATTTCAATCAAATCCATCAATGTTTTAATTCATTAAAAGATAATTCCAAACCTCATATTTTAATTTTAGATACTATTCGTGGCAAAGGTATACCTTCGATTGAACGCAATCCCTCCAAATGGTATATGAAAATTGACCAAGATGAATATTCAGCACTTATTGATGAACTATCACGAAATTTGGAGGAGAATTAATATGAATTACGAGCAATTTTTATTGGAATATATCCCAAATAATCCCGAATTTATTGTATTAACAGCCGAAAATCGAGCAGCAATAAGAAATTTGCCTAATGTATTAACCAAAAATTTTGTCGATACTGGAATTACAGAACAATCGCTTGTTGGTATTTCGGCGGGATTGGCATTGCGTGGCCGGAAGCCTATAGCCCACGCTTTAGCGGCATTTTTGACTATGCGAGCATTTGAGTTTATTCGAACTGATTTAGGTTACGGAAACTTGCCCGTCAAGATTGTAGGTTCGTTTGCGGGATTTTTGTCCGAAGCCAACGGACCAACTCACCAAGCCATCGAGGATATCGGACTAATGAGAATGATACCTAATATGCAAGTGTTTGCTCCTGCAGACGAAGAGGATATGATTAAAATGTTACCAAAAATATTGAAGACTAATTCTCCTGCTTACATTCGATATAACAATTTGCCGAGTACAATCAATCACACCGATTTTGAAATTGGCATTGCCGAAATCATCGGAAATGGTAATGATGTATCTATTCTCACCTATGGAACATTGTTCAGTGAAACCTTGAAAGTTAAGGAATATTTAGAAAACCAAGATATAAATTGTACCATTGTCAATTTCAGAACACTTAAACCAATCGACAAAGATATTATTTTGGAATTGGCAAGGCAATCCAAATTATTGGTAACAATTGAAGATCATTTTATTAACTCAGGTTTGTATTCAATTGTATGTAATTATTTGTTCGAACACAAATTTGTTGTTGATGTTTTGCCAATCGGATTGAACGAAAGGTGGTTCAAACCCTTGATGCTCCAAGATATTCTCGAATACGAAAAATTCGATTACGTTAGTATTTCAAATCAAATTATCAATAAACTAAGTGAAATAAAATGATAGATGTTAATAATACAACAAACCAATTTCCTGTCATCAATAAATCCAATGAGTTATATGATAGAATTAAAAGGATCATACCATCAGGCACCCATACTCTTGCAAAAGGGGTTTCGCAATATGTTGATGGAATTGCCCCAAAATTCTTGGAAAGAGGCAGTGGATCGATTGTTTGGGATGTAGATGGCAATGAATTCATCGATTTCACAATGGCAGTTGGACCTTTGTCGTTAGGCTATTCCTACTATAGAGTGGACGAGGCTATCAAAGAACAACTTGCCAAAGGTATATCTTTTTCTCTTCTTAACCCACTCGAATTGGAAGCCGCAGAGTTAATCCAAGAAGTTGTGCCTAATGCCGAGATGGTGCGTTTTGCCCGTGGAGGAGCCGACGTAACAAGTATGGCTGTCCGTTTAGCACGAGCTTATACGGGGAAATCAAAAATATTATGCTGTGGATACCATGGTTGGCACGATTGGTATGTTTCGGTTACACCGCGAAACAACGGAATTCCCAATCAAGTTCAAGAATTAACCAACACATTTGAATACAATAATATTCAATCATTGATTGATTCAATTGATGAGAATGTGGCTGCTGTTATACTCGAACCTGTAACTTTTTTTGAACCAAAAGATAACTTTCTACAAAATATTGCCGAAGTATGCAAACAAAACGGAATCGTTTTGGTTTTCGATGAAATGTGGACGGGTTTTCGAATGGCTTTAGGTGGAGCCCAAGAATACTTTGGGATAAAACCTGATTTGGCAACTTATTCCAAAGCAATAGCCAATGGAATGCCTTTGGCAGTAATAACCGGAAAATCTGAGATAATGAAACTTATAGAAAACGACGTGTTTATTTATAGCACATTTGGCGGCGAAGCACTTTCGCTGGCTGCTGCCAAAGCTACTATTAATGAATTGAAGGATAAAAAAGTTCCACAATATTTAAATGAAATCGGATATGTCCTAAAGAATGGTATTAATACTATTTTGGAAGAAGTGGGAATAGATTATATCAAAGCAATAGGCTATAATTTCAGGCTTATGCTTGATATAAATCATCCAACAATCGATAGTTTAATAGTTAAATCTTTCATACAGCAAGAATTAATTCGAAAAGGTATTTTGTGGAGTACGTATTATAATATGTCCTACTCACATACAACCGAACTTATTAATTATACCATCGAGAGCCATCGCCTTGTTTTCGAAAAATTAAAAAATGTAGTTGATAAAGGCAATATCGAAAACGAAATCAGAGGAATACCTATTCAACCTTTGTTCAGAAAAGTAAGCAATTTCAACACAAAACCGAGGCAATAATGGATATATTTGATTTGACGGGCAAAGTTGCAGTTGTAACAGGTGCCTTAGGTTTAATTGGTCAAGAACATTGCCGAGCATTAATAGCCTTTGGTGCAAAAGTAATAGCAACTGATATCGACGAAGTTGCAATTAAGCAATTTGCCAAAACAATGGGTGAAAATGCCTATGGTTATCATATGGACATTACTAACAAGGAAAGTATAAAATCGGTATGCGACAGAGTTTTCGAAGAATTAGGTTCAATCGATATATTAGTAAATAATGCGGCAATCAATGATATGGTGGAAGACCCAAAATCGAGTTTGGAACTTTCGAAATTTGAGAATTATCCTTTGGAATTATGGGAAAAGTCCATAAAAGTAAACTTGACGGGAACATTCTTGTGTTGTCAGGTTTTTGGTCAAAGAATGGTTAAACAAGGATTTGGCTCCATCATTAATATTGCATCAACCTATGGAATTGTTTCTCCAAACCAGTCTCTATATGTTGATGAGAACGGAAATCAAACATTTTTTAAACCACCGGCTTATCCCGTATCAAAAGCTGGGGTAATTATGCTAACCAAATATCTTGCATCATACTGGGGAGAAAAAGGAATAAGAGTAAACTGCATTTCGCCTGGCGGAGTAGAAAATGGGCAAAATCCATTTTTCATTAAGCAATATTCAGACAAAACTCCATCAAAACGAATGGCTCAAAAAAATGATTATCAAGGTGCTTTAATATATCTTGCATCGGATGCCTCGAGCTACACAAATGGAGCAAACATTATAGTTGATGGTGGTTGGACAATATGGTAAACAAATTTAAAATATAATTATAAAATAATATTACAATAAGGAGAAATAAAATGGCTGAAGTTAAAATAGGGGATAAACACATCGGTGATGGACATCCCGTATATATAATTGCCGAAATTGGAATCAATCATAACGGTTCGATAGAAATTGCAAAAAAATTAATTGATGCAGCTATTTTGGCTGGTTGCGATGCCGTTAAATTCCAAAAACGGACCCCCGAATTGGCAGTTCCAAAAGACCAATGGAACAAAATGAGGGAAACACCTTGGGGTTACATATCATATATAGAATATCGCCATAAAGTGGAATTTGGGCATAATGAATACCAAGAAATAGATGATTATTGCAAACAAAAAGGTATTACTTGGTTTGCTTCGGTTTGGGATTTGGAATCTGTTAAATTTTTGGAAGACTACAACCCCATTATGTATAAAGTTCCATCAGCAGCATTAACAGACAAAGAACTACTAGGATTATTGAAAGAAACCAATAGACCAATTATGCTTTCCAGTGGAATGTCGCAGCTCGAACAAATTGACGAAGCGATAGATTTTATGAAAGATGCTCCATTAATGCTTGCTCAAGCCACTTCTACATATCCATGTGCTTTGTCTGAATTGAACCTGTCAGTAATAACCACTTTTAAAAAAAGATATGAAAATATACCAATAGGATATTCGGGACATGAAGTAGGATTAGCACCAACCTATGCAGCAGTGGCATTGGGTGCAACATTTGTGGAGCGACATTTCACTTTGGATAGGTCGATGTGGGGCACCGACCAATCCGCTTCGGTCGAGGTTGGAGGAATGTTCCGATTAGTAAAAGATATTCGTGATATCGAAAAATCACTCGGTGATGGCATAAAAAGGGTATATGATAGTGAAATACCCTCGATGCAGAAACTTAGAAAAGTGATGTAATAACCAAAACTTTAAGAAATTATTCCTCCATCGGAAACAAAATATTCTAATTATTAGATAATTAGAGAAGTTAATCATATTCAGTTTTTTTTGATTACGATTTTTTATTTTGCTTTTTTTTATTAATTTTGTAGAAAGAAGTTATCCTCAAATCCAAATAAACTAATTTTTAACAGAATTTTAACTCTTTCTTTTTACCTTTTAGGATTCTATTTATGAATAATCAAAATTATCAATCACGCAAAAATTATCAACACAACAAGAAAAAAGAATTGCCCGTTATTGATATAAACGAATTAAAAGCCAAAAAAATAGCTGAATTAGTTCAAATAGCAAAAAATTTAAATATACAGAATCTGAACAACCTTACTAAACAGGAATTAATTCTAAAAATTGTCGATATCCAAGCCCAGACGGTAACCAAGGAAAAAGATGTTGAAACAGAAGAATTAATTTCGAGTGGTGGAGTATTGGAAGTATTGCCCGATGGATATGGGTTCCTGCGTTCTCCCGATTATAGTTATTTATCTTCGCCCGATGATATTTATGTATCTCCATCGCAAATTAAAAGGTTTGGATTACGGACTGGCGATACAATAGTCGGTAAAGTTAGAACTCCCAAAGACGGCGAAAAATTTTACGCACTCTTAAAAATAGAAACTGTAAATTATGGTTCACCCGAAATAATAAGGGATAGAACTATTTTTGATAATCTAACACCACTTTTCCCCGACGAAAAATTGATTTTGGAAACAAGCCCTTCAGTTTATTCTACAAGGATTGTCGACTTGCTTGCACCAATAGGTAAAGGTCAGCGTGGTTTGATTGTTTCTCCACCAAAATCTGGAAAAACAATCCTTTTGCAACAGATTGCAAATAGTATTTCCAAAAATCATCCCGAAGTGAAATTAATAATTTTACTTATCGACGAACGCCCCGAAGAAGTTACCGATATGAAACGTTCTGTGAATGCCGAAGTTATTTCTTCCACATTCGACGAACCCCAAGAACGCCACGTTCAGGTTGCCGAAATGGTTTTAGAAAAAGCAAAAAGATTGGTGGAAGCCAAACAAGATGTTGTTATATTGCTCGACTCAATAACAAGATTGGCTCGTGCCCACAACACAGTGGTTCCACACTCGGGAAAAATTCTGTCGGGTGGTGTGGATGCCAATGCTTTACATAAACCAAAACGCTTCTTTGGTGCAGCTCGTAAAGTGGAAGAAGGTGGCTCGCTTACTATCATTGCTACTGCATTAGTCGAAACCGGTAGCCGTATGGACGAAGTTATTTTCGAGGAATTTAAAGGCACTGGCAATATGGAACTCGTTCTTAATCGCTATTTAGCCGACAGACGAGTTTATCCCGCTATTGATGTTAATCGTTCGGGCACTCGTCGCGAAGAAAAATTAATGAGTAGCGAGGAATTGAATAGAGTTTGGATTTTACGTAAAGTACTAAGCGAAATGCAGTCAATTGATGCAATGCAATTTTTATTGGACAAAATGAAGGGTACCCGCTCGAATAAAGAGTTTATGAACTCCTTAAATTCATAATGGTTTCTTTATATGTTAAAAAGTAAGGATGCTATTGCTTATTTTATTTTTGCAATTATCCTATTCCCCGTAGTCTTTAATTTTATTGGCACCGATTCTGCAATATATTTGCAAGCTGGTTCAACAATATTGAATGGTGGCAAAATATATGTAGATTTTATTGATATAAAAACACCGCTCTTTTTTACTTCATACTCTATTATAAGTTTGTTGATTAATGATAAACCCGATTATTTACATTTTCTAATTTTTTTGATTATTCTATTTACTGCGATATCCCTTTATCATTTCATAAAAAATGAATTCAACTATAAGATTGCAATTGCAACATCTATAATCTTTTCTCTCACCACCTTGATTGTGGGACATACTTTGTATTATCATTCCGAAATTATTTTTAGTTTTTTGCTATTATGGATAATCATGTATTTCAGTAAAGATAATAAAATTTATATTGATAGTAACGAAAAGCGTTCATTATTCCAAACTTTAATGCTTGGTTTTTTATTGGGGTTCTACATATCAATAAAATACACGTTTGCGATAGTTCTCTTTCCCTTGTTATTTATCGATTTTTTATACAACAGCAACGATTCAAAATTTTTATTGAAAAAAAATTTATATATCTTCATCGCAATTGTAATTACAACATTAGCCGCCCATTTCTGGTTGTTCGATGCACAAATCTTAGAAGGTTACAAAGAAACACTAAGATTATTAAGTAATTATGCTAATCAGCCCGAATTATCTACAAAATTATTGAGGGATATAGTTAAAGTAACAGGTCAATTTTTTGGTGATCATTTGTCTCTATTGTTCACCTTTTCGGCTTTTATTGGTTTTATAAGTATTTTTAAAAATACTTGGAGCGCCAAGCAAAAACTAATAATTATTACTGCATTCTTTTTGGTTGGTTCTTTGTTGTTTTCTGTATATGTAGAAAGAAAATTAATTATTTATCATTTTGGACGTTTGTTGGTACCCTTTTCGATCCTTTCTGGAATTGGGATTGTTTTATTGATCGAAAAAATTAGAGTTTTTTGGAAGAATGATACTAATAAGACGATATATAGAACTGCAATATCCTTATTTGTTGCATTTTTGTTAATTATTGGTCCAATTGCACGCTACATAGGTATTTTGAGATTTCCATATAATGCCATTAAAGGCAAGGAAAGATATTATGAATTCATCGACCAGCAACGTCCCAATTTTTTTAATTATACAGAAAAATTAAAATTAATTGATTTTGTTAATCGTAATTATGATTCCACATATAAAACTTTTATAATATCCATTGGTTCCTTCGATTTAATTTATGAATTATCAACTAATGTTTTTAAAAAATTACCACAAAGAAACGCTTATTTACCCAAACAAACTAATACTTCTTTCTACGATAAGTTTATTAATTTTTTATCGGCATCGGATTTGTTGATATTTCAGAAAAATGATGGTATGTTCGAAAACCTTACTGGTAATACTAAATCATCTTTGCAACTTGCAAAAGAAGACAAACTTGTTAGCAATTTGCTCCAAAAAAATTTTGAAATTAAATATGAAACAAATGTGTATGTTTTATATGAAAAGAAGATAAAAAGATTAGATTAGACAATAATAACGGCTCCTTGTCGAAGAATTTGGTATTGATTTCCCACAATCGACATCACAGTAGATTCCAACCCCGAAATACTCTGGTCGTCCTCGAGAATTAATTCAATTCTATTTCCGAATATTCCTCTTGCTTGCTCGGCACTTATTGCTGAAGGAAAGTTAGAAATATTGGCAGATGTTCCTACAAAAGGAACTCCAAGATTTTCAATTAAGTCAATTATAAATTTACTATCAGGAATTCTAATGCCAAGAGTGTTTGTGGAACTTGTTACATAATCGGGAACTATTTCATTTTTGGTAACAACAATAGTTAGGGCGCCAGGAAGGTATTTTCGACAGATATCATAGAAATTATTACCTTGTTTTTCGATATATTTTTCAGCCATATTTACCGAAGAGAAATAAGCCGCAAGTGGTTTATTGAATTCCCGTCCTTTTAATTCATATATCCTTCTAACAGCATTTTCATTATTATAAACACAACCTAAACCATAAACTGTATCAGTAGGAAAGACAAACAATCCACCACTTTGAAGCACATTGATAGCACGTTTTATAGCATAATCATAATTACTGTTGATAGGGATTAATTCAGTTGTCATTTTCATTTTTGAATAATGCTTCCACAAATTCAATTGGATTGAACACCTGCAAGTCGTCTATTTTTTCGCCAACACCAATAAAACGTATGGGAATTCTTAATTCATCAACAATTGGTATAACCACGCCGCCTTTGGCTGTGCCATCAAGTTTGGTGAGTACTAACCCCGTCAATTTGGCAACCTTGCCAAATTCTTTTGCTTGAACAATTGCGTTTTGTCCCGTTGTTGCATCCAAAACTAAAAACACTTCATCGGGTCCAGTGGATTTTAATTTTGTTATAACACGAGTTATTTTTTCTAATTCCTGCATCAAATTGCCTTTGGTATGCAATCTGCCGGCTGTGTCGATTATCACTATATCTTTGCCTTTGGCTTGGGCGGATTTTACGGTATCGAATGCAACAGCGGCGGGGTCTGCACCTTGTTTTTGCATAATTATTTCTACTCCCGCACGTTCAGCCCAAATTTCCAATTGCTCGTTGGCAGCGGCTCGGAAAGTGTCGGCAGCGCCTATTACGACAGATTTTCCCGCATTCTTGTAATTGTAAGCAAGTTTGCCGATGGTTGTTGTTTTGCCAACACCATTAACCCCAACAATCAATATTATATGTGGTTTTTCGGGGATATCAAAGTTATAGATATTCTCATTGTCGGGATTTTCTTCCACCAAAAGTTTTAGGATTTCTTCTTTTAGTAACTCGAAAAGCTGTTCGCTTGTTTCGTAATTTTCTTGTTTTACTCTTTTCTTTAAATTTTCGATAATTTTCGTAGTAGTCGCAACTCCGATATCGGCAGTGATAAGCAGCATTTCAATTTCGTCGAGCAAGTTTTCGTCTATCTTTCTTCCCGTTCCCAATAAGCTTTGTAAACTCGAGACAAAATTCTTGCGGGTTTTTTCTAATCCATCAGAAATTTTTTTGAAACTTAGTGTTTCGGCGGCTTTTTCGGTGAAAGAAGTAATTTTTTCTTTTAAATTTGAAAAGAATCCCATATAAATATATTTTTGAAGTAAATTAATGTAAACTACAAAATTATGAAATTTAGTTTTTTATTTTGTCAATAAAAAGGATTTTTACTTATTTCATATCTTTGTAAAAAAAATTGGAACATAATAATGAAGAAAATTAAGGAATTGTACCACAGTTTTTCTCCGCAATTTTGGTTAGTAATAGTTTTTGAATTTTTCGAACGTGGTTCATATTATGGGATGATGAGCATTTTGTCGGTTTATATGACAGATATATTGGGCTTTAGCAAAGAGAGTGTTGGCATAATAAAAAGTGTGATACAACCTTTGTTATATTTTCTTCCCATTTTGGCAGGTTCGATTGCCGATAGATTAGGTTACCGCAAAACTTTGATGATTGCTTTTGGATTGCTCGGTACGGGCTATTTTCTAACAAGTCAGATGACAACCTATTCAGCCGTATTTATTTCTTTGGTAATTATGGGATTGGGTGCTGGCACTTTTAAACCACTAATTTCGGGCACGATTGCTAAATTAACAAATGAGAAAAATTCAACATTTGGGTTTGGAATTTTTTATTGGTCGATTAATTTTGGTGCTTTTCTCTTCCCATTGGTATTAGTGCCTATTTTAAAGGGTATTGCTTGGGAATTGGTTATTGTCGCAGCAGCCTTAGGAACGGGTTTGATGATTATTCCTACATTCTTTTTCTATAAAGAACCCATAGATAAAAAGCAGATCCAAGGTAAATTTTTTGAGTCATTAAAGGATATTTTTCTGAAAATTTATCAGGTTGCCACCAATTGGCGTTTTATTTTGTTTATATTTATATATTCTTGGTTCTGGATTTTGTATTTCCAAATGTTCGATAGCGTTTTGTGGTATGTCAAAACATTCGTTGATGCGAGTGCGCTGGATAATGCCGTTAATTCGGTGTTGCCAATCAATTGGAAATTTGATGTGGAACATATCACGGTTATAAATGCCCTTACCATAATCGTTCTTCAATTATTTGTTTCAAAATTTGTAGAACGCTTTAAAGCGTTTCCAACCATAATCGCTGGTTTGGTATTTGCAACAATCGGAATGGCAATTTTATCTATTAGTCATAGTATATGGATTTTGTTACTGGGAATAATTACCTTTTCATTTGGTGAGATGGTTGCCCATCCCAAATATATATCGTATTTGGGAACAATTGCTCCCGAAGATAAGAAGGCGACCTATATGGGATTTGGCTTTTTATACGGCGTTTTTGGTTCTGCGATAGGTGGCGTTTTTGGTGCTTGGTTATATGTTCGATTGATAGATAATCCAATGATTATGTTTATAAAAACTCAGTTAAACAATATCCAAACAAAAGGCACAATAAATGAATTAATCGTAATTGCAACGAACAATGGCATTGATAAATCTCTAATTTTAGAACAAGCCCATACTAATCAATTTTGGCTAATTTTTGCGTTTATAGGAATTTTTGCCATAATTAGTTTGTTATTGTATCAAAAATTTATCGGAAGTTCTAAACATTAAATGTAAGTTTAGAAAAAAATTATTATTTTGCTATTTCGTATTTTACAATAAAATAAAATCACTAAATAGGATAATCAAATGGCAAATTTAGAAACAACATATTTGGGTTTGAAACTTAAGAATCCTATAATCTTAGGAAGTTCGGGTTTAACTAGTACTCTCATCCAGGTAAAAAGAATTGAAGAAGCAGGTGCTGGTGCTGTAGTTTTAAAGTCAATTTTCGAAGAAGAAATTTTAAAAGAGTTCGAACAAACAGTCGATACCCACATTGAAGGGCATCAAAATTATGAATATTATGATTATTTCGATTATAAAATTAAAGAACAAAACTTAGCTCGCTACACAAAACTGATTTGGGATTTGAAACAAGAAGTGAACATACCAATTATCGCAAGCATAAATGCAGTAAGTAATCACGAATGGGCAAGTTTTGCCAAAAAATTCGAAGAAGCGGGGGCAGATGCGTTAGAAATTAATGCTTTCATTTTGCCAACAAGACTTAACAAAACCAGCGATGAAATCGAAAAAATGTATTTTGATATCATCGATTATGTTTTGAACTATGTCTCTATTCCCGTTTCTTTGAAAATAGGTCCATATTTTTCGAATTTGCCGACCGTAATCGAAAAGTTTTCGAAAACGGGAATTAAAGGATTAGTTCTATTCAATAGAACCTACAATCCCGATATAGATATTAACGATTTAAAGCTAATACCTTCAAAAATATTTAGTTCAGATTGGGAATACACGTTGCCATTAAGGTGGATTGCCTTAATGTCGGGCAGAATTAAAACTGATATATCAGCATCTACGGGTATTCACTCTGCAAACGAAGTAATTAAAATGTTGTTGGCTGGTGCCAAGACCACCCAGATTGTATCTGCGGTTTATCGTCAGGGACTTTCGGTGATACCAAAAATAATTAAGGATTTAGAAGATTGGATGGATAGCAAAAACTATACTTCAATTGATAATTTCCGTGGTACACTCAATAACTCGAATGTATCCGATCCGGCTTTTCTCGAAAGGATTCAATTTATGAAGTATTTTGGAGATAGGGAAGATATTATCTAAATTGAACTCTCTTACCAATTCATTTGCACATTATTGTGGTTATTAACAATTTATGAAAATCCGAAGAATCGAGATTCGCAACTTTAGAAATCATAGTTATTCTCTAATTTCCTTAAATAACCTTATAAATGTAATCCACGGACCAAATGGTTCGGGCAAAACATCAATATTGGAAGCTATATCAATTGCAAGTTTAACCAAACCATTCTCGAATGCTCTGGATTCGAACTTTGTGAAGTTCGGCGAAAGCAATTATCAAATAAAAATTAAAGCGAAAAATTATTTAGGATTGGATTACTCGGCTGAAGTAAATTATGATAAATTAAATGGGAAAAAAATTAAGAATTCATTTAGCGATAATGTAAAATCAAAAGATTTGATTGGACTTTTGCCTGTTGTATTCTTGTCCCCCGATTTAAAAATTATCACTTCGGGTTCTCCCGAAAATAGAAGAGAATTTGTCGATAGGGTTTTGTCCCAAAGTTCAAAAACTTATGTAGAGGATATTATAAAATTCAAAAGGGCATTAAAACAACGAAATTCGCTTCTGAACCATTATAAGAACTACAAATCATTTGATGAAAATGGATTTGAAATATGGACAGAATTATTCATCAAATTATCACAATCAATAATAACAAAACGTCAAGAGTTTGTTGATGAATTTAATGGTTTATTCCAGAAATATTATCAAAAAATTACTAACAACACCGAACAAGTCTACATTCAATATCAGCCAAATACTATAAAGAATTCCGAAAAATCTATTGAAGAACAATTAAGAGAAAAAGCCGAAAGGATTAAAGAAAGCGAATTGAATAGGTGTTCTACCTTGTTCGGACCACAAAAAGACGAGTTGAGAATACAGTTGAATAATGGCAATGCAAGGGATTGGGCTTCGCAAGGACAACACAAATCTCTATTGATAGCAATAAAGCTCGCAGAGTTCGATTATTTGCAAAAATTTAGTAACGAAATTCCCGTGGTGTTACTCGACGACATTTTTTCTGAATTAGATGAATACCGCTCCATACTCGTCTTAAATACATTGTTAAACAATCAGGCTCAAACACTAATCACAATGACCAATCCGGAATTAATACAAAAAAATAGCGTGCTTAAAGATGTTGCAGAATTTATTAGAATAGAGAATGGAGAAATAATATAATATGGGCGGATTGAGCAACATTTTAGAAAGAATTTTTATCGATAATGGCAGAATAGATCTATTAATTCTTTCGCAAATCAAAAAAGCAATGTCCGAAATTATGCCCGAGTTCATAACAAAATATATCGAAATATATAAATTTTCGAAAGGGACTTTATACTTAAAATCTCAACACTCAATATGGTCTTCCGAAATCAAATTCAATAAAGCTATGATAATAAACAAATTAAATGAAAAATTAGGAAAGCACATCGTAAAAGACCTAAGAATAAAATAAACTAACTAATTGAAAAATAATATAATTATATCATAAAAAATTCGTAATTTTGTATTCATAATTTAATAGTAATAATGGAAGAAAAAACACCAAATATTGAAACCCTATCTAATATTTATAACGAAGACAGCATAAAGATTTTAGAAGGATTAGAAGCAGTTCGTAAACGACCTGCGATGTATATAGGTGATGTGGGAGAACGAGGATTGCATCACTTAATTCAGGAAGTAGTCGATAACTCCATCGACGAGGCATTGGCTGGATATTGCAAAAATATCACAGTAACATTGCACAAAGACGGATCTTGCTCCGTCGAAGATGATGGGCGTGGAATACCAACGGGACCGCATCCAGTGAAGAAAATTTCAACCCTCGAAGTAGTAATGTGCACACTTCACGCCGGCGGAAAATTCGACAAGTCGAGTTACAAAGTTTCGGGTGGTTTGCACGGCGTTGGCGTGTCTTGTGTGAATGCTTTATCGTCCGAAACAGAAGTTTTAGTTTACCGCGAAGGCGAAATACATCGTCAAAGATATTTGCAAGGTATTCCGCAAGCCCCCGTCGAAGTAATAGGAAAAACTCGAAAAACTGGCACGGTTACCAAATTCAAACCCGACGAAACTATTTTTAAAACAACTTTGTTTAAGTTTTCAAAGGTTTCCGAGAGATTAAGAGAATTAGCCTTTCTTAATCCACAGGTAACAATTAAGTTGGTTGACGAAAGAGAAAATCGACAAGAAATATTCCACTACGAAGGAGGATTAGTCGATTTTATTAACTACCTTGATGTTGGTGCAAATACCTATACAAAGCCGATATTGATAACAGGATCTGGCAAGTCGGACTTAGGTGCCGAAATCCAAGTTGAAATTTGTTTGCAATATAATGATGGTTTTTCCGAAAACTTAGTTTCCTATGTTAATAATATTAACACAATCGAAGGTGGAACTCACGTTACGGGCTTTAGAGCGGCACTCACCCGAACGCTGAACAATTACACAAGCGAGAAAATGAACGGCAGTAAGGTAAAAGTCCAACTGACGGGCGACGATTTCCGAGAAGGTTTAACTGCTATTATTTCTGTAAAAGTTCCTGAACCACAATTCGAGGGACAAACAAAAACGAAACTGGGCAATGGTGATGTGGAAGGCGTTGTGAGAACCATAGTAAACGAAAAATTAGATGATTACCTTGAGCATAACCCCAACGAGGCAAAGAAGATTATCGAAAAAGCAGCATTAGCTGCCGAAGCCCGCATAAAAGCCCGTCAAGCTCGCGAATTGGTACGCCGAAAAAATGCGTTGGAAAATACAACTTTGCCCGGCAAGTTAGCAGATTGTTCGACCAACAATCCCGAGGAAAGCGAACTCTTCATCGTCGAGGGTGATTCGGCAGGTGGTTCGGCTAAGCAAGGAAGAGATCGACGTTTCCAAGCAATTTTGCCGTTGAAGGGAAAAATATTGAACGTTATTAAAGCACGCGAACATAAAATTTTAGAAAATGAAGAAATTCGCACAATTCTTCAAGCCTTAGGAACGGGTTTTGGTAAAGAATTTGATTTATCCAAACTTCGTTATGGCAAAATTATCTTAATGGCAGATGCCGATGTTGATGGATCACACATTAAAACACTTTTGTTAACACTTTATTACACCTTCTTGCGTGAATTAGTTGTCGAGGGGCACCTTTATATAGCACAACCACCGCTTTATAAAATCAAAAAAGGCAAGAAAGAAATATATGCATTCGACGAAAAACAACGGGACGAAGTTATTTTATCCTTCCAAAAATCCGACCCAAAAGCAAAGATTCTTTCTACAGAAGATTTTGAGAATATTACAGAAGAATCTGCCGAAACCCCCGAAATCAATATGAATGGTATTACTATTTCGCGATTTAAAGGATTGGGCGAAATGAACCCCGAACAATTATGGGAAACAACAATGAATCCCGAAACAAGAACATTGCTACAAGTTACAATAGGCGAAGCTGCCGAAGCATCTCGAGTATTCCAAATGCTTATGGGCGAGAAAGTGGAACCAAGGCGCGAATTTATCGAGCAAAATGCTATTTATGTTAAAAATTTAGATGCTTAGATTTATATGAAAAAAATAATACTCTTTCTTATTGTCGTAATTCTTTCATTTGAACATTCTCTCGCACTGCAAATCGATAAAACTTGGGCAGTAAAAGCAAGAGAGTTTATTAAAAAATATTATGATTTAGATTTTGAATTTTGCTATAAACAATTTGATGAATCTGTTAAGAAATCATTTTCGATTGATATGTTCAAGCAAGCCTATAGTCAAACCGAATTTAGGTATGGAAAGTTGATAGATATTGGCGAAACTGAAGCTTTTGATGCAAAAGGCTACCACATTACCGGCACACAAGTTAAGCACGAAAAGGGCAGTTTTACCATTGAAATTACTTATGGCGATAATGGAAAAATATTTGGTTTTTACTTCAAACCACCTAAACCCGAGAAGTCCGAAGAACCAAAGAGCCCGAATTATTTAAATTCGGAGGAATTTACAACTCAAAACATTGAGTTTGGTTCCCAATTTAAACTAAAAGGAAAACTCACAATACCAAAAGAAGGAACAAACTTTCCTGTTCTAATCCTTGTTCATGGCTCGGGTCCAAACGATATGGACGAGACAATCGGACCTAACAAACCATTCCGCGATATTGCCGAAGGACTTTCATCACTTGGTATAGCAGTATTGCGATACAACAAAAGAACTTATCAATATGGTGCATCAATTTCACAAAACGATACCAATTTCACCTTGACAGACGAAGTGGTTAATGATGTTGAAGAAGCACTTAATTACCTATTAACACAACCTCAAATCAATAAAGAAAGGATTTTTGTTCTTGGACATAGTTTAGGGGGATATTCAATCCCATTAATAGCCCAAAGATTGAACCATGCGGCGGGGTTTATCATTTTTGCTGGTTCCAATCAACCACTTGAAGATAAGATAGTTGACCAATATGAATATATAAGCAAACTAAAGAACAATCAAGGAATTAATGAAGATATACTTAGAGTTGTAAATAACTTACGAAATAAAATTAAAAATCGAGATTTCAACGACCAAACACCTCGCGATAGTCTTCTTATGGGTATATCACCAATTTATTGGCGATTTTTATTAGATTATAAACCTTTAGAAATAATTAAGAAAATTGATAAACCGATTCTTGTTTTGCAAGGAGCGAGGGATTATCAAGTTACCGTATCAGAATTTGAACTATGGAAACAATCTTTAGCAAATAATCCAAAAGCACGGTTCGAACTATACGAAGACCTAAATCACCTGTTCATAACTGGTGAAGGTATGGCTACTCCCGAAGAATATATGGAGAAAGGTTTTGTTGCTGATAAAGTAATCAAAGATATAGGGTTATGGATCAAAAGTCATTAACTTAATCTTAACTTATATTTAATCTGAATTTAACATAATGAGTATAATTTAGTGTTTAGCAATATGTACGAAAATAAAAGACCAGAAGTGATTACTCAAACAAATCAAAAAAATGTTATCATTGTTGATGATGAACCAGATATTATTGAATTAGTAACCCTACATTTAAACAAATCTGGATACCGTGTTCGTTCATTCGAAAATGGCTCGAGTGCATTGGATTACATCCAACAAAATCCCCCAGACTTAATTATTCTCGATTTAATGTTACCCGATTACGATGGATTAGAATTATGCAAAATGCTAAAAAAGGATGATAAATATAGCTCAATACCCGTCATTATGTTGACGGCCCGCAATGAAGAAATGGACAAAGTTCTCGGATTGGAAATAGGAGCAGACGATTACGTAACCAAACCATTCTCGCCAAGAGAACTCATTGCAAGAATCAAAGCAGTGCTAAGAAGAGAAGACAAATTTGTTAAGACCAATCTTTTAAATATTGGCGATATTTTGGAAATCGACTTGCAAAAATACGAAGTGTTTGTTAATAAAGAAAAAGTTGATTTAACTACTACAGAATTCAAAATACTCAAATTGTTAGCCGAAAAAAGGGGCTGGGTTTATTCTCGAGAAAGTATCTTAGATTTTCTTGGAGTGCAGGAAAAAGGAGTTTTGGATAGAACTGTGGATGTTCATATAAAAAATCTTAGAGAAAAATTAACTGTTGCTGCAAGATTTATCAAAAATATTCGTGGTGTGGGTTATAAGCTCGACGAGACATAATAATTTAACCAATGACAAAATTCTTTCTCAAACTTTTTATTATTTTTTTAGTAATAATTATTACGTATACAATTATTTTATTCCTAATTAATTTTAATTCTACCAAACAACACTTTACAGAAACTTTCCAAAAAGACCTAAAAAATCTAAATATAATTCTCACCGAACCAATCACCAATTACCTCATTAAATCCGATACCGCCGCTATTATCGATTATGTTAATCAAATTGGCAGGCAGCTAGAAATCAGATTAACCATCATCGGAAACGATGGGGTTGTATTAATTGATTCGCGAGGAGAAGCCGCAAAAATGGATAATCACCTCACCCGACCGGAGGTTATTCAAGCAAGGGATAATAAAGTTGGTTTTGGAATTCGATTCAGTAACACCACTCATGCCGAGATGTTGTATGTAGCCAGCAGATTAGAAACAAACGGACAAACAATCGGTTATATAAGAACGAGTTACTATTTAACTCATATTAATGAACTTTTCAATAAATTAATCAAAGAAACTTTAACGATTATTGGTATTTTGATATTTCTTGTTTTTGTTGCAATCTACTTTATTACTTATTCAATATCACGTCCTTTAAAGCAAATGACATCTGCGTTCGAGTCCGTTGCTTCGGGCAACTTTGGATTAAAACTTCAAATTAATCGAAAAGATGAATTCAAAAAATTAGTTAGTAGCTTCAACAAAATGTCTGAAAAATTGGGTCAATACTTTTCCGAAATCCAAAGACAAAATGTTGAATTAAGGCATTTGTTTAATTCAATTCCCGATAGCATATTCCTCCTTAATCTCAAAAATCAAGTAATACTCGCAAATATAACTTTTTATCGCAATTTTTCGTTAAACCCCGAAAACCTTCATATCGATAATACAAATCTACCATCTGAATTAATTAATAAGATTAAAAATGTAACAAGTTCCAAAAAGTTCGATACATTAGAATTTGAGTTTAATCATAAGATTTATACTTCTACAATCAATTTTATTGAATTAAATAATGAAATTCTCGTAGTGATTAGCGATATTACAGATATCAAAAAAATCGAGCAAATTAAAAAAGATTTTGTAATCAACGTTTCGCACGAATTAAAAACCCCATTAACAGCTATCAAAGGCTTTATCGAAACGCTTGAAGAGGAAATAACTGATGATGAACATTTGCACTACATACAAATCGTCCGCCGACATACCGACAGACTTATCACAATTGTTAAAGACTTATTACTTCTAACAGAACTCGAAGACGAAGCCTATACAAATAAACTTATAATAAGCAATGTTGATTTTACCATTTTAACCGAGAATATTAAAAGATTATTTGAGCAAAAATTAAAAGAAAAAAAATTATACTGCAAAATTAACATCGACTCCGATGTACCCAAAATTCAAGCAGATGCATTCCGATTAGAACAAGTTTTCGTTAATTTATTTAATAACGCAATCAAATTTACTGATTCAGGAGGCATTGAGATTAACATAAAGCGTAACGAAGAATTCGTTTATGTTTACTTCCAAGATACGGGCGTAGGCGTGCCAAAAGAAGACCAAGATAGAATATTCGAGCGTTTTTACATAAGCGAAAAATCTCGTTCACGCAAGTTTGGCGGCACTGGAATAGGTCTTTCGATAGTAAAACATATAATTTTGCTACATAATGGTTCAATCAATTTAGACAAAACTTACGAATGTGGGGCTAAGTTCGACATAAAAATCCCTATAACTTATTCATACAAGTAAATAGAAAGAAGTAAATATTTTGTTGTTTTACTTGTTGTTCAAGATTCAAAAAAAATACCACCTTTTTGTAGAAAAAGTGGTATTTATAAGATTATAAAAATATCAGTATCTAATCACTTTCCATTTTGATTGTCTTTCTTCTGCCAATTTCATCCATTGAGGGATAATTTTTTCGATAAACTCATTCTTTTCGGTTCTAAATTTAGGCATATCCAATCCAATTAACTTTTGAGCATTTTCTTTTTTGGTAATATCGGGATAAGGCACTTCTTGATTGTATCCATATTTGGCTAAAATTCTTGCTAATTTTATTCTTGTATCTGTAATAATATCAATACCATTTGACAATATTCTTAGTCCTTCGATAGGAGCGTGGAAAGCACCGCCATGCGAAGCGGCAACAAAGTCCCATCTCCATTGCGACTTACGAATTCCTTGTAATATATCTTTCATTTCACCTTCATTTGCACCTAAATCCCATGCTTTTTTTGCTTCGAAATGGGCACGAACCAATAATACCTCTAATTTATCCCTTACCTCTACTACCTTATCAAAACGATCATAAACATTCTTAACTAAAGTTTGTTCACTTTCGCGATGACAAACTTGGCAAGTTTTATCAATGTATTTCAAGGGGCTTACTGTTTGGTGGGAAGAAAACTTTTGACCGCCTTCGGAAATATAAGGCATATGGCAATCAGCACATGCAACATTTCGTTGTCCGTGAATACCCATCATATAAAGTTCATAATCGGGGTGCTGTGCTTTTAGCATAGGTGCCTTGCTAATTGCGTGTGTCCAATCTGCAAACTCGTAAGAATCGTAGTATTCCTCAATCTTTTCTACACTCAAACCCTTATCCCAAGGAAATTTAACAAAGGATGCTCCTTCGACTCTTTTTTTGTCGAAGTAGTATTCAACGTGGCATTGGGCACAAACTAACGACCTCATATCTTGTAAGGTCGCTTTTTTGATATCTTTTCCCATTGCTTGATAGGCTTCGATTAGTGCGGGGCTTTTTATGGTTAAATTCATTGTTTTTGCGTCGTGGCAGTTAAGACAACCAATGGGATTAACAATCTCGGCACCCAATCGTGCCCATTTTCCCTTGTAATAATTTTCAACTCCTTGTTCGTTCATTACACGCACGACATCGGTTGACTTACAAGTCCAACAAGTTGTGGGTTGTGGACCAGCGGTATCACTCATAGGTGCACCTGTTCTCAATGTCTTTCTTACATCATCAATTGCCCAAGCATGACCGCGAGGTTTATTATAATCTCGTGAGAAAAGATATCCCGCCCACAAAATTACCAACCTGGGATCTTCTTCCAATGCATCTTTAAACCCATTACCGTTATATTTAGTATGGAATGTTGTGTCTAATGTTTCTAACCAAGTTTGGAATTCACGAGGGAAGTTCTCGCCCCATATTTCGTTTCTCGATTCATTATCGTTAATTTGAACAATTGGTTTGTAAACATATTCTTTTTCTGCTTTTCTTTGGGTTATTGATGCGGCTAAGAGACCTAATACAAATACAACAACCGCTGTTGCAACAAATATTATCCAATATTTTACATTACTAGATTTTTTTGACTCAAACATTATTATTACTCCTTATATATTATTTTGAAATTATTATTTTTCGATAAATGCATTTGGGGACGAAGCCAGACTATTTACTCTCTTATGAGGTTGTTCTCTATGACAATTCCAACAAAATCGATTTTCGAAAGCTTCGTGGTCGGGATTTTGGAATGTCATCAATGATATATTTTTTACTAATTTTTCGTGGCAGCGTATGCAATTTTTTTGTACTGCTAACTTACCTGCTTCTTTAATCTTGATAACCTGTGGTTCTGCTCTTAAAGTGAAAATTGTGGCGTGTCTCATACCATCTTCGGCTTTAAAGAGCCATTTAGAAATAAAATTGTCATGGGGCACATGGCAATCATTGCAAGTGGACACCCGACGATGCGAAGAATGTGCCCACGATGAATAGTGAGTGTTCATCACATGGCAATTCACACAAGTCGATGGGGAGTCCGATAAATATGATATCGCATTGGATGCAATAAAATTATATGTTCCAATTCCAAAAATTAAACCGAAAAGTATCGAATATATTAATTTCCAGACTGAGGGAATATTTTTCATAGTTTACCTTTAAAAAAAGATTAAAAAATCTCATTATATTTAAATACAAATTTAGCAAAAATTAATTAATTTGCAAAATAATACAAAGGAATTATGGAAAAAATTGCAATTTATGAAAATCAAAATAAGCCGGAAGCTATCAGATGGTCTGAATTTGCAGCAAAAGTACTATTCTCCAAAGGAATTGAATGTTATGTTTCCAACGAATTGTTCAAGAAATTATCGAACGAAATAAAGAAAACAGTTCAATCAGTTCCTACATCAAATTTCGAAAAAATTGCCGACGTAGTAATTACTTTTGGGGGAGATGGTACTATATTGTCGGCTGCAAGGTATGTGTTTAAAAGCGAAGTGCCAATTATGGGCATAAACGTAGGCAAACTTGGTTTTTTAGCCGAATACCCCCATAATAAAATCGAAGAGGCAATTGAAAATTTGCTGACAGGACAATATCGTGTGGTTGACCGAACAGTGCTGACTACTCATATTGATGACGAAAACATTTATGCCGTGAATGACTTTGTAATCGAAAAAATGTTATCTTCGCGTATGATAACACTTCACGCATATTCCAATGAACATTATGTTGCTTCATATCGGGCAGATGGATTGATACTAACAACGCCAACGGGCTCGACTGCTTATTCGCTTGCTTGTGGAGGACCTATAATTGCACCATCGGCACAAGTGATGTGTTTAACTCCAATATCACCACATTCACTCAACTTCCGACCACTTGTAATACCCGATGAAAATACTGTTAAAATAATTGTCGAATCACCAACAGGTGAAGCAAAATTAGTGGGCGACGGCCAGATTGAAAAGGTATTGAGGAGCGGTGATGAAGTAATCTTTAGTATTGCTGAATATAGAATTAAACTTATAAAACCTCTTAAGAATTCATATTATGATGTTTTGCGGGCAAAATTGCTTTGGGCTGTCGATCCTACAACTCAAAAGAATTGTACAGAATAATTATAGATATTAATAATCAATAAATAGTAAAATTGTTATATAAGTAACTTACTTAAAACTGAAGAATTTAAGAAATTGTAACACGAAGCTATAAGAAAGCAATCCGATTTTATTGAACTATGAAAAAAAACAATATGTATCATAACCTTCCGAAGGTTTTCGCAAACTCCGGAAGGTTATTGTGTAATTCACTTTGCTATTAAGAATGAAACCTCATATAAATGTAAATTTAAGCATTATTCACATTACTATGACAACGAGTTACTTCATAATGACCACTCACATTTTGTTCACTCTATTTTGATTTCCTCCTACATCTTTACAAATTTCTTGGCTACATACCAACTGCCATCAAATTTTAATTTTACTATGTATATCCCCGATTGTAAATGCGACACGTCGTACTCTTCACCCGTGTTGTTGCTAATTTTTTGCTCTCGGCCATATATATCGAACACCTGTAAGTTAGTTAAGTTATAATAATTGTTTTGAATCCTTATTTTTTCACTTGCTGGATTGGGATATAATTCTATTGGCTTTAATGTTACTATCTTGTTTTGCTCACCGACGCTCACGGGCTCGGTTTTTATCCTGAACAATCCTTCGGTTGTGCTGATATATAAATAGTCCTCAACTGCCAGTATATCCGTTATTACATTCCCATCCAAATTTGGTGCTATATTTATCCATTCATTGTTTTTATCATCATACATTAGTAAACTTGATAATTTTTTTCTGGAATCTAATAACAATAAAAATAATTTTTCATTTAAGTATATGAATTTATATGTATCAGGACGCATATTACCGTTAATATATGGAACTTGTAATTGTACGAAACTACGACCAAAGTCTTTCGAAATATATACCGGAAAAGATATTCCTGAGGGTATATCTACTATAAAAATTATGATTGTATCTTTGGATGTTACAGTGGAAAATAGAATTTTGTAATTTAATGTATCGGGCAGTTTCAAATTCATCGACCTTTCGTAATTCCAGTTCCTACCATCATCGGTGGATTTAAAAATTGACAAATCTGAATATCTAAAACTATAATATTGCCCGTCGCGCACAAATAAAAATTCACTTTTTTCAGGCAATTTTTGCAAAAACAATGAATCATACATTACCCATGTTTGCCCCGTGTCTAAACTATAATAAACATATTTCAGATGAGGTGTTAGATAATATTCATTAAGAAAAAACAATGTATCACCTCGTTC
Organism: Candidatus Kapaibacterium sp.; assembly: GCA_937995785.1. GTDB lineage: Bacteria > Bacteroidota > Ignavibacteria > Kapaibacteriales > UBA2268 > GWF2-33-9. Next base: position 32,785 of record CALKJQ010000013.1, read on the forward strand.
ATACATATTTTTGTCATTATCCCGGAAAAAGGCAGATACATCTGAGTATTTTTCCCACGTATCACCCTTGTCGTAACTTATATATGTTTTGTTGCTTCCTCGATCTACTGCAAATAACCCATATTTGTTTTTATGAAATGTAAAGTTGTATAAGTTTCCTGTGTATGCATATTCAGTATAACCTATTGAATCAATTACATATTTGCGTTTCCAAGTTCTGCCTCCATCGTACGATTTCATCATAGTGTTATATAAATTATTTCTTGGTGCAGTTATATATTCATTTTCCCCGACCTTTACAATTCTTTTCCAGGGTCCTTGGTAAAAATAATCGGGTGAATCATATAAACCTTGTTGACGCTCTTCCCAAGTCTCCCCATCATTAGTAGAGGCCAATACTCCTTTGGCGCTTCTGGCTACTAATTCGCCATTTATCGAAAATAATTGTCGTATTGTGAAATATTCTTTTCCAACTTTTTCCCAACTAATTCCATTATCCTTCGATCGAACTAATATTGGTTTATGATTGCTACTATCGAGTGCTTGTGCATAAATCATTCCTTTATGTTCGATTAAAAAATCTGTATTGAAATTGTTAAATTTTTCATCAACAATTTTTTCGTAACTCCCGTCATCTCTTGGTCGCCACAATGCAAACGGTGATAGTATCCACAATCTACCATTAATTTTTACTATGGATTTTACACCTCCTTGAATTTCTGGAATTTGATGCTTTTGCCAACTCCATCCATAATCTGTTGAATAATAATAATGCTTGAAATAACTTAGTTTCGATGTGTAATAGACTGCATATACAACCCTATCAATGTAAAAATATTTAAAATATTTCTCCTCGCTTGTTGTTTGGTAATCATTTGCTGCTGGGATTGTGTCAAATACAAATATTTCGTCCAGATCTTTGCCGATTCCCTTAGATATGCATGTTCTCAGCTTTCTTACATATTTTGCGGAGTCGTCCTTTTCTGACCAACTTATCCTAAAAATTAATGTTGAATCTGTTGCAATCATTATATAGTTATCTATATAAGTAAAAGAATCGGAAAAAGCAGGTCTAATGTGTTTAAATGCTTTCCATTTTAGTTGATCAGTGGAAATAAAGTCAAAATTTACTATGTATACATTATTATATTTAGTTATAAAATCAACTTGTTTATATACGTAATTTTGATTATTATAATCAAGATAATCAAGTTGTTTAAATGGTTGCCAAGATTTACCACCATTGCTAGTATAAAATGTATTTTTTGTATATAAATACAAATAATTCTCCATATTATGAACAGAAGTATTCACGTCAAAACCTTCCATTCCCGAAGTACAATTTTCCCATGTGTTTAAATTCTGGGAAAATACTGGGTAAATCAAAATAAAGAAATTCCAATAATACCTTACATAAAACTTCATTTTAACTCCAATTTTTTATATTTGTGGTGGTTACAATTAAATCATTGTAACCACCTTTATTATTAAAGTTTGTTGTTAATCACATTCTTTTTTTTTATCTATTCACATAGAGGCATACAGGAATTAGCACGACAATTTTCAATCCCAAAAATTGTTCTATTTTCTAATACGGCTCCGGAATATTCATAAACACAGCAACTTGCGGCATTACTGCATGGAACTAACACTGCATTGTGTAATGGATCTGGACCTAAATAACCTTCCCATTGCCAACATCTTGAAGGAGTATAGATGGTTGCTGTTCCGCCATTTTGCTGTGCAATTTGATTTGCAGCTTCGTCAAGTATATATCCAGATACTATGGGGTCATTGATTGCAGTACCCAGACAACAGGGAGGATTTGAGGATGACGCTTTTATTTCTTTTATTATAAAAGTAACTGGGCATCCTTCCTCGAAATACACAGTATATGTACAAAGCCCACAATTAATTTGATTTAATGTATAGGTGATTGGTTGTGGAAATGCATCTGGACAAGGATAACAAGGTGCTTGACTAAATAGAGTATACATACTAAGAACAAATACTACTTTTATAATAATTAATTTCATATTAACCTTCAATTTATTTTATTTAAATTAATTATTAATTTTTCGCAAGCAATTCATCCATTGCCCTTCAAATTAATTCTTGAAGGCTCGTGTGGAAATGGAAGGTGGCTTTTTCTCTAACTACCGGCCGCCACAAGGTAACGATAGTCGGGTCCTTGGAGCATATCAACTTATCTGCCTCGTTCCGCAATGAATTTCCACTCGCAGTTTTGTTAAAATAATTTTTTCCGACAAAATTTATTTGAACAATATGATTTTTCTTTCTTTGGATAATTTGAATTAATCGTAGTTTCGGTACAATAAAAATAAATTTTAAGCATTTCCATAAAATCAAAAAGCCATAAAACGCATCCTATGACCATTTCTGAACTTTTACCTTTTTCTCAATTTATCCCTACCAATATCATTAAAAATGAAGTTATACTTATTTTGTAAATTTATTAAATTTCTAAAATGTATAACAAGTGAAATCGAAAAAAATTACAAAAAAAGTGAAAATAATTGAATTTTTTTTCGGATTTGGTAGAAATGAAAACTTGTAGTGCAATATTGAAATTATTTGATAACAATTAGTATTTTAGCTAAATTATTATTTCTTAAAATTATGTAAATTTGTAAATATTATAAAGTAATTATTATGACAAAAACTCCTAAACTAATACTACCAGATATACCAAATCTGTCGGATATAGATGTATATATCCAAAATGGTGGATATAATCAATATAGAGAATCGCTAAAACAATCGCCAGATGCCGTAACAAACGAAATTAAAAAATCACGATTGAGAGGACGAGGTGGTGCCTGCTTTCCCACTGGGCTAAAATGGACATTTATGCCCAAAGACAATTCCAAACCCAAGTATTTAGCTGTAAATGGTGATGAATCCGAACCAGGTTCGTTCAAAGATCGACAAATTTTTGAATACAATCCCCATCAGTTAATCGAGGGTATAATGATATCGGGTTTTGCAATGGGCATAAAAGCAGCTTATGTCTACATTCGCGGAGAATACCACAAATGGGTTAACTTGATGCAAAAAGCAATTGACCAAGCCTATGAGCGTGGATTTCTCGGTTCCCGAATGAAAGATACATTTGGCAACGACTACACAATAGATGTATATGTCCATAAAGGTGCAGGAGCCTACATTTGCGGCGAAGAAACATCTTTGATGAATTCGATAGAAGGTTGGCGAGGTTATCCGCGATTTAAACCTCCGTTCCCAGCCCAATATGGGTTATGGGGTATGCCAACAACTGTGAATAACGTCGAAACTATAGCAAATGTTCCGGCAATACTTAGAATTGGTGCAGATGAATACCTAAAAATTGGTGCTCCTGGTCATCCCGGCACTTTGCTATATGGTGTTAGTGGACATATAAACAAACCTGGTGTTTATGAATTACCCACCGGAATTCCGTTGAAAGAATTGATATATGATATATGTGGGGGTATTCCAAATGGCAAGAAGATTAAAGCAGTTATCCCTGGCGGAAGTTCTATGCCACCTTTGACAGCAGCCGAAGTTGAAAATGCTATTATGGATGAAGATAGTTTATCTAAGATGGGAACGCATATTGGAACAGCCGGTGTTATGGTTATGGACGAAGATACCGACATAGTTGCCGTTACTAAGCGAATTGCTCATTTTTATCACCACGAATCTTGTGGTCAATGCACTCCTTGCCGAGAAGGATGTGGTTGGATGGAGAAAATATTAGCACGAATAATCAAAGGCGATGCAACATCCAAAGATTTGGATTTGCTTGTATCTGTTGCGAATAATATCGAAGGTAACACAATCTGTGCTTTGGGGGATGCCGCTGCTTGGCCTGTTCGAGGATTTGTTACTAAATTTCGTGCCGATTTCGAAGCCCGAGTTCGAAAAGATCGTTCATTTGTGGCTCCAAATATTGTTCACGGAAGACGCAACACCGCCGACAAATTAGTCTTCGAAGAAGTATAACTTTATTCTATAACGCATATTTCTTCTTTTCTTTTATTTTACTTCTCATATAAGATTATATTATTTTTATAAAACAAATTTAGATTAATAATTTAGTGATTATTAAAAACCGATAAATCTATGAAACTATTAATGACCACTTATGGATGGTCGCAAGAAGGAGGAGGAACACAATTCCCACGTTCACTCGCATTATCATTGCAAAAGAAAAACATTGACGTTATAGTCGTTGCCGCCGAAGGAAAACATCCTATAGAATCAAAACCCTACTTTGTTGAAGAGACGGAGGACAAGGGCGTTAAGCTTTATAAAATATATAATCGTCCAACAACATTTTTGGATGCCGAAAATCCCCGTCGAGAAATTTTGGATGAAAATATCTATGCGATTTTTAGCAACATAGTTCAATCCCAAAAAATCGATATTGTTCATTTTCATAATTTTTTGGGATTATCTTTTGCAATTTCCGAAATTCCTAAGAAATTTAATTTACCAACCATTTTTACTGCCCACAACTTCCATTTGATTGATCCGAATTTGTATATGTTCGATTTCAGCGAAAAATTATCTAAATGGAATAGTATCGATTTTTTTACAAATTCAAATTTGATTAAATTATACCCAAAATTGCAAACTGATTATAAAATACGGCAAGAAATTGCAAAAAAAATACTTCGTGAAAATATTGATGTTTTTGTTGCTGTATCGCAAAAATATGCCCAAATATTCGATGAATTTGCTGGTATTAACAAAAAAACAGTGATTATTAATCAGGTCTCTGAGATATGCAATCATCATAAGCCTATTGCAAGAGAATTTACCGGAAAATTACGTGTTGGTTATATTGGTTCGATATATACGCATAAAGGAATTCATTTGATTTACCAAGCTGCAGAAATTTTGTCGAATTACGATATTGAATTCCTCCTTTATGGCAATGCGGCTATCAATTATTTGAATGATTTAAAAAGAAAATATCCAAATTCAAAAATCAAATATTTGGGAAGTTATCAACCCAAAGACCTAACAAACATAAGTAAAGATTTGGATTGTTGTGTTATATCAAGTATATTAGAAGAAGCAGGGCCACTTGTAGCCCCCGAAGCTCTGTCGCTTGGATTGCCAATTGTTGGTGCTAACATTGGTGGAATCCCCGATTTTGTAATTGATGGATTGAACGGGAAATTATATCAACACAACGACTCTACTGAATTAGCAATGGCAGTAAAATTTCTTTACCAAAATCCGAAAGAATTGAAAAGAATGCAATTAAACTCATATTTATCTTTTAACTTTGATGACTATTTGGAGAATCTTATCAGGTTGTACAATGATCTAATTATAAATAGAAATAGTTTTCAGCCAAAAAGTCATCAATTATTGTTTTCTTCAAAATTAATTAATCGTACAAGTGAATTGAAAGATAATAACAAAAATCAAAATTTAATAGATATTGATGATTTATTACAATTAATAGACAAGGATTTAACAAAAGAAATTCGCAAAATCGACTCGATAAATAAAGGGAAAGAGGGTGATTTATTTCGTCCATTAATGTTAAATCTTGCAAGTCAGGGCGAGGTTTTACCCGGTTTTATAAATATTGATAGAAATCCGCAAAATGATGGAGAAGTATTTGGGGATATAAGAAATTTAGACTACGACGACGAGTCTATTGAATTTATCATTGCTCGCAATATTCTCCAAGTTTTTTCACATCGAGAATATCAGAAAGTATTGTTGGAGTGGAAGCGAGTTCTCAAAAAAGGAGGCAAGTTAATTCTATCTGTACCCGACATACACTCAATATTGGTCTCATATTCTAATGGTATTTTGGATTATGATGAAACACAAAATGCAATTTTTGGTAATCAGCACAATGAATTTGATTACTTCTACAATGGTTTTGACGAAAAATCTATTGTCGATGTAATACACAATGCGGGTTATGATGTTATTGAAATAAAAAAAATAAATTATACTTCAACAAAATATTTTGATTTATTTATTAGTTGTTTAAAAAAATAATAGTAGCATTTACTAAAACCTAAAAAAAAGACCTGCAATATCAAATTGTAGGTCTTTTTTTTTAAGACTTTATTGATTAAAAGAATATATATACTCCTAAAAGAAAGCGTATATTTGCGTAATCTTTTGTGTTTTCCACTTTTCCATCACTCTTCAAAGTGCCATAGGCTGCTTTTGTATATTCTGTTTCGAAAGCAAAGCGAGTTTTTCCGGAATTGAAAATAATTCGAGGTGAGATACGAAGAATATTGTCAATATTAGGATTACGTCCATAATAAACAAAGGCGTTATTTTCTTTGTAGCCTATTTCGTCTTGGGTTCCCATATTCATCGAATATCCTCCAAATAATCCAATATCCATACTATTGCTTTCATCAAATTTGGAAGAATAGATTAATTCTAACCACGAACTTAAAATATTCCAAGGAGTGTATTCCCAAACGCCATTGCTGCTGGATTTGACAGCATAGCCACCAATTTGAAGTAAATCCACAGCATTTTGGGTGAGAGCACTTTGAGCTTTAATCTGAAAGTCATTGAATTTAAATTTAAAATAACCCATTGCTGATATGGAATTGACCTTTTCGTCGTAAGCATCTTCATTATTACCGTTTTTTGTTCGCGGAACTATACTCTTATAGCCACCACTTGCACCAATTAGAATTTCGTCTTTTCCGCTTTTATTGTGGAATTCCAATTTAGCATTTAATTCGGGAATTCCAGAGTTCCGTAAATAAATTGAGGATGATCCATTAGGACCGGTACCGGTCATATCTCGCTGCGAAAATGCAGTTAAATAGAATTTTAAATCTCCTATTAAATTTTGTCTTAAACGAATTTGGGGATTGCGAGAGAATAATTGAATAGGTGCGCCGGTATTAAAGGAAACAACATCTGGAAAATTCGAAGTTATAAACATTGGATGCCAAGTTTGTCCAACCAATAATTCAGTTGAACCCCAATCGCAAACAACGTAAGCATGTCGTAAACGAAAGCCATTTACATCTCCATCAGAAGTGCCAAAGAATTCACCTTCAACATATCCAAATGATTTAGCTCCGAATGCCTCGGGTGCAGTGATTTTGCCCCACAATCGTGATTGAATGGAAAGGATGTTGAAATTGCCTTTTTCGTTTATATCCACACCATTTTTATCTAATGATTCGGGTAATGGATAGAAAAGGAAGTGCCCTTCGCGAATGCCCGAAAATTGGCGGGTGTCATAGAAAGCGTCGGTTTTGAGAAATCCGCCCCATCCTATTCCAAACTTTTGTTCGGTTTGAGCCAATAGGGTAAATACGCAAAAGAAAACGGCGATAGAAGTAAAGAATTTGTTCATTAAATTGCTCCAATATAATTTAAATTAATTAAAATTTACCTTCGGACATATTTAAAATCTGATCTCGAACTTGCTTTATTGGATTAATAATTGTTTTACTCATAAAATATGCAATTAATATAGAAATAATCATAACAAAAAACATTCCAATTAAAACCTTGTTTCTAATGTCATCTACGGATTTTTCAATATCATCTATCCAAGCACCAGTAGCAACAACATAATTCCAATACCTATTATACATTCCAAATGACTTTTTAAGTAGAGGTAAATTGGGGTTGTCGGGTTTTGGGAATGAGTACTCTACATAACCTTCACCATTTTCGGTTGTAATTTTTGTGATTTCATAAATGTACCTAACACCATTTAAATCGGCTTTATCGCTATAATCTAAGCCGATAAGTTTTTTATTGGGATGGTAAACAAAAACGTTTTTATTATCATTTATCCAAACATAATTTTTGCCTTTGTCATATTTTAATGAAGAGACAATTTCGATAATTTTAGTCTTTGCCTCATCCTTCGAAATTATGTTGTTTTCAACTTTTGCTTGCATTGAATCCAAAAGAGTATTAACCATTTCGACGGGCGCACGGAGAGCAATCATCCTTTCCTGATATAATCCATCTTTAATTGATGGTAATACCCAGACAAAAACAAATAATGTAAACAATAAAACAACAACTATAATCATAGCCATTATTCGAAAAAAAATACTGGTATTTTTCATAATAACATCACCATAAACTATTTAGAAAAAATATTTTTCAAATTTATTTATTCAGTATTTTTGAATAAATATTATTTAGTCTTATTTCAAGATTAACACAAAATTAGTTAAATTTTCATAAAAAGATTTTACTCAAATTGAAAAAATTTGTTGTTAAACACAATTATAAATCTATTTTCGTTTATTTATTAAATTTTGAGTAATTTCGTAAATTCTATTTTTGGAGGAATAATAAAACTTAATTTTTACCCAAAGTTTTATTGAGAATATTTATGTGGATAAACGAGATTACGTCGGAGGATAAAGAACAACAATCTCTCCTTAAATCAAATTGTGCTCTCCCAAAACATATTGGGATAATTATGGATGGAAATGGCAGGTGGGCTGAACAAAGAAATTGGAATAGGCTGGAGGGTCATCGAATGGGCATCGAAAGCGTTAGGGACATAGTGAAAGCCTCATCCCAACTTGGAATTGAATATTTAACCCTTTATTCATTTTCTATTGAAAATTGGAATCGACCCGCCGAAGAGGTTAACGGCTTGATGCAATTATTAGAGTATTATCTTCGTAAAGAAATTTCAGATCTCCACAAAAACAATGTGAGAATAAAGACAATCGGAAAGACAACATCTCTTCCATTAGTTGTCCAAAATTTATTATTCGAAGGTATCGAAAAAACTAAACACAACACCGGCTTGACCCTAACGCTTGCACTCAGTTACAGTGCAAGATGGGATATCGCCCGAGCAACTCAACTGATAGCAATGGATTACAAGTTAGGAAAAATTACCCCTGAAGAGATTAATGAGAAAAATTTCTCGAAATATCTCACAACAAAAGATTTGCCAGATGTTGATTTACTTATACGAACTTCGGGAGAATTACGTCTCAGCAATTTTATGTTATGGGAAATGGCATACGGAGAGATTTATATCACAGATAAATACTGGCCCGATTTTCGTCGGGACGAGCTATATAAAGCCATTAAAAGTTTTTCGGGACGCGAAAGAAGATTTGGAAGAATCGGCAAACAAGTTGCCAAATCAAATATCAAATCAAAAGTTAGACAATGGAATTGAGAATGAGGATAACAGCATTTATTTTCATATTCTTGCTTACTTTTTCAATTGGCAATTCACAATTACTAAATACTCAAAGCGAACAAAATAAGCCTATGATAATTGCCGGAGTGAGTGTGGAAGGTAATAATTTTGTTTCTGCCGAGACGATTATCTCGCTCTCGGGTTTGCGAGTTGGAGATGTGATTAATACAATAAACGAAACCAAAATTCAAAATGCAGTTTTTAATCTTTGGAAAAGAAAACAGTTTAAAAAGGTTGATATCGTTGTTGATAGAGTAACCGAACAAGGTATATTCCTTTTGATTAAAGTTCAGGAATTCCCACGATTGAACGAAATTTACATTAAAGATAATGATAAAATTAGTACCAAGGATATCATTAAAGTGATTGCAAAATCCAAAGGGGAAATTATTACCAATTACGATACTGCATTAATCAATCAAAGAATAAAAAAGTTATATACCGAAGAAGGTTTACTCCACGCTCAAATTTCGAGCGACATTCGTTATACTGAATTAAAGAATTATATTGACCTAAATATATTTATCAACGAAGGAACAAAGTTTAAAGTTAATTCAATCAATGTTGTTGGAAATTCGTTGATTGATGCCGACGATTTGGTTGGAGCTATGGAAGAAACCTCTGTTGTTCCTTGGTGGAAATTCTGGAAATCGGGTAAATTTGATGAGAAAAAGTATCAAGATGATAAGAAATTATTAATAAATTTCTATAAGTCCAAGGGATTTATCGATGCAGATATTGTTAAAGATACGATTACATACGATTTGGATAAAGGTAAAGTGGATATAACAATTAATGTTTACGAAGGAAATCGTTTCTATATTCGCAATATAAAAATTGAAGGAAATACGGTTTATTCAGATGAGATTATTACACGTCGATTAGATTTTAGGACGGGTGATGTTTATGATGTTGAGAAAATGAAAAAGAATTTAGAGGCTAACCAAGACCAAACTGATGCCGCCTCGCTGTATCTCGATAACGGTTATTTGCAAGCACGATTGTTGCCCGAAGCTAAAAGAGTTGGACAAGATTCTATCGATTTAACAATACTTGTCTACGAAGGTTCTCGCTATAAAATTGGAAAAGTCGATATCGTCGGGAATACCAAAACCAAAGATAAGGTAATTCGGCGAGAACTCTATACCCGCCCTGGAGAATATTTTGACCGATCGGCTATCATTCGAAGTGTGAGAGCCTTAGGAGCAATGAATTACTTTAATCCCGAAAAATTACGACCCGATGTGAAGCCTTCTGAGGTCGATAACACAAGCGTCGACGTTGTATATCAAGTTGAAGAGCGTTCCACCGATACTTTCAATGCCTCAATTGGTTTTGCAGGAACATTTGGATTAACGGGATCGATTGGTTTTTCGTTTAATAATTTTTCTTTACTTGAGCCTTTGCAAGGAGGTTCGGGGCAAGTATTTAATTTTAATTGGGAATTCGGTCAGTTTTCACGATACCAAACATTCTCGGTTGGATTCACTGAACCTTGGTTGAACAATGAACCTACAACTATCGGTTTTAATTTATTCGACACACGTTATTCCTATTATTTTGATATGAGAAGAACGGGTGCTACATTAAATTTAGGACGAAGATTCCGCTGGCCCGATGATTATTGGCGAGGGGATTGGAGCTTAAGATGGATGTATAACGATGTTGGTGCGGGTTCTTCATCATATTTTATTTCAGGAACCGAAATATCAATTTCGCAGAGATACTCCCGTATAAGTATAAACAACCAATTTTTTCCATCTGTTGGTTCGCGGTTTTCGTTGAGTAATGATTTTGCAATGGGAGCACTTGGAATTGGCAAAACTGATTATTTTAAAACAGAATTAACTTTTGATTCGTTTACTCCCGTATTTAGCATCGAAGGAATAGATCGATTAGTGTTTATGCTTTCGACCAAATGGGGATATATCAATGGTTTTAAATCAGACTCGACTATCCCGCCAATTGAAAGATTCTATATGGGAGGTAATGGATTAAGTGGTTGGGGAGTAACACCATTGCGTGGATATCAGGACAGATCAATTGGAAGTGATGCTGGTAGTTATGTTTTAGCAAAATATACAGCAGAACTCCGTTTTGCGATTTCGATGGATCCAATGCCCATATATATTTATGCATTTGCAGAAGCAGGTAATGTTTGGAACAAATTTTCCCGAATGGATCCATTCGAATTAAAACGATCAGCTGGTTTGGGAGTGCACTTATTCATCAATCCAATAGGTATGCTTGGATTTAGCTATGGCTATGGATTCGATCCAACTGTTGGCTCCAAATCACCATCTGGATGGCAATTTTTATTTCATTTAGGTCAACAATAATTAATAAAAATATAGGTAAATTATTATGAAAAAAACAATTATTTTAGGAGCAATTGCAATCTTTTTTGTAGCTTTCCTCACTCAGTATCAACTTAATGCCCAAGCAAAAGATGCTGGATTAAAATTCGGTGTTGTAGATATCGAAACTATTCTTAAAGAAATGCCCGAAGCCATCGATGCCGATAAAAAATTAAAGGAAATTGGTACAAAATGGCAAGATACATTGATTACTATGAAAAAAGATTTTGATGATAGAATCCAAAAATATCAAAAACAAAAATCCTTAATGAACACTGAGCAACAAACCAAAGAGGAAGAATCTCTGCAATCTTTACAGATGAAAATGATGCAATATCAAGAACAAAAATTTGGAAATTCTGGTGAACTTAATCTAACTCGAGAAAAGTTTTTGGAACCCATACGTATCAAGGTACGGAATGCAATCCAAAAAGTCGCAAAAGATGAGAAACTTTCGTTAGTTCTCGACAAAGGTAATCCTGCGGTTCTTTATTTTGAAGATAAATTCGATTTAACCTTCAAAGTTTTGGATGTAATAAAGAGAGGACAATAAAAAATATACTCTTTCCGAATTATTTTAATTATTAGAAGTCTTAATATGAAAAAATTAGCAATTTTTAGCTTGATATTCTTAATAACCGCTATGTCGGTTTTTTCTCAAAGAGTGGCATTTATCAATTCGAATATGATCCGTTCCAAGTTTTCGGAGTCCCAACAAGCCGAGCAAAGAGTACGTTCTTTTGTTGATGAGTGGAAACGCGAAATCAGCATTATGCAAAAGAATATTGATAATCTTGAATTCGAAATAAGTAAAAATCGTCTTATTTGGACTGAAGAAGAAAAAGGTAATAAGGAAAAAGAACTTAGGGAAATTCGCGAACAAAATGATGGCTATGCCAAAGCAAAGTTTGCTCCAAATGGCGAATATGATATGATCGTTCGTCAAATAATGTTACCCGTCGATCAAAAAATTGCTGCTGCCGTCCAAAAAGTTGCTAATCAAAAAAACTTCGATATTGTTTTCGACCAAAGCATACAACCCCTTGCTTACGTTAATTTTAAATACGATTTAACTCTCGATGTTCTCAAAGAATTAGGTGTGGATATTAGCGATATGGAAAAAGAACTACAAGAGAAAATTCAGAAAGACCCCGCAAACCAAAAGAAGGAAACAGTGCAACCCCGTCGTGTTTCTCGAACCAAAAAGCCACAACAAGAGCAAGAGATGGAGCGTCCCGACGAAAACAAACCAATTGAATTTTCGCAACCCGAGAAAAAATAGTATGAAAATTAATGAGATTATAGAACTTACAAGAGCCGAACTGATTGGAAATACAACCCAAGACATCTGTTCTTTGAATAGAATAGAATATGCTGGCATTGGTGAAATTACCTTTTATGCAAAAGAGAAATATTTAACTTATTTGCAAACATCGAATGCAACTGCAATATTAGTTCCTTCAGATTGGAAAGATAGTCCCAAAGAAAATCAAGTTTTTCTTAAAGTTCCAGATCCCTATGGTGCTTTCCTTCAATTAGTTCTTTTTTTTGATAGTAGAAGAAAAAGAGATTTGCAAGGTATACATTCAACTGCAATAATCGAGTCTTCGGCACAATTGAGTGATAATGTATTCATTGGATCGAATTGTTATATTGGAGACAATGTTATAATAGGTGAGAATACTATAATTTATTCAAATTCAGTAATTGAGCGAAATTCTTTTATTGGCAATAACACCATAATCTATCCTAATGTATCAATTTATGAGGATACCAAAATAGGTGATAGATGTATAATACATTCAGGGGCAGTAATTGGTTCTGATGGTTTTGGATTTATTGAAAATTCCGATAAATCATTTACCAAAATCCCCCAAATCGGGAATGTAGTAATTGAAGACGAGGTCGAAATTGGTGCTAATACAACTATTGATCGAGCTTTTGTTGGTTCGACGATTATTCGCAAAGGAACAAAATTAGATAATTTAATACAAATTGCACACAACGACGATATTGGAGAAAATACCGCAATGGCTGCACAAGTTGGTGTATCGGGTACAGTTAAAATTGGAAATCGAGTGCGACTTGGTGGTCAAGCAGGAATTGCGGGTCATTTAGAAATTGGAGATGATGTTATAATACTCGCACAATCAGGTGTTCCGAGTTCAATAACCCAACCTGGTGTCTACGTTGGTTCTCCACCTCGCAATAAAATGCACGCTTTTAAAATAGAAGCAGTAATCAACAATCTACCCGAAATGTATAAAGATATTAAACGAATTAAAAACAAACTCGAATTAGATTGATTATAGATTCATTGTAAGTAATGTTCTGGGAGTTATTATCGCAAGATAGTAACTCCTTTTTTCTTTTGGATACGGTTTATAATAATCTTGGGATGTTAAAGCGATACAGTAATCTATGTATGGATGATTGTTTTGCAATTCGTGCAATATTGCCATAGCTTCTGAGAAATCCTCGAATATTTGTAGAATATTTAAATTATCGATAGTCAATACTAATGGTTCCAAATTCAAACAAAATGCAAAATAAGAGTCTTTGGCAGCCAATTGAAGGTCGTTATTTTTGATTATTGTTTGTATTGAAACGACTGGTATTCCATAACTCTCAATCTTTTTGGCAGCAATACTTGATATATCTATGATTCTTTTTCTAACAAACGGACCACGATCATTAATCAGTACTAATGTTGATTTATTATTGTTTGCATTTGTAACTTTAACAATCGATCCAAAGGGAAGTGAGCGGTGAGCAGCGGTATACTTATTAGATAAAAATATTTCTCCGCTGGATGTTTTCCGGCTATGAAATTTTTTGCCATAGTAAGATGATATTCCCGTTTGTGAATATTGAAGTTGTTCTGTTAAGCTTATATTTTGTTCTGCTATTTCAATTTCTCGTTCTTTTAGAATTAATTCTTCTGAAAACTTGAGAGGAAGATCGGTATAATCTTCTGCTTGGGTTATAAGGATAACAGATAAAATGAAAAGAACTGTAAAGGCAAATACCTTTGTGAATTTATAAAAGTATCGATTTATTTTTGAAAACATTCTGTTCCGAATTTATTTAACATAAAAATTTGTAAATATTTTGCCCCCAAAAACCTCCTTATGCTTTTTAGTTTGAATAAAAATACAAAAACTCAAGTGTGCAAAATAATAAAAATAAACGATTTAACAAAAAAAATGTTGTTTTAAAGAATAATAATTATTAATTAAGATGTTTTTTTGCAAACCAATTTTTTTCGAGAACAATGGAATTATAGCAACCTTTAATCCTTTTTGATATAATTGGAATTTAAAATAGTATATTAAAAAGGTTAAGAATCACATAAAAACCGAAATTCTATTCTTTATTTTCTTTACCCATAAAGGCTTTAAGAAAATCGATAGGAACAGGAAATACAATAGTTGAATTTTTTTCGGTAGCAATATCCGACAATGTTTGCAAAAATCTCAATTGTAAAGCCGTAGGGTGTTTCTCGATTAATTGTGCTGCTTCGGTCAGCTTGTTGGCTGCTTGGAATTCACCATCTGCATTAATAACTTTGGAACGTCTCTCTCGTTCGGCTTCAGCTTGGCGAGCCATAGCACGCTGCATTTCCAATGGCAAATCAATTTGTTTTAATTCCACCGAAGTTACCTTAACTCCCCAAGGTTCGGTGCTTTCGTCGATAATTTGTTGTAATTTATGATTTATCGATTCGCGTTCAGAAAGGATTTCGTCCAAATCACTCTGACCCAATATGCTTCTTAAAGTCGTTTGTCCGATTTGATTGGTAGCATAAAGGTAATTTTCAACTTCAACTATTGCTTTGGAAGGATGAACAACTTTAAAATAAAGCACAGCATTAACTTTGATGGATATATTGTCCTTAGTGATTACATCTTGTGGAGCAATATCTAAAGTAATCGTTCTAAGGCTTATTTTTACCATTCTGTCGATAAAGGGTATTAGTAGGAATAATCCCGGACCTTTGACTCCTATCAATCTACCCAATCGAAAAACGACTGCTCTTTCGTATTCTGCGGCAATTTTAATCGTAGAAAATAGAATAAAAGCAATAAGAATAAGTAATACTATGGATGTTTCCATTAATCCTCCAATTTTATTTGCAAATTAAGAAATAATTATAAATTATATGCTTTAGTTAAATTTTTTTAACCAATCGGGCGGCAAAAGCACCATCGCAACTATGTCGATGAGGAAAAGTCTGCATCATTCCATCAGTACAAACTTTTTCGGGTAAATATTTTTCGGCAGGGTCTAACTCAAAATCCAGATGCTTTTCCAGAAAATATTTTATATTATCTGCATTTTCTTCGGGTTCGATAGTGCAAGTGGAATAGAGCAAAACCCCACCGGGTTTGACCATTTCGGCCGCATTGTCAATTATTGTTTTTTGGATTTTACTCAATTTTATTATATCCTCGCTTTCGCGTTTCCATTTGATGTCGGGCTTTTTGGAAATTGTCCCTAAACCAGTACAAGGAACGTCAGCAAAAACCAAATCGAATTGTTCGTCGGAATCAAATTCGGCAGCATCGGCAGCCAAAGTTTGGATTATACTAATTCCTAATCTTTGGGCACCTTCTTCAATGGATTTTAATTTGGATGGATATTTATCCATAGCAATAATCTCTCCTTCATTTTCCATTAGTTGTGCGATATAAAAGGATTTACCACCAGGAGCTGCACAAACATCAGCCACTTTCATCCCCGGTTTAGGGGTTGCAAGGTGGACAGCTAAGGAAGCACTTGGATCTTGAATTGCTATTTCGCCATTATGAAAGAATTCAGTGTCGAAAATATTAATTTTTGGATTGAAAATCATTAAGGTATCAGTGTGATAGGAATAAGGTTTGTAGATTAATTCATTTGTATCCATAAACTTTTTGAATTCTATGCCATCGGATTTTAACCGATTAATTCTTGCTGGAATATAAGGACGCTTATTCATAGCTATTAGCATTTTCTCAGTATCTTCCTTGCCTTGGTAATCAACCCATTTCTTTATTAACCATTTTGGAAATGAATAAATCACAGATAAGTAGTAGTAAGGGTCGTCGGTGATCTCAGGAAATCTAATGTTATCTATGTTTCGTAGAATATTTCGTAATACTCCGTTAACTAAGCCCGCAGTTTTTTCACCTTGAACTGTCTTGACAATTTCTACTGTCTCGTAAATAGCCACAGGGTGTGGAATTTTGGTTAAATATAAGATTTGATATAAACCCACCCGCATAGCATTCTTAACCCAATTTAAATTTTTTTGGAAATCGCCATGATAAAATCCAGTAAGTATCCAATCCAATTTAGCTCGCCATCTTATCACTCCATTAACTATTTCAGTCAATAATGCTTTATCAAATTTATTGAATATTTCCTTCTTGAATTCGGCATTTAATAATTTATCGAGATATGCATCACTTCTTTCATATCGATTTAAAATTTTTACTGCAGAATATCGGACGTTGTAATTCCGTTTGGGATTTGGATTATCTTCATTATTAGAATTATCATAGTTATTTTTATCAATATCCACAATTTTATCTTTTATTTCGTTATTAGTTGGGTCAGAAATATTATCATTCATAAATAATCCACAAAAATGAATAAGTTAAACATTTTAAATACGTTAATAACACTGTTTTTATTGTTTTTAATTGTTACTTTCTCTACTTCATTAACAAAAGCACAAGTTATTGAAAGTCCAATTTCTCCATATCAAGTTATTGTTCATGACTGGGAAATAGGATTTTTTGTGGGTATTGGAGCAAATTATAATTCGGGTAATTATGCCGCAGATTGCCCCGAATGTATTTTTGATGATGTGTCGAAACTAGGATATACTATTGGAATTAAAACAGATTATCAATTGTCGAAAAGTATTTTCGTTGGTGCATCAATGGGATATGAAGATTTGTCTGTTCAAGGTGCATTTCGAAGAATAGAAAGCGTATCACTCGAGCGAGTTGATGGTACGAAAATATCCGTGCCTATTGAATTTCGGCATACATCAGATTTCCAAATCGGAACTATAACATTAATGCCAAATATTACCTATCGTATCGACAGGTTTTTGGATTTTCGATTAGGATTATATACAGATTTTGCTTTTAAAAACAAATTCATTCATAACAAAGAACTATTAACTAAAAGTGTAATACTTCCCGATGGCGAAAAAGTATCCGTTGAAATTTCCCAACAGAAAAGT
>CALKJQ010000014.1 GCA_937995785.1 Candidatus Kapaibacterium sp.
ATTTTGGTTTTTGTCGATAGCCCATATACTTTCGTTTGTATTTTCGATGAGAGCCTGCAAATTTGCTTTGCTTTTTTGCAATTCTTCAATTGTTTTCCGTAAATCTTCGGCATACTTGGTTTCGTCTGTTATGTCATTGAACATAGCAAAGTTCATATTTTTCAGATAAAACGAAGTAATTTCGACATTTTTAAACTCACCATTTTTACATTTTATTTTAAGTTGTTTTAGAACAGTTGGTTCTTTGTTTTGTTCTGCAAACTCAGTAAATTTTGTCCATTCGTTTTTTACTAATTCTCTCGACTCTGCATCCTCGTAAACAGTTTCTAACCAAGTTTTAATATCGGGTATATCATCGATTGTATAACCAAAAGTATCCACAAAACTGCGGTTAAATGATAACATTTTGCCATTATTCTCGGCAATAGCTATTGGAAATAAGGAATGATCGAAAACATTTTTAAATTTCTCTTGTTCTTCGGCTGCTCTTCGCAAAGCAGTGTTGGATTGATTAATTGCACGTTTTAAAGGTGTAACATCCACTGCTGTAAAGGTAGTTCCCTCCGAAGCATTATTATAATCAATTGGCGTTGATGATAATATAACCTCGATTATTTCTCCATTTTTCTTAACCCATTTAGTTTCGACAGTTCCAATGCCAAAATTCAGAATTTGCCTATACTTCTCTTCCCCCACATAAAGGAATTCTTCTTCGCTTGGATAGAGAATACGGGCACTTTTTCCTATCAAATCATCCTTAGCATATCCTAACAATTTGCACATATAATCGTTAACATCAAACAAGATTCGATTTTTTACAATACCAATGCAAGTTGGTGCAACCCTAAAAATACTCGCCAAACGCATTTCGCTTTTTCGAGATATATCATATAGTCGTCTTAATTCATTGTTTCGTTCCGATAATTCTTCGGTCCTTTTTGCAATAGTAATATCGAGTTGTTTTTTATAATTTCCCAGTTCAGTATACTTACTTTCGATTTGCTCATTTCGTAAGTGATTTTCGATATTTATAGCAACTAAATTAGCAAAATTTTTAAAAGCATTATTAATTGCATCGGAATAGGTATCAAAAAAAGAAATGGCAATACAACCATAATTATTTGTTTTGGTACTAACATCAAGGAGAAATGTATTAGGTAGTAACGGCATTTTGCAACAAGGCAAACTTGTTTTATAATTCATACAAGTTTCGCATTCTTGATGAAGGTAATCGCCAATAGGTCTTTGGACTATTGTCAGAAAAACACAACATTTATCGACAATCCCGAGAGATTTGATTTCACTATAAATGTAATTACTTAAATTTTCATCAACGGGTATGTCGTTTATCGTTATTTGAAAATTTATTAGTTTATTCAAAATTTCAAGTTCTTCGATATTATTACTATACATAACTCGATTTTGATTTTATTGATTTTTATTTTTTTGTAAAATAACAATAATCTTATTAACTGCAAAAGAATTAACTAATCTTAACAATTATATTTTCTTTTCTAATCAACCTTATTCTTCCTACCAACACTAGATTAGATTTATGGATTTTAATACATAAAATCAAATATATATTTAAAAAATCGTTCATAATAATCAACAATAATATTCATTGAGCAGTTTATGTATAAATTATTTTTCACTATCTTTGCTTTTTTGGTGCTTTTATCGAGTTGCGATAAACAAAGTCCCACAAGTTACAATTTGGAATCCAAAGGGACTATAACATATTTATTTCTCGAGGGTGGTTTTTATGGAATCATTACAGACGACGGAAATAATTTAGACCCAATCAACTTGAAAGATGAATATAAACAAAATGGATTAAAAGTTAAACTAACCTACAAAGAAAGAATGGATTTAGGATCTATCCATATGTGGGGCAAGTTGGTCGAAATCATAGAAATACAGAAAATAGATGAATAATATGGCAGGTCACTACTCATCCTATACAGAACACAATGGAACAATATACATTTCGGGACAATTGCCAATAAACCCCGATAATAACCAAATCCCCGAAAATATTGAGGAACAAACTAATATTGTTTTACAAAAACTTGATTCAATTTTACATCAATCAGGCTCGTCCAAAGAAAATGTAGTGCAAGTTAGAATTTACATAACTGATGTTAATTATTGGGATATTGTAAATCGTATTTATGCAGAGTATTTTGGGGAGCACAAACCCTCGCGTTGCATCGTTCCCGTTCCCGCATTGCACTTTGGTTGCAAAATTGAATTGGAAGCAGTATCAGGAAAAAAACATCATAAAATCAATAACTAATTCATAGCGATTTTTTTTACTTCAATCGTCTAATGCTATTAATGCTATATGGATTTAAATACCAAACTAAATATTTCCGAGATTTTTTACTCAATTCAAGGCGAGGGAACGCGAGCCGGCTTGCCCTGCGTTTTTATACGTCTGCAAGGTTGCAATTTCCGCTGCAGTTGGTGCGACACACCTTACGCATTAGAAATAAAGCAAGAGGAAAAATTAATGACTTTTTCCGAGATAATATCTGAAGTAGTGCAATATAATTGCAATTTTATTGAATTTACAGGCGGCGAGCCACTTCAACAATCCGCCGTAATAGAATTAATTAACTATTTTGCACATCAGTCCAAGACTGTTGCTATCGAAACTAACGGATATCATTCATTCCAAACTCTCGACCCTCGTGTTATCAAAATAATGGACATTAAATGCCCCGGTTCGAAGATGCAAAAATTCAACAATCTCGATAATCTTCGATATTTAACAAAAAGTGATGAAATTAAGTTTGTAGTATTAGATAAAAATGACTTTGATTACGCATGCGATATAATTTTGAAATATAACTTGGAAAATATTGTCGATACAATTTTATTCTCTCCCGTTTTCGGAAAATGCCATCCTCTTGATTTAGCAAATTGGATACTATCTTCACGAAAAAATTATAGGATGCAAATACAAATGCATAAGTTCATTTGGCACCCCGAAACCCGTGGGGTTTAACTTAATCGAGGTTTTATGAAAATTATTACTTGGAACATCAATGGATATCGGTCTATTACTGGACAAAGTAAACGGAAAGCCAATCTGGATTTACCCCAAAATATTTTATTCGATTTTATCGAACGCGAAAATCCCGATATAATTTGCTTACAAGAAACTAAAAGCGAACCCTCACAAATTGCACCAGATTTGGTTGCACCTCCCGGATATTTACCTTTCTACAATTGGAGCAAAGTAAAAAAAGGTTATAGCGGAGTTGTTACTTTTACCAAAATAAAACCCAACAATGTAGTTACCGATATTGGCATTGAGAAATTCGACCTTGAAGGCAGGATAGTACAAACTGAATTCGACGATTATATTCTGTTGAATGTATATTTTCCGAATGGCACAAGTGGTCGTGAACGAGTTGATTATAAGTTGGAATTCTACGATACAATATTTAATTACACAAATAAATTACGTGATAAAGGAAAAAAAATCATAATGACGGGCGACTATAACACTGCACATCACGAAATAGATTTGGCTCGTCCAAAGGAAAATCAAAAAACATCAGGTTTTTTGCCCGAAGAAAGAGAGAAGTTGGATTGGATGGCCGAAAATGGCTGGTTGGATACTTTCCGTTTGTTTAATACCGAAGGTGGTTACTACACTTGGTGGGACCAAGTAACCCGCGCAAGAGAGCGTAATGTAGGTTGGCGAATAGACTATTTTTGGACTACTGAAGATTTAAAGAATAAAGTAAATAATTCTTATCATATTGATGCACAATACGGCTCGGATCATTGTCCTGTTGTTTTGGAATTGAACTAAAAATTCAGAGTGTTGGATGAATTTCTTCGAATTCTCCGATTTGGGTATTCTTCCTACAATTATCCCAAGTGAAGTATTTTCCGTTCATTGCTATATATACCCCATTTGGAAGAGTTTGTACAAAAGCAATTGCCGCACCTAAGTTAAAAAGTCCATCAGAGCTGCCAAATTTATACGGGATCATCGCTCCCGTTAATACAATTGTTTTATCTTTAACGTTTTGAGCAATCACCTTAGCAGTTTCCACCATCGTATCTGTGCCGTGGGTGATGATAATTTTATCAAAATGATCTTTCGAGCAATTTGTGGCAATTAATTCTCTATCTTGCTCGGTCATATAAATACTATCCATCATCATCAAAGTTCGCACCTCGACTTGAACTTTTGACCTTCCCAACTTTAGCATTTCGTTGATGTGAGTATCTTTAAAGTAAAGTGAACCATTGAGCTCGTTATATGCCTTGTCGAATGTTCCACCAGTAACAAAAATTCGTATCGACATTTTGAAGTTCCATAACTTATTTGAATACAAAATTATGAATTAATTTGTTATATATAAAGATATTTTAAGTTAAGCAAAAAATTAATTATTTGAATTTTATGAATTATACTTTTATGTTATTACCAAACTTTTGGTTTAAAGTCGAGTGAATTTGTTATGCTTGCACTACTTCCTGTCGCTTTGATTACCCACAATCCTTTGTTTTCTGCCATCAACTCCGAATTACTTGCTGAATCCAAAAATGCAACCGCTCCTAATACTTTGTTTTTTTCATACTTCGGCAATATCTCTTTGAATATTTTTAACTTGTTCGTAAATTCTTTTACATCGCTTGGTTTTAGCGTTGTTTTTACTTCGACTACTACTATTTCTTCCCCATTTTCGGCTATTATATCGAATTCGAATTTCTTGTCCTTAT
>CALKJQ010000015.1 GCA_937995785.1 Candidatus Kapaibacterium sp.
AAATCAGTATTATTAGCTCTTAAATCAACAGCAATTGTAAGCAACGAATTTTTGGCATTAAAGCCAATAATAAAGGTTCCGCTAAATGTTCCATCAATCAATTGTGAGCCGGAAAACACAGTAGAATCAACAATTGTTTGGATTTGTTGAGCCATACGGTACGATGCTTTAGCCAAAGCAACTTTCTCGTCGGTACCCAATGCGCCAGACGCAGCTTGAGCAGTAGAATCCTTAATTTTGGTAATCAATGAATTGATGTTGTCGAGTGCGTCCATTGCTATACTTGTAACATTTTTGGCATCGCCAACTGTGTTCATCGCAGATTGTAAAGAGCCATTGCGTGCCAATAATGCGCGAGCAGTTATATATCCTGCAACGTCATCGGCGGCGTTATTTATTCTTAACCCCGTGGACAACCTTAACTGACGCAACGAAATATCTCGGTTCGATACATCCAATGCGTTATATGCATTCTCTGCGGGAATATTCGTTCTTATACGCGTGTTACCACCAATTGCGAAAGGCATAATTTCCTCCTAAATTAATTAACCTTGAATTAACCTTAAGAATGCTTGTGGATTGGCATTTGCTTGGGTTAATGAAATTAATGAAGCTTGTTGCAAAAACTGCGATTTGATTAATTGCAATTGCTCCTTGGCAACATCTGCATCTTCAATTCTCGAAATAGCAGCATTGTAGTTCACAATTTGATTCTTCAAAATATCTTCTTGAGAGTTCAATCTATTAACAATACCACCTAAGAATGATGCTACTTTATTCACATTGTTAATTGCATCAGCCAAGCTTGTTAATGTAGTCTGAATTTTAGCAAAATCGAAAATACCTAAGTCGTTTGCACTCACGTTATTGAAATCACGCATATCCAAACCCGTGATACCACCAAAGAAATTGGTATTCATTGCATTTGCATCGAAAAAGTTGCTTTCGACATTGAATTCTTGATTTTGCCGCGTCATATCTACATTCAAAGTTAACAAACTGTTCGTCGCATTGCTGCCAATTACGAATGAAGCCGAGAAAGTTCCATCCAATAACTGACGACCACCAAAAACTGTGGAATCAACAACTGTTTGGATTTGTTGCGCAAAACGGTATGCAGCTTTTGCTAACGCAATTTTTTCGTCCGTTCCAGTTGCGCCCGATGCAGCCTGAGCCGTTGCATCTTTGATTTTGATAAGCAAATCGTTGATGTTTTCGAGTGAATCCATAGTTATATACGATACGTTCTGAGCATCTCCCACAGCTAGCAAAGCTGCTTTCAACGACCCATTGCGAGCCATTAATGCCCGAGATGTAATGTAGCCAGCTACATCGTCTCCCGCATTGTTGATTCGTTTACCTGTTGAAAGACGCAACTGCCTTAACGATATGTCGCGATTGGAAATATCTAGTGCATTGTATGCGTTCTCTGCAGGTGTATTTGTTCTTATTCTGGCATTACCGCCAATTGCAAAAGGCATTATTCACCTCCATGTGATATTTTACATATTTTTTTCAGGGGGCTGAAAATCATAATATTATACAATTTTTCATCATTTTTGATTAACACAACCAGTGTGCCATTCAATTTTATAATAATCATTTGAATCACCTTCTGTGGTTTTATTCATTCAAATTTATATTTAAGTTTTGATGTAAAATATTCACGCCAAAATGATTTGTAATCCATATTTTTATCTTCAAATATTTTTCTTCATTGCCTATTAGCAATGATTTACGAGCAATGCAACTTTTTTAACACATAATTTTACATTTTATAATTCTTGCCTAATATTGGTTATTTTTTTGGGAGATGGTTAATTTTATACAATTTTTTTTTAATTTATCATTTAATTTTTGGTTTTGAATTTAAAAAACTATTTTTTATATTTTGGTTATTAATCAACAATTAAACATATGTTTGTTTTATTTTGTAGAATAATAAAACTCTCGTTTTTAATTATGATATTTATTTAAACAGCAAGATTAGGGCAATTTGTGTTAATTTAGCAAAATTTTAACTTACAAAAAATGAAAAATACCGAATTATTGATAATTGGCAGTGGATTGGCAGGATTGGTTGCTGCTTGGACTGCTGCCGAAAAAGGAAAAAAAGTTACAATAATTAATAAATCAAATTCTCTAATGAGTGGAAGCACACCATGGGCTCAAGGAGGAATAATTTTTGAAGGAGAAAATGATAATCCACAGAAACTTAAAGAGGATATAATTAATGCGGGTGATGGTGCTTGCTGGATACCCGCTGTCGACCAACTTGTTCGCTATGGTCCAAAATTAGTTAAAGAACTTTTAATCGATACATTCAAAGTTGATTTCGATTATTCAGATGGTCATTTAGATTTTACCGAAGAAGGTGCCCATTCTGTTCGGAGGATTATCCACAGCAAGGACACCACAGGCAAAGCAATAGCCCAAGCTATTGTTCCAGCGGTGGAAAACAATAAAAATATAACAATATTTAACAATCACACAGCAATTGATTTATTAACGCTGTCCCACCACTCAACCAATCCGTTGGATTTGTATGAAAAACCAGCCTGTTTTGGGGCTTTTATTTTGAACAACAAAACAAATGAAGTGTTTCCAATTTATGCCAACAATACGTTTTTGGCTACTGGTGGACTTGGACAAGTTTACATCAATACAACTAACCCCGATGAATCCACTGGCGATGGATTTGCGATGGCATATCGTGCAGGTGCTCGTTTGTTGAATATGCATTATATCCAATTCCACCCTACCACAGTTTATAGTCCTCACGGGCGATTTCTTATATCCGAATCCGTTCGAGGCGAAGGTGCATTTCTAATCGATAAACACGGGAACCGCTTTATGGAAAAATATCATCCACAATTGGAACTTGCTCCTCGCGACATTGTTGCCCGCTCAATTTATGATGTAATGCTCGAAACCAACCACCCCTGTGTGTATTTGGACATTCGTCATAAAGATTCTGAATGGTTGCAAAACCGCTTTCCTTCTATTAATGCTTTTCTTCAATCAGTTGGTATTGATATGTCGAGCGAATCTATTCCTGTTGTTCCAGCTGCACATTATGCTTGTGGTGGAGTTGGAGTAAGTTTAAAAGGACGCACTTCGCTTCAAAGACTCTATGCAATTGGCGAGGTATCGTGCACCGGAGTGCACGGTGCAAACAGATTAGCATCTACTTCGTTGCTCGAAGCACTCACCTGGGGTTGGGTTGCCGCCAACGAAGTTTGCGAGAATAAAGAAGACGACAACTATTTTCCCGAAATTTACGAATGGAAAGACGAAACCGAAGAAATAGATAACGCCTTGATTGCCCAAGATTGGTTGAATATTAAACACACGATGTGGAACTATGTTGGTTTGGTTCGCACCAAAGCTCGTTTGCATCGTGCTCAACAGATATTTCGCCATCTTTCGACCGAAATCGAGGACTTTTATCGAAAAGCTAAAATGACCAAAGAAATAATACAACTTCGTAATGGCGTTACTACCGCCTATGCCATCACCAATTTCGCTATCGAAGATAGAACTTCGAGGGGCTGCCATTATATTAAAAAATGATATAGATTTTAATTATTTCATAGTTTTTTACTAATTTTACTCAATTAAATTTTGCAAATATGAAACAGAAATTATTTTTTATTCTTGCTCTGACTTTTTTGGTTACAAATCTTTTATTTTCGCAAGAAAAAACAATCACAGAATATCTGCAGCTGTATTCTCAAGGCAAGATGAACGAAGTTCTGACTGCATTGCCCGATTTATTAGTAGAATATCCAAACGACCCAGGAGTAAAATTATTACTTGCTGTGGTTTCGGAAAATGCCGAAAAAGCAGTTGAAATTTATAAAGAAATTGTACAAAAATTTCCCGAAAGCCAATGGGCAGACGACGCTTATTGGAGATTGCTTCAGTATTATGCTGTGAAAGGCGATGTGGACAAAGCAGAATACGAACTAAATAACTTTCGCAAACGCTATCCAACAAGTGAATATCTTCCACCAGCAACCGATGTTGTCCGTACTGCACGCAGTATTGCAAATGCAAAATTGAAACAAATCGAAGATAATCTTAAAAAAGACGAAACCCAACAAACCCAATCCCAACCTTCGAAAAAAACAACAACAGAACCAAAAGTAGAAAAGACCGAAACAAAAAGTGGTACCGTTTCGTATGGATTACAAGTTGGTGTTTATAGTACGATGGAAACTGCAGAAGCAGAAAAGGAAAAATTCTTGAAAAAACGTTTGAGAACTACTATCGAAGAAAAAATGATTAACGGACAAAAACGCTATGCAGTTGTTATTGGCAACTATTCCTCCAAGGAATCAGCCGAAGCAGCTAAGCAAATAATTCAACAACAATGCGAATGTGAACCAATTATTTATGAAAAATAAAAATTAGATATGAATCGTTATCTAATCGAAAGTTTTTGCGTTCATTGATAATTTAAAAGTTATACCTGGAAGTGTGGATAGTGGCTGGGTGAATTATTTTATCCAGAGGAAAGTCCGAACTCCGCAGAGCAATAAGCTTCCTAACGGGAAGGTGGAGTAATCCACGGAAAGTGCCACAGAAAACATACAGCCAAAGTTTAACATAGTCATCAAACTATGATATCACTTTGGTAATGGTGAAAAGGTGGGGTAAGAGCCCACCGGGTTGTTGGCGACAACAATCGCACGGCAAACCCCTTATGGAGCAAGGGCAAGCAGGTTATATTGCTTTTTTTTACGAAAGCAACCTTCTGGCTCGGAAGTAAGTAATCGGGTAGCCCGCTATATAAGAACAAAATGGCAACATTTTGTCGAGATAAATCACTATCGATTTATTCTATTGGAATAAATACACAGAATTCGGCTTATAGCACTTCCAGTTTTTTTTAAAGATATGAAATTTATAGGAAAATAAAATGAATATACCCGATGATCCATTTATTCAAGAACTTTTGCCCGAGTTTGTGGACACTTGGCTAAATGATATGGAAACAAAGTTACCAATTTACATCGAAACCAAAAATGCTACAGATTTATATCGTTTGGCTCACACCCTTAAAGGTTCTTGTTATCAATTTGGAATTGACGAAGTTGCCCAAAAAGGAATTGATCTTATGGCTCTTGCAAAAGCCGAAGAATGGGAAAAATCCCTAATTATGGGTAATGAAATTATCGAAATGTTTAAAGAAGCTAAACAATTTCTGATAGATAAGGGTTTATATCAGGGATAAAAATAAAATGAAAACAAATAATGTCTTTAAGTCGATTTTATTGACTATATTTATACTTGTAAATATGGCTTATTCACAGCCTTCGGGGCAAATTAGAGTTGCTGTTCTGCCATTCGAGAACGCCGATGGTCGTATGGAGTATAATATTTGGAGCTATCAATTACAAGATTCAATTGCTAAATATCTGATTTCGAAGGATCCTAACGAATTTAACTACAGGATTGTTCCAATCGATTCCATCGAAGTGTTGCTTGCCGAATTGAATATCAATCCTTACAATCCCCAGTATGCCAGCGATATGTGGAAAGTAGTCGAAAAATTGAATTGCCAAAAGGTGATTTCGGGCAACTTTAATATTCAGCATAAAAAATTTCTAATCAATGCTTATATTTACATACCCGAATTAAAGTTACCCGACCCGCGATACCAAGTAAAAGACATTTTTAAGGACATTACTGATGAAGATATATATTCGGCTGCCGAATTAATTGGTAAACGTCTCCGCCCCGCCATACTTGCAGGTGATTAGGTAGTTATGGACAATTCCAGCAAAACTATACTGATTTTCCTATTTATTATTGTATTATTATTTCTTTTGCATATACTTCAGTCAATTCTATTGCCATTGTTTCTTGCTTTTTTTGTTGCTGCAATTTTCCAACCAATTGTTATTTTTCTTAAAAGGATTAAAATTCCAACATTTATTTCGATAACGCTTATAGTTATTTTTATTTTTGCAGTTTTTTTTGGTATTTTCTTAGTTGTCCAATCCACTATGAGCGATATCATTGCCGAAAGCGAATATCTTTCGAAGCAAATCACATCGAGGGTAAACGATATTTTTGCATGGGCAAACTCAACTTTTGGTTCCAAACTTTCATTCAACCGACTTTACAAGCAAATAATCAAACAAATGGACACGGCTTGGATTAGCCAGCGAGCTAGCGATGTGTTTGGCTGGCTATCTTCATTCACGGGTTCTACTGTAATGTTTTTTCTGTATCTTGCTGTCCTGTTGTCGGGAATGGCAAATTATAAGAAATTCTTTGAATATGTCGAGGATTTCCAACCCGATGGCAAAATTTTAAAATCTTACGAAAAAATACAAAAAGTAATTTCTTCATATATGGTTATTAAATCCATTCTAAATATTATTATGGCTTTGATAACTTATGTTGTATGTGTTTCTTTTGGAGTGAAATTTGCTCTTTTTTGGAGTTTTATTACTTTTATTGTCAGTTTTATCCCTACTATTGGTTCAGTTGTTTCTACTGCTTTTCCCGGTTTAATGGCAGTTATCCAATTTGATAGTTTTAATGCAGTTTTAGTTTTTCTTGGAATTTTGATTGCGGCACACTTTATAATGGGCAATATAGTAGAACCCATAATAATGGGCACTAATATGAGCATTAATACTCTGACCGTGATTTTTGGATTAGTTTTTTGGGGATTTATTTGGGGTATACCGGGAATGATGCTATCGGTGCCATTGCTTGTTGTATTTAAAATTGCTCTTGAGCAATTTACTTCATTGAGTATTTTTTCGCGCCTAATGGGAGTTCCCGACAAAAAAGCATCTAATCCAACCTAATTGCGGCGATTGTTACTGCCGACTTGGTTTCTTTTTCGTACCATTGATTATAATCTAAGAGTGTTGCTGTTTTTGGCTGCATTGCAATTAGTTGTGAATATATGGGAGATAAGCCACATATTTTCCATTTGTCTTGGTCGAATATTGCTTTGTCGAAAAATGCCTTTGTATTTAAATTTAAAATTGTATTTATAGTTATTTTGTCTTCGTGTTCGCATTCTTCCAATTTATCGATTGCATCGTATTCATCTCCAAATTTAAGACCAATGTGCGCAAAATCAACACTTGATATCCAGCAAACTTTTTTACCCGAGTTATCGACTACATTTCTAATTATTTCGAGAAATCGTGAAATTAATTGGTCATCGATTGGCTGCGTTTTGGTAATTAAAAATTCGTGGAACGAACCAACGAGAATTGGCAGTATCTTGATTTTCTTATTCTGAAATAGGTAACTCAAAATAACAGCTGCATATTCGATAGAATGTTCCCAGCGGTGAGCTTGTTCATCGATTTGTCGAATTTTTATTAGTTTTAAATAATCATCGCCAAATGCGTTGGTTGATTGCTCGAATATCGATTTAAGCAAATCCAAATCAATTTCTAAATTACCTAACGGGGTTTCGTAATGTTTTTCGGTAAACATATAATAACTCGAGAACGCATAGTGCGAGGTTCCAAAAATTACAAAAGTATCGGCATCGGATTGAGAAATGGCATCGTAGGCGGCAGCATATACGCGATGAGAATGTTCCTCGAGGGATAAATCTAAATGAGGTGCAATTATACCTTGGCTGTTTTTTATAGCTGAGTTAGCAATATTTTTTTGGAACAATTTCTCCATAAACAGCAGGAATTCATCTTTATCTTGGGGATAGGAATTACCCGAAGTTATCATAGGTCGGCTAATTACCATTAGGTATTGAGATTCGTCCTGTTTGAGTATTTCCCTAAGTCGTTCACTTTCCAAAAAACCGATTTCGTCCAGTTCTTTAATTTGTTCTAATATATTATCAACATTATCGATTTTAAATTCTTGTCGGAAAACTTCGCGAAAAGTGGCTTCTGTTATGTTTTCTTCCAAAAAGTAGAGAATGGAAAACATTTCGGGGGTTACTAATATTGGCTGTTTTGCAATATTCTTTCGGTCGTTCAGCAAAACTAAATCTTTGTTATCGTATTTGATTGGTCGGATATCTAAATCTTTCCTTAATTTTGGGATAATGCCATCAAACATACTATTGAGAAGATTTTCGCTTAATGACGATTATTGTTTTATCATCATTGTAATTAGTGTTAGCCGAAAAATGTTGCACGGCTTCCATTATCAACAGTGCGATTTCTTTTGCGGCGGATTCTTTGTGTAACTTAATTAGGTCAATTAATCTTTCGTGACCAAACATTTCATTGTTTTCGTTTTGGGCTTCAGTAATGCCATCGGTAACAATTACCATTATGTCGCCAGGTCGTAAGCGAGTATTTTCAACATTAAACCTTTGATTAGGGACAATTCCCAAAATACCACCAGTAGAACCCAGAAAACGGAAACTTTCGTCTTCGGCTCGATAGTGAATTGGCTCGACATGTCCAGCATTGGAATATAGAACTAACCGATTGGATGAATTGGTGAGTTCGCAATAGAACAAGGTAACGAAGCGTTCTAATGGAAATGTTTCGTATATCAAATTATTTAAATTATAAAAAATAGCCGAAATCTTTGGTGAAAACTTCAATGCCATTTTAACTGCACCCGACACGAACAAAGCTTGAATTGCTGCCGAAAGTCCTTTGCTTGCGGCATCGGCAACCAGAATACCTAATCTATCTTCTTCGTTCTCCAAACTTTGGAAATAATCAAAATAATCACCACCAACTTCGCTATCGGGAACGCAAAGTCCAAATATTTCGAAGTCGGAAAACGAAACTGAATGGTCGGGAAGTAGCCCTTTTTGGATATCTGCCGCTTTGTGAATATCCCGTTGGATTTTTTCTTGGTATTTTAATAATTTGTAGTCTTTTAATCTGGATGATGCAACGGTGCCTATAATCGACAATGTTTCGTAGAAGGATTGCAGAATTTGTTCAGCATTAAACCCCAAAACATACTCATAAAATCGTCCGTATTTATTCTTAATAATTTCGCCAACACCAGTAACCGAATAGATAAAAATACCACTTTCTTTAAGTATTTGGTCGGTTTCGCGACGGAGCATTGTGCCTTTTTGCCATAATTCTTTCAATACGGGTTGATCGTCGACAGTTAGGGTGTAGTTCTCGGGGATTTTCTTAACATTTCCGTATTGATATATTATTGAGTAGGTGTTGTCTTCGGGGTTTTTACGCCAAATCCTACCGCCAATAATTTCGAAATCGGGAATATCAACAACTCGTTTGACTAAATTGGTTAAAAAGGATACTTCATCGTTAAACTTTTCGTTTGTTATCTGTTCAACTAATTTATAGATTCGTTTTTGTAGTGAGCTTTGTTCCTTTTGCATATTTAGGTTATTTAATAAATTTTAATTTACGAAGTTCTTGTTTTATTATTTCTAAACTTTGGGCATCAATAGGAATTAATGGCATACGAACAAATGCTTGGATAAGACCCATTTCCTGTAGAATTGCCTTGGCGGGAACAGGATTGGTTTCGATGAAACATAAATCCATTAGGTCGAGATACTTATAATGAAGTTCTTTGGCTTTGGTAAACAATCCCTGCGAAGCCAATTCGGTAATGGTTTTTAATTGTTTTGGAGCAAAATTGGAAAATACTGAAACAACTCCTTTGGCTCCTAATAGCATTGCAGGTAAAGTGAGCGAATCGTCGCCGCATAAAACAGTGAAATTTTTGGGACAATTTTTAATTATTTTCATAATTTGTTCCAAATCGCCCGAAGCTTCTTTGGTGGCAACAACGTTTTTGCATTTTTTTGCAATTTCAATCTGAGTTTCGGGTTGTATATTCACACCAGTCCGTCCTGGGACATTATAAATGATTTGTGGTATGGCAACATTTTCGCTAATTGCCATAAAATGGTTCAAGAGTCCTAATTGAGAAGGTTTGTTGTAATATGGAGCAACCAATAGCAGAGCATCGACACCCGATTCCTTGGCAATAATCGAAAGTTCTATTGTTGCTTGGGTATCGTTCGAACCTGTTCCTGCAATTATTGGCACTCGTCCTTTGGCAACTTCAACGGCTTTAACAAACAAGGCTACTTTTTCTTTAATCGATAAAGTTGCACCCTCGCCCGTTGAGCCACAAACTACAATCCCATCAACTTTATTTTTAATTTGAAATTCGATTAACTTCTCGAAACTATCAAAATCAATCGACAAATCACTTTTGAAAGGAGTAACAATAGCAGTAATAACGCCAATTGGTTGATAATTTTTCATAAAACTCCTTTTTGCAATATTTTATAAGTTAAAATTATGAAAATAACTTTTATTATAGAACAAATAGATAAAAAAAGTTATATATTACATTTATTTGGACTGCATACAAGTTTTTCGCGGTTAATTGTTTCATTGATTTTTGCATCTCGCTGAATGGTTTTTTCGTCACTATACAATTTAGAAAGAAACTCCATTAACTCGTCAATCATTGTATTTTCACCTCGAGCGAAGATTATTACAAGTGTTATGATAATTTTTTAATTATACCTTTGGCTAAGTTTTCATTTATTTCTGAATGTCTTGGTATTGGCTGATAAATTCCCGTTCTTTCGTTTTGATACCAATCGTGTTTGCCACCGTGCCTAATGAATTTACAACCTAAAGTTTCTAATATTTTAATCAAATCTTTACGTTTCATACAAGGTCTAATTCAATTGTGTTGCGTTTACCCGGGATTAGGTCATTGGAAATGTCGTGATAAATGTCCTTGAGATTTTCAATCAATTCATCTAAAGTTAGTCCTTGGGTAACGTATTCGGGATAGTCATTAATGAAACCTATCCAAAAATTTCCATCTTGCCAATATGTTATCTTGAGTTTGTTCATTTTTTAGCAATTTACTTAGTTTTTATAATCTGAATTATCGGAATAAACGAAAATTTATTCTTAATCTTTTAATCATCTCAAATCAAACAATAACAGAACCTGCTCCAATTAATGCTTCACCCATTAATAAAAAGCCCGTTCCAACCACTACATTATATATTTAGCCCAATCCGTGGATAATTAAAAAATATATCAAAGCAGTAGCGATTTTTTGTTTACTGAATATAATATCTTTGTCATTTATAGTCTGCGACCTCTATGCAGTATTAAAGAGAAAAATTGTTATTAATAAGTAAATTATATTTTTTATTTGAATTTCTACTTTTTAAATTTGATTTGTTATATTATAAATTCAATTATGAAAATAACTTTTATTATTAAACAAATAGATAAAAAAAGTTATATGTTACATTTATTTGGACTGCATACAAGTTTTTCGCGGTTAATTGTTTCAATGATTTTTGCATCTCGCTGAATGGTTTTTTCGTCATTATACCATTTAGAAAGAAACTCCATTAACTCGTCAATCATTGTATTTTCACCTCGAGCAACTAAACTATAGTTAATCCATTTACCATCTTTTGTATCAAAAATAAATCCAGCCTTACTAAGGATAGAGAGATGCTTGGAAACTGTTGCGGTAGTAAGTTCCAACACAGCGGTAATTTCGCAAACACACAATGGTTTGTCTCTAAGCATCATCAGTATTCTGATTCTATTTGGTTCAGAGATTGCTTTAAGAAGCTCAATTTTGTTTTTCATTATTTTTCACTTAATTTTATTTAATGTTTAAATCAAACAACAAAAATAAAAAAAAATCCTTTGATAAATTGTAATTCTACAAAATATCAAAGGATTATCTTCTTTGGGGTAAATCTATGAAAATAATTAGTGTTTAACAATCAATTTTTGAACTAAATTCTGGTCATTAACATAAGCAATTATTAAGTAAGTTCCCGAGCTTAAATTGTTGGTGTTAACATTAATATTGTATTCACCTGGATTAATCGATGTAGAGATAAGTTCACGAATTTCCCGTCCATCAATGCCGTTAAGTGTTATTCTTAAATTGGAATAGTGGCTTATGTTATATTTAACGAAAGTATTATTATCAGCAGGATTAGGATAAGGTGTCCAAAGTTTGAGTGTATTATTTTCGACCAATTCGTTGATGCCCAACGGATCGCGAGTAAATCCTAATTTTTTCATCTCTGCCGCTGTAAGAGGTTCGCAATAATAAAGATGTGCATTGTCAGTCGTAGATTTTACATATTCCCATTTAGCTGGGTCGCTCGTTAGGTTCATAATATCGCCTTTGTATGTTGTGAAATCATAAACATAAGCACGATTCCAATCGGCAACCAATGGAATAACACCTTTTGCCCAGCTCAATTTTTTGGTTCCGCTATCAAACTTAGTCATTTGAATAGTGCCTTTATCGTTGTATTCTGCAATAGCGGCATTTTTATTACCCATATTTTGGTGGCAAGCGTCGCAAGTTTTCCCTTCTTTCATAATAACGTGTGAACGGAATGGAGCAAATATAACATTTGTTTTTCCATCATAAGAGTGGGTCATATAAGTTCCCGATGTGAATTTTCCATTTTTCTTTTTCAAAAGCATTTGGAAACCACTAATTTTAACTTGAGCTCTATTTTTCTTAGTTGCTAATAGTGTTTCGAAGTGGCAATTCGTGCAACTCACAATTGAACGTGTGTGGCAAGCAACGCATTCAAATTTGTCTGTGTTTTTGCCGTGTATATTGTGAGCAGAATTGGATGGTAATTTGTCTACGGGATGGCATTCGGTGCATTTTGATTTGGAGGCTCCTTCGTCGAACCAAGATTTATATACAGTACCGTCCCCATGAACTTCTTCAATTTTATGACATTGCATACATTTAACGCCTTTTTTGCGGTGAATGTCGCCTTGGTCGGTACTATCGGGATAGGTTTGCATTTCGTAAACCTGACGGTTGTGGCAACCCAAGCAAACCGATTCGGGCACTGCACTGCCTTTGCTAAAATCGTGGCAATCTTTGCAACTTGGTTGGTAATTGGCATCGTCAACGGGCGATCCGTCGGCATATTTTGCGGCATGGCAACCTTTGCAAGCAAGCTGGCTCATTGGAATATTGGTGATTAGTTCCATACCACCATTTTCTTTTGCATAAGCAGTTGCTTTACCTTCGCGAGTTGCGTGTAAACTTGTCGAAAAATGTTGCTGTGCATATACAGCAATAAACATTAATACTAATAATGAAACAGAGATAAGTACTGATTTTTTCATTGGAAAACTCCTTGTTAATTTTATATTTCGTTAATTGTCTAATTATCTAATTGTAAAATTAATAAAATTTTCTTAACATTGTTCTCGTGCAAGAACAATTATTTTGATTTTCTTAATAATAATTAATAGTTTAGGGGTTATTAAATGATAATAAGTTGTTTGGAAGGTATGATTATTGTACCGAGGGAGGGATTTGAACCCCCGACACACGGATTATGATTCCGTTGCTCTAACCAACTGAGCTACCCCGGCATTTTTATAGTGATATGAGAACGCTTGAAATTTGAGAACTACAAAATTAAGAAATTCTTAAAAAAGATTAAGAACTTTCTAAAAGTTTTTTAATTTCGTCGCGTAACTTAGCGGCTACTTCGTAATTTTCGTCCTTGATTGCTTTATCCAATTGGCTTTGGAGAACGTCCAGTTTGCGGTTTCCTGATGTTTTTTGTGTTGGTTTTGGAAAATCATCCACTGGCTTAACATAATTGATTTGTTCTTCGTTTTCTTCGTTCTCACTCGAAACAATACCGGCTTCTTCGATAATTTCGGAATTGACGAAAATTGGTACATTCATACGGACGGCAACTGCTATAGCATCACTGGGACGACAATCTACTTTGATTGAGCCGTCATCCAGCACCATTTTGGCATGGAAAGTGCCTTCCTCTAATTCATCTATGTATATTTCAGTAAGCTGCGAACCTAATGATTCGATAATAATTTTAATTAAATCGTGTGTCATTGGTCGAGGCGGCACGATACCTTCCAATTCGAAGGCGATTGCTTGGGCTTCGAAAGCTCCGATGATTATTGGCAATCTTCGATTACCTTCTAATTCTTTTAATACCAATGCGAAAGCATTTCCTCCGGGTGTAGCCGAAATTCCTAATATAACAACTTGAATTTTGTCCATTTCCATATTTTTTCATTTTTATATTTTGACGAAAATTGTAAAGAAAAATTTATTTTTTTTGTTCGTTATAAAGTATGCTGATTATTCTGTCTGCTACAATTTTGCTCGAACCCGCCGAATTATAGACATATTCTTTTGCAATTCTCCCGTATTCTTTACGAAAATCGCTATTCAAAATTAAGAATTTTAACCAATCTGTCAATTCTTTCTCGTTCTTTACAACTTTTAAGGCTTTGTTCTTATTTAACAATTGTGCATCTGTGGACTTCGATAAATTGGGTCCTGATATTATTGGAATTCCGTAACCAGCTGGTTCGGTTACGCTGTGAATTCCATCGCCAAAGGCACCTCCAACATAGGCAATATGTCCGTAACGATATATACCTAAAAGATAGCCAATTTCGTCCACAATTATATCCTTACCTAATAATTTTTCGTGAACCCACTTGCAACCCTTATCTTGCAAACATTCTTTGATGCGTGAAAATAATGCATGGGCGGGAATTAATGCTGATAAATCTTCGATATGCTCTTCTGTTGGTTCGTGTGGGACATATATGACTTTAATGTGGGCGTCGATTGATTGACGTACATTATTAATTGCTGGCAAAAGAATTTTTTCGTCCTCTTTCCATGTGCTACCTGCTATGATTATTATTTCGTTGGGGTCGAAAATACGGTGATCCAAAACCTCGTAAACTTTTGCTTCCTCAACCTTTTGGATAATTCTATCAAATCGTGTATCCGTTAATGTTCGGATTGTAGTCTTGAGGTTAAGTTGCTCGAAGTAATCTGTATGACGGCTTCCAGAAGTGAGTATTAGGTCGAACATATTCAGATTATCGCGTAAGAAAAAACGGGTGCAAGTTGAATTCCTGTAAAAAGTATTAGAAGGCATAGTGGCATTGACCAAAATTACGGGAATTTTTCGTTTTTTAAGTTCCAATAGATGGTTACGCCAAATCTCATATCGAACAAATATCGCTATATCGGGCTTTACTGATTGAATAAACCTCTCGGCATTTTCCTTGGTATCAATTGGCATATAACAAACTTTATCCAAAAAAGGATATTGCTTTTGGTTATTATAACCGGATGGTGAAAAAAAACTAACAATAATGTAGAGGTAGTCTCTATTTTTAGTTAATTCTTCTACGACCGGTTTAATTTGTTCGAACTCGCCCATCGAAGCGGAATGAATCCAAATCACTTTTTTATAATGCGGAATATCCGAAAAGGTATCCCACGAGGATGCTATTATTTCCTCCCTTTCTAAATATTTTGCATTGTTTTTCTTTAAATTTTTGAAGAAAAACACCAGCAAAGGGAGAATAATTTTATTGTAAATAAAATCTATCAATTAATTTGCCTTACTTTCCGATAAAAATTGCAGGACGCTTTTCCAAAAATGCCAATGTACCTTCTTTAAAATCTTCAGTACCACAGACGTCTCCAAACACTTTTGATTCGTAGGCTAATCCCTCGACTAATGATAACTTATCAGACATATCAATGCAATCCACTGCCGCCATAACTGCTAATGGTCCTTTGCTGAGAACTAAGTTAACAAATTCGATTGTTTTATCCATCAACTGCTCGTGTGGGAAAACCTCGTTAACCAAACCTATGGACAAAGCAGTTTGGGCATCAATTGTTTTTGCTGATATAATGAGTTCCATAGCCTTGGATTTGCCAACTAATCGGGGTAACCTTTGGGTTGCACCATAGCCCGGGATAATACCAAGGTTAACTTCGGGTTGACCCATCTTGGCTTTGTCGCTTGCAAATCGAATGTGGCAAGATAGTGCTAATTCTAATCCACCACCTAATGCAAATCCGTTGATTGCAGCAATTACGGGTATTCTGAGCTGCTCCAATCTTAACATTACTTTGGAACCGATTTCGGAAAATTGCTTGCCGCTAATGTCGTCGCTTTTGTGTAATTCCATTATATCTGCTCCAGCGGCAAAAGCCTTATCGCCCATTCCGGTGAGAATAAGGGCGTAAATATCCCTATCAAAAACAATTTGCTTAATTGCATCGTCCAATTCCGCAAACAAATCAAAGTTCAATGCATTCAACTTATCAGGGCGATTTAGTTTTATCGTTGCATAATTGCCATTTTTTTCGAAAATAATCGTTTTGTAGTCCATATCTCTCACTAAATTTATAATTTACAAAAATAGTATTTTCAAATTTATTAAAAATATATTATGTTCAATTCGAGATTATTAAAATTTATTATTATATTTTTCTCTATTTTATTTCTCCTTTTATTTTCTATCGGCGAACTGGATGCCATAACAAAAAAAAAGAAAAAAAAGCGATATCGTCCCAAAATAGTAAATATACTGATAAAACAGGAAAAAATTGTTGCAGATTCTATAATTAATTCGGGTCTTTTTTACCAAAATTTATTGATGGGCGATGGAAAAAGATGGTTCAA
This sequence comes from Candidatus Kapaibacterium sp., assembly GCA_937995785.1. Classification (GTDB taxonomy): domain Bacteria; phylum Bacteroidota; class Ignavibacteria; order Kapaibacteriales; family UBA2268; genus GWF2-33-9. The sequence continues at coordinate 16,484 of CALKJQ010000015.1, forward strand.
TGTTTATCTAACAAAAATTGATTTACTCAATCCAACCAACGCGATATTTGTCGGAAAATCGAATAATTACATTTCAGGTCTTGCCAATTTTATTGACTTTATTGCCGAATGCCCATACTCGAGCAACATACAATCAATGATTAATGCAAATTTTTGGAGTGCTTACCGCAACTATCCTATTGGTCCCACAATGATCAATGGAGAATTAATTACTTTCCGCCGTTATAAGCAGTGGACTTCGCTGTTTTTGGACAAAAACAACCTCCCATATATCGATAATTATGATATAACCGGCAAACTAATCGTATCGCCCAACTTGCAATTCGATATCGAATCCGTTAATCGTCGCCGAGATAGTTCTTCGGTTTGCTTTTATAACCATTTTGCCGGAGATACAATCCCGTTTGTTCAAACTAAAAATTTAGAAAAAGCGTTAGATTCTGCCTATTTCACTTGGAAGCAAGAAAAATTGTTGTTTTTGAACGAGGACGATACCGAGCAAGAATTCGATACACTTGCATTCCTCGATGAATACAAAGCCTCGCTTCGTCAAAATATGATTGAGAATCAAACTATTAAACTACTTTGTGAATACATCAACCCACCTTCGGTTAATGTAGTTAGCAAAATTATTGTCAGAAAAATTACAAAAAATCAAGTTGAAGTTCCCAAAGGATTTTGCGTTATTACCTACGGTGAATTTATCGAGGGAATTTATTCTCCAAACATTGGTGATACTTTGCAATTACTTTTCCAAACTAATTACGACAGCAACATAGAATTTAAAAATGCGGTTTCGGGAACTCCCCGAATCTCTCGCAAAGGAGTTCATAAACACGAAGCAATACAGGAAGGCAATTCGGGGCGACGCTTTATCAATCATCAACTTCCTCGAACAATGATAGGTTACGATAAATCTAAAAAGTGGTTCTATTTTATCGTGGTTAGCGGAACGGGCTCGGGAAATGGTTATTATGGTGCCAGTTTGAAGGATTTAGAAAAAATTGCCAAACACCTACACCTTTACGATGCTATGAACTTGGATGGCGGGGGTTCGTCGACGTTTATCTTTCAAGGAATGAACAAACTACGAAAATCCAACCCATATTCTTCCCGCAAATTATCTGTTTATTTGGGAGTTAGAACATTAAATTGATGTGTATTGAAAAAAAAGAATTAAGTTTGAAATTAGAACTACTTTTTATTTCCATATCACAAAGTAGTAATCCGAATTGCTATGATAAGTTTCGTAAAATTCTAATTCTGTCAATTCCGCATCTCCTTCCACATACCTTTTAAGAGTATTTATTTTGTATTTGAGTTCTTTCATCATAAAATTGTACATTGCTTCTGGAGTTACACCATAGAATTCGCTCGAACCCGTTCCAAATTCAATCAATATCGTAGGATTCGACCTTATTAGTAATTCTTTGGCACCCAACAAAACATCGTATTCTCCCCCTTCAACATCAATTTTCATAAAATCAACTTTGTAAGTTTCTGGAACTACTTCGTCCAAAGTCCGCTTTTCAACTTCTATTTCTTTGATAATAGGATTTGATATATCGTATCTTCGTTGCAAAATACCGCTGTATGCTGGAGCATTCTCAACAATATTAAAAGATGTTACACCTGAATCTTTCGATAAAGCATAAGGATATATTTCGGCTTTGTTGCTAAATTCACTTTTTATTTTTTCGTATAAATACGGGATTGGCTCGAAAGCGTAATGCTTGCCATTGGGTGAATATTTCAAAATCGCATCCAATATTTCACCTTTATGGCAACCAATATCGATGCAATTGGAGTTATGTTTTAATATCCTTTTTAGAATTATGTTGGTGTATCGGTCGTGCTTTAGGTTAATTGTCAAATCTAATCTTAATAGAATAAGAATTTTACGAATTATAGATTTTAATTCCATATTTTAGATAGCATTTAATATAAAACTTCAAAATTAACTATTTCAACCAACAAATCTTCTATTATAGTTTTATTAGATTTTCGGAATTATTCTAATTTTATGTTACATAAGTCAACTAAAACGTATAAAAACTTTGACAGAAGAATCTTTTTTTTGTTGAAATAAAGTAAATTTTTCAATATTAAAATTAAGAAACTTAACAAATTTTTTCGATAAATTGAATTGAAAAATAATGATTTAGGATAAAAAATAAATCAAATCTTAACAATAAATTAGTTATTTTGCAAGAAAAACTATCACGATAATGGGAAACGAAATTAGAAAAATTGACTTAGTTGAAATATTAGAAACAAAAGCACCCAAATTAATCAACAAAATACCTGTTTTTTTTAGAAGTATTTTTATCAAGTTGTTGTCCAAATTTTTAGTAATTAACAAGATTAACAATTTTATAGAAAACAATAGTATTAAACAAGGAATAGATTTTATTGACTCCCTGTTTAATCAACTTAATGTTAAATTCGATATCACTCTCGACGACATAAGTAAAATTCCTTCGGAAGGAGGAGTTATTATTGTTAGTAACCATCCACTGGGAGGATTGGACGGACTCGGATTGATTAAAACAATATATTCTGTGCGTAAAGATGTGAAGATTGTTGCTAATGATATTTTAATGGAAATTCCCAATCTGAGGGATTTTTTCTTACCCGTCGACTTGTATTCAATTAATAAAAGTCGGCAACAATTAAAAGCAATCGAGAATGCTTTAGTAAATGAAGAGGCAGTAATATTTTTTCCAGCTGGAGTGGTTTCCAGGCTTTCGTTCAAAGGTATTAAAGACAAAAAGTGGTCTGCAGGAGTTATTAAGTATTCTTCAAAATTTGATATTCCCATACTGCCAATCTTTATAAAAGCTCGGAATTCCCTACTATTCTATGTCTTAGCTTTTATCTATGATAAATTAGGAACTTTTATGTTGCCGCAAGAATTATTTAGATCCAAGAATTCAAATTTTAAAATAATTGTTGGCGATTTAATTAATTCCTCCAATTTTAAAAGCAATAATATCCAATCTAATATTAAAGCTAAGTTGCTTCGCCAACATACCTATAGAATTGGCAAGAATAAACAAGGAATCTTTAAATCCGAAAAAGCAATTTCGCATCCAATCGATAGCAAATTATTGAAAAACGAATTAAAAAAAAATAAACTATTAGGTAAAACTATCGATAATAAGCATATTTACTTGGTTGATTACGAAAATGGTCCAAATTTACTCAAAGAAGTTGCTCGATTGAGAGAGATTACTTTCCGCAAAGTAGGCGAAGGCACGGGCAAATCCTTGGATATGGACACTTACGATTTTTATTACAAACACATTGTGTTGTGGAACCCCGAAGAATTGGATATAATTGGTGCATATCGATTGGGCGAGTGCAAAGAAATATTGGAAAAATATGGGAAAAAAGGTCTCTATAATTCGGGACAATTCGAGATTAAAGATGATTTTGATAGTATTTTGGTGGAAGCCGTCGAAGCTGGGCGAAGTTTTATTCAACCAAAGTATTGGAAATCCAATGCTTTGGATTTTATCTGGCAAGGCATAGGTGCTTATTTGCAACAAAATCCCCAAATTCGTTTTCTATGGGGTGCTGTTAGCATTAGCGACAATTACTCTCCATTAGCGAAATCTTTGATTATTTCTTATTATAAAAAGTGGTATAGCGGTCCTCAAGATTTATTTATACCAAATATTCCTTTTAATGTACCCAAAACAATTCAGGAGGATTGCAACAGAATTCTATGTGCCGATAACCATAAAGATGATTTTAAAAAATTAAAGGAAGCACTGAAAACATTAGGTTTTTCTATACCAATTCTATACAGAAGATACACAGAAATGACGGAGTATGGTGGCAGTCGTTTTTTGGGTTTCAATATTGATGTTGATTTTGGTAATTCAATTGACGGGCTAATTTTGGTCGATTTGCATTTATTGCGAGAGGAATATAAAGAAAGGTATTTTGCGGCACGAAGTTTTGTTAAAGAAGAAAAATAGATAAATTTGTTATTGTTCATCGAGATGTTCCGAAACTAACAAGGCAACTTCGTTTCTGTTGGTGGTTTGCATCAATTTTGCACGCAAATCACTTGCTCCCGCAAATTCCGAAGTATAAATCTTAAAGAATTTTTTCATAATTTGATAACTTTTTTCGTCGCCCCAGGTCTCCAAAAATAAATCCAGATGACGCAAGAGCAATTTCAACCGAACTTCTTTAGTATATTCCTCTTGTGGGTAATTAAACATAAATGGATTTTTGAAAATACCTCGCCCAACCATCACTCCATCAGCACCAGTTTGTGAAATTTTTTGCAGAGCATCGTCGATTGAAATCACATCGCCATTACCAATAATGGGCGTTTCGGCAGCTATTTGATTGCGTAATTCCGCTGCGATTTTCACTTGTTGCCATTCGGCTGGATAGGCAGACATCATTTTTTGGGTGCGAGCATGTAAAGTAATTGCCGTGGGCTTCGCCTCCAAGAGGTTTGCAATCCATTGCTCTGTGTTGTGGGTTTTTATTCCTGTCCTTGTTTTAACGCTAACGGGCAAATGTGTTGCTTCTTTGGTGGCTATGATAATTTCCTTAGCCAAATTGGGGAATTTAATGAGTTCGGAGCAAGCAATTTGATTCACAATTTTACGAACGGGGCACCCCATATTAATGTCAATGCCGTCGAAATCATATTCCTGAGTAATAATTTTAGTTGCCTGATGGAATTTTTCGGGGTCGGAGCCCCAAATTTGTGCGACTATTTTGGCTTTGTTTTTCTCGAGCCATTTCCTTTCTGTTGGGCTTATGTATAGTCGGTGTGAAACTTTATCTTTACCCACGGGATGGCATAACCCATCAACCGAGGTAAACTCGGCAAATACAACATTTAAATATTTTGGAGATGATATAGATAGAACAATCTCGCGAAAAACTGTATCGGTAACATCTTCCATAGGTGCCAAAGCAAATATCGGACCTTCGAAGGTCTGCCAAAAGTTCATAGCTATGCAAAAGTTTTTACTAATTCACAACAGTTACTTTTACCGAACTGCCACCTTCCACTTTTTTGTTCTTGGCTTTGGCTTTCAAGAGAAAAGTTGTTGTGGAATTAACAACAACTTCGCGAGAACCTTTTTGGGGTAAATCCCTGAATAATGGGGTATTATCCACATCAGTTTCTATCCAAATATCCATTTCGGTATTGGAACGAACTTCCCAGCTCAATGTTACTTTTTCGCCTTTCGATACTTTTTCTTTGTCGGCAGTTATTCCAGGAATTTCGATATATACCGACGAACAAGCAAAAGAGACCAAAATCAACAAAATTAAATAGAATTTTTTCATAAATCACCCATACAGTTTATTTCAGTATAATGCACAAAAATAATCAATTTTGTGCAACGTATTGCAAAAAAATGCAATTTTTATTGCGGTTTTTTAGGCAAAGGTGGCAGAGTAGTTTCTTGAGAAGGTTGTTCCTGAATCATTGGATTGGACTCACGAATTGGTTGAGGAGTGGGAACAGGTGTATCGTAATTTATCGGTGCTGTGTCAAGTAGATAATCATATCCAAAATTTTTCTTTTTGTATTTAATCAACAAATCGCTATAAACTTTTGCCATCAAACGTCCCCAAATTGGAGCAGCTGCCCGTCCGCCATATCCATAGCTGCCCATATAATCAAAATTCACTCGTTTATCGTCGAAGCCCACCCAAACGGCGCAAGTGAGTTCCGGAGTAAACCCAATAAACCATGCGTCGGCAGCCTCGTTTGTTGTTCCTGTTTTCCCACCACATTCGATTCCATTAAAAAATTGTTTAATAACCGATGCAGTACCGTTTTCAATTGTTCCTTTCATCATAAACACCATTTGTTCGGCAATCGTATCCGACAGAACACCATAATTGACGGTTGCCTTGCGGCTACTTTTTATTACTTCATTTCCAAAGTGGTCCGAAACATCTTTAAGAAATCTATACTTGACTGAATTACCGTGGTTTGCAAAACCCGTGAAGGCAGCAGCCATTTCCAGAGGCGAAACTTCGCCTGCGGCACCTAATGATATTGCAGGATATGCCCCCAATGGCGATTGGATACCCATCTTTTTGGCTAATTTCACAACTTCATCGGGATTGGTAACCTGGGTAACCAATCGGGCTGCCACTGTATTGATTGAATAACTTAGTGCCGAATAAAGCGATCGCGTCTCGCCCGGACCACAAGACCCCGAACCCGATGGCGACCATACCTCCCCCGTCGATAAGGTGTAGGAATACGGACCGCATTCAATTTGGGAATAGGGATTCAAACCTCTCATCAAACTTGCCGCATACACAAATGGCTTGAACGAAGAACCCGGCTGACGACGAATTTGCGAAACGTGATTCAATGAATATTTAGCATTCGGATTTTCTCTCAAAAACTTTGGCGATGCTCCTACCATTGCTAAGATATCACCCGTTTCGTTATCCAATACCACCAATCCAACTTGAATGGTAGTTGAAGCATTTTTTATAGAATCTATAAACTTATTATTGGAAGCAAGCATATTATAAATTTTTTCTTTATCTTCAGATTTGGCTGCTCTATATGTTGGATTGGATTTTATTGCTTTGTCTATTAGATTATTAAGTAATTTTTGGTTTTTATTCCAAGACCAATTTTTATTAAAATTCTTTTGCAACTCGTCCAAATGTTCTTGTACTGCCTCGTTTGCATATTTTTGTATTTTGGAGTCTAATGTAGAATTAATTATCAAACCATCGCGATATAAATCGTATCCCGCCAATCTTGGGTCGTCGTTCAATGATTGCCTTATCATTTCAACAAAATGTGGTGCGATTGACAATCTTCTTCCGCTTTGGGAGCGGGCTTTTTCTTGGGTTTTGTTTATCAAGGGTTCTTCTGCTGCCGATAAGTATTGCGAAGATGTTATCATATCTTGATCGAGCATCAAACTCAACACCAAATCGCGTCTTTGCAATGATTTTTCGGGATACAAATAAGGGTCGTAACCAACAGGTGATTTGAGCAAAGCAACCAATGTGGCGCATTCGCCAAGTGTAAGTTCCGAAGTAGATTTGCCAAAAAACACTTGTGCTGCAACACTTATCCCATAAGCACCGCGTCCAAAATAAACTGTGTTGGAATATAGTTGAAGTATTTGCTCCTTAGTATAGCTCCGTTCAATCATTATTGCGGTAAATGCCTCGCGGATTTTTCTATTAATATTAACTTCTTTGGTTAAATATAGGTTGCGAGCTAATTGCATTGTAATGGTGGAAGCACCTTCTTTTGTATAGCCAGCCATTGTGTTTTTGACTGCCGCACCAAAAATTCGGGTTATATGCACTCCCCAATGGTCATAAAATTTACGGTCTTCAGTTGCAATCAATGCATTAATAAAGTTCTTTGGAATACTATCGAATGGTAAATCCACGCGACGTTCAATAAAAAAATGGTCGAGCAGAACCCCATCAGCCGAATAAATTTGGGTGGCAAGATTCAACTTTGGATTTTCCAATTCGGCAAGTGATGGCATTCCATCGCTTATTACTATGTTTACATAAATGATGGCAACAATTAGTAATGCAATAAAGCTAGCTATTAATATCCATAAAAATTTTAATGGTGTCATTCTACTTTAATATTCTTTCCAACACAACTCTACGAAGACGTTTTCGATAACTTTCGATTTTCTCATCGCCCAATCTATCTAATGGCTCTAATTCTCCAGCCGAGCGACCATCTAATAATTCGGAGGGAACACCTCGTTTCACTAATTCGGCAACAACGAAATTAACGCGCCGCTCGCCAAGTTTTTGATTATACTCAACTGTTCCAACATCGTCAGTATGTCCAACTAATACCACTTTGGTAATCTTATCCCTCATCAGCATAATATTATTTGCAAGTGATTGTATTTCCTCTTGCCAAGTGATATTGGTTTCGTTTCCGTTACTATCGAGAACAAATCTATATGGATTATCATATACATCTGTTGGGAAATTAACCCTTAAAGTGTACTTCTCCTCTAAATAAAAATTTTGAACAATTCGGTTTGTAGTGTCGTTTAGTCCAATAAACAACTTGACGTTGTCGGGAAACAATGTATTATATTGTGCAGTAACAAGATATTCCTCGTTTTTAATCATTTGCACAGTGTAATATCCGTCTTGATTAGTTGTTGCTTTGTTGGTTATATCGCTTGAGGTCTCGCGGGTTATTACTTCGGCTCCGGCAATTGGAGTATTGGTATTTTTTTCGAATACTTTTCCTTCCATTCGATAAAACCAATTTTTTGGTGTTTCGATTTGAATAGTTTCTTTTTTATCGATTGCCAATATTGGTTCTGTTATTTCCTTTTTCTTTACTTCCTCTTTAATATATACCTTGTAGCGGACAAAAATATCGTAACCTCCCAAATCGCTTAATTTTGAATTGTAATATTGGTTTGAACTATAATAAAAAAGCGAATCACAATCATACAAACAAGAAGGAGATAATTCGTTGTACGCTGTATTGATTGGCGAGCGAAGGTTCTCGCGAACACCGAAAGTAATTTGATTTGTAGTGGAATTGTAATTTATTTGACAACGGAATAAATCGAAACCACCTAATGTTTCACCACCATTAGATGCAAAGTAAAGAAATCTGCCATCGCTGCTAATAAATGGGGTAATTTCTTCGCATTGAGTGTTGAGGTTCGCTCCACAATTAATTGGTTCACTATATTGACCATTTTGCTCGATAACATACCACAAATCAGTTCCGCCAATACTGCCACCTCGGTCGCTGGCAAAAAAAATAATTTTTCCATCAAACCCAATTGTTGGGTGGGAATACCAATCCTTCAATTTCGTGTCTTTTATTAGTTGATTTTTGGTCTGAATATTAGACCCTTTGATATCAGCAAGATGTATTCGCGAAATACCAATAGATTCTTCCATTGGAACAAGAACTCTACCATCTGGATACAGAAATTCGTTTTGCCTCGATGGGGAATAATCAGTAGAGGTTGAAATAAGATTTACTTTTTTGGAAAATGCTGGGAAACCAATATGTGGAAGTCCGTCCGTATTAATAAACTTTTGGGGAAGAATTCGCCTAAAATTGATTAATTTTGAGTGCATCAATCTATTTTTATCACCATCGGATACCGTTAGATAAGGAGTTTCGCCGTCGAATGCAAGATTCCATTCATCACCTTTTGAATTAACTAATTGAACAGGTTCAATTTTGTAGTGCCACCCTTGAATTCGGGCAACATCGACTGAGGTGTCGCGAGCAACACCTGTGAATTTGGTTGGTTTGCACTCAATTTGGGGTACGGGACAATAAGGTTCCTTGACTACTGTTTTTTGGAATGAACATGAATAAAAAAATAATGTTATCGTTATCAATAATAATATTTGAGTAATTTTTCGAAACATTTACTTATTGGAAATATTATGTAAAAATAATTTACAATTTACAAATTAATTGCAAAATATTGAAATGAAATTTAAACTTTTTTTTGCTGTTCTATGCTTTTCTTTTTGCTCGTTGGATTTGCAAAGTCAAACAATTATAGATTTACGAAAACCATTGAACCCCGAAAACTTCAAGATTTGGGATGAGTATATTCGTCAATATGCTCCCGCCGATAGTGCTTTCAACGTAGTGAAACATATTGCCCAACAACACCTAATCCGAGCCCGCTATATTGTTTCGCTCGAAGCATACTTGATGTATGAACCATTATTTCCAAATAAAAAAGATGAATTGGACAACACAAAAAATGAGTTGACAAAATATGCTCTAACCCAAGTGCCGACAGAGGAAACTTACCCTTTGTACGAAAAATTAGCACGCATCCTTCATAACACAACAGATGGTATTGTTTGCATCAAACGATTAGCATATAATCACATTAAAAATCAAAAATTCGACTCGGCGGCGGCTATTTTTCGCTCCTACAAACAATTTTATCCAAATTATAAAGAAACTTTGGACGAAACTATCGACATACTAACTCGTAACGAAGTAATACCCACAATTACTCACTTTCCAAATCCTATCAATTCTGTATATGACGAATGGGACCCAAATCCCACACCTGACGGAAAATACCTTTTTATGAGTGCACGGCGCCCAAAAGGTTATGGTGCAATTGATATTTTTGTATCGGAAAATGTTGATGGAGTTTGGCAAGAACCGCAAGCATTAAAACCACCCATTAACGGGAGCAAGGACGAAACTATCGATAATGTTACCGTTGATGGCAATATTCTATTACTTTCGGGCAATTATCCCGGAAGTTTCGGGAAATTTGATATTTATATCTCAACTAATTCGGATACTGGTTGGACGGCACCTCGCCAATTAGCAATACCTGTGAACTCGGGGCACCAGGACGAATCGGGTTATATCACAAGCGACGGACGAGCGATTATTTTCACCTCCGACCGCCCTGGTGGGGTTGGTCCATTTGTTCCTTATGGACAGGTTTACAATGGTTCTCAAAATGGAAATATGGATATTTACATCTCGTTCATTACTCCAAATGGTTGGTCGCAACCAATTAACCTTGGCACGACAATAAACACTCCTTTTTCGGAGCGTTCAGCATTTTTGCATCCTGATGGAAAAACCTTGTATTTCTCCTCAGAAGGTCATCCGGGATTAGGCGGATTGGACGTGTTCAAATCCGTAAGATTGAGCGATACAAGCTGGACAGAATGGAGCAAGCCTGTAAATTTAGGAAGATATATCAACACAGTGGACGATGACTGGGGCTACAAAATTGGTATAACTGGCGATAGCGCATTTTTCTCGAGTCGCAACCGCACTCCCGGACTTGGCGGATTCGATATCTATTCCATCACTTTGCCCCAAGAATACCGTCCGCAAAAAGTAGCAATCATCAAAGGTAAAGTTCTCGATAAAAAGAATAAGCCAACGGGTGCACAAATAAAATGGCAAGATTTAAAATCGGGTGAAGTATTGGGCAACTTAAATGCAAATCCAAGAACTGGTGAATATTTCATTGCTTTGCCTCTGGGTAAATTCTACGGCTATTTTGCCGATAAAGAAGGATATTATCCAACTTCGGGAAATTTGGATTTACGCAATTTGAGAGATGACACTACAATTGTTCACGACATAATCTTGGTATCCCAAAAGGAAATCGAAAACAAACAAGAATCGATAACAATCAATAACATTTTTTTTGATTACGACAAGCACGATTTACGTCCCGAAAGTTATTACGAATTGGACAGATTTTTGCAATTTTATTCAAAAATGGGAAAATTGAACATAGTTGTCGAGGGACACACAGACAATATTGGTAGTTCAAAATATAATTATGAATTATCCCGCAAACGAGCCGAATCGGTGAAGAACTACTTTGCTGAAAAGGGAATAGACCAGAAATTAATCGAAGCACTGCCACACGGTGCCACTCGACCAATCGCCCCAAACGACACTGAAGCTAACCGCCAAAAGAACCGAAGAGTAGAAATAAGGATAAAATAGAAAATATGATAATGCAATTTGTAATTAATTATAGATAATAGGATTTCCCTACCAATTAATTTCGTTAATAATACAATAATCCATACCAAAAACGGGCTGATGCGTGAAAAAGAAATTTAATTTGAACCATTCTATTGGGAAAAATGCAATACCTAAATCAATCCTTTGATTATTTGTTAAATATTTTAAATTTACTGCTATTTCTTTTACAGGGCTATATTTTGCACCAAAAAGCACCGATGATTTGCTATTAATAACTATCACAGTACCGATATCGGCGGCTATTTGGTCCGAAAATTCATATCCCAAACTAAAAACTGCGCGTTGATTAATTACATTCTCATAGTTCGAATATTGAGATTGATTAATGTTGTTAATCAAAAATCCCATTGAGAAATAGTCGTAATGCAATTTTCCAAATAAATCGAAAGAAAATAAATTTTCTGAGGTAAAATCTTTTATGTATGCTCGATTAAATTGTCCCGCGATTCCTAAACTCAAATTCTCTAAATTAAGTAATAAAGACGAAGTTACATTAAATTCGTTCATCAAATCGAACCCGAAAAAACCACTTCCGAGATATAATTTGAAATATTCAGATATTTGATAACCCCCACTTATACCATAAGTAGATAATTCCCGAAAACCCAACACGGAACCTTTGTAATAAAAATTGAATGAATTACTACCATTTTCTAATATACTTAAATAGTAATTTTCTCCGTTTGCGAGAACGCTTTTGCCACTTGGAATAAAAATTACACTATTACTCAATGTGAAAGGTATTTGTGCGTTTATAAAATTGGGATATAAAAATATCAAAATTAAAGTAATTGAAACTTTTTTCATTTTGATTTTGTAATATTGTATAAAAATAAAAAAAAGATATGAAAAGAATAATATCAATAGTAATTTTATTAATAACTTTTTCTCAAGTTTGGTTATATTCTCAGGAATTGAAAGCTAACGTAAGCGTGAATATGGACCAAATTCCATTTGATTCTCGCCAATATGTTACAAGCCTGAAATACGATTTAGAAAATTATATAAATAATCAGAAATTTACAGATATCGAATGGGACGGACCGAGAATCCCCGTGGAAATAAGTATTTACCTGACGGGCTCGAATAGAACTTACTTTTCGGCACAATTAATTATAATATCCAAACGAACAATTCGCGGCACTAACGACGAGGGGCAATCGATTGCAATGAAGTTTTTGGATAAAAATTGGTCATTTGAATACCAATCGGGAGCAATGCTATCCTATAATCCCACTCGTTTCAACGAATTTACTTCGTTGATTGACTTTTATATGCTTATGGTTATTGCAAATGATTTGGATACATACGGGGAATTGGAGGGTAGCAAATACTACGACCGCGCCAAGCAAATTATTCAAATGGCGGCTTCGCAAAATAAATCAGGATATTCTATAAACTATCAACCTGGCGAGCTAACCCGTTATTCAATAGTTTCTGAATTTTCCGATCCACGATTTGAACCATTCAGAAAAGCAATTTTTTCGTACTATGTTGATGGTTTGGATATGATGGCAGAAAATTCCGGACAAGCAAAGCAAAATATCGTCCAAGCAATCGAAGCTATGGCTGACTTTAAAAAGAATAAACTAACGAGTGCAAGTAATTTTATTCTACTATTTTTCGATGCCAAAGCTGGCGAAATTGCCCAAATTTTCAAAGGGGACTCCGATAATAAAGTATGGAGTGCGCTACTTTACTTAGACCCAACCAACACCATGCTTTATCAAGATGCAATGAAAAGAAGATAAACCTCAAAAAGTTTTAACTTCTATTAAGAAATCTTGGAAGTTTCAATCCTCAAATCTATGTTTTTGAGTTAATTTGTATTATTTGCAACATATCTTTAACGGCTCTTGCCAAACCAACAAAGGCAGCGCGAGCAATGATTGAATGACCAATACTCAGTTCCTTGATATTTGGAATTTTGCAAATGGCTTGGGTATTAACATAGTTCAAACCATGCCCCGCGGCAATCTTCAAACCAGAATGGTGTGCGAAAGCAGCCGCGGCTAAAAGCATATTGAGTTGCTCATTTTTATCTTTTTCTGTTATTGCGTTTGCATATTCGCCGGTGTGCAATTCAACCATATCTGCACCAACTATATAAGATTCTTCGATTTGCATTTCGTTGGGGTCAACAAATAACGAAACTTCTATTCCTTTATCGTGCATTTGTTTACATAATTCACGCAATTTATTTCTGTTTGCACGCACATCCAATCCACCTTCGGTTGTTAATTCTTGTCGCTTTTCGGGGACAATTGTAACCAAATCGGGCACAACATCTAAGGCAATTTGAATTATTTCTTCGTTGGCTGCCATTTCTAAGTCCAATTTAGTTTGGACGACTTCTTTCAGTAACCGCAAATCGCGGTCTTTGATGTGACGGCGGTCTTCTCGAAGGTGGCAAACAATACCGGTTGCACCAGCAAGTTCGGCTATCAAAGCCGCCGCAACGGGGTCGGGTTCGCTGCCGCCGCGTGCGTTGCGAATAGTAGCTATGTGGTCTATGTTTACATTGAGTGTTATCATAGTTATTTAATTCTTTTAGATAATTTTTCAATCATATCCTTGGTCATTGTAGCGATATCATAATCGGGCGACCATCCCCAATCCTTTCGAGCAACCGAGTCATCAATCGATGAAGGCCAGGATTCGGCGATTTTCTGACGGAAATCGGGCTTATAATCAATTTCGAAATCGGGAATAAATTTTTTGATTTCTGCGGCGATTTCTTCGGGCGCAAAACTAAATGCTGCAAGATTATAGTCGCCGTGGCAAGTTAATTGGTTTATGTCCGCCTCCATCAGCATAATTGTAGCCTTGATGCAATCGGGCATATACATCATTGGCAGTTTCGTTCCCTTATCGATATAGGATGTATATTTTTTATTCTTAATTGCTTCATAGAAAATTTCGACAGCATAATCAGTTGTTCCGCCACCGGGCAAAGCTTCCGAAGAAATAATACCAGGATAACGTAAACCACGGCAATCCAGATTGTATTTGTGGAACATATATTCGCAAAGCTTTTCGCCGGCAACTTTGGTAACGCCATACATCGAGGTTGGTCGGAGAACGGAATCCTGCGGGACATTTTCTTTAGGTATGCCAATTCCCCAAGCCGCCATAGAACTGGGAATAAACACTCTTTTAATTTTATATTCAATTGCGGCTTTAAAAATGTTCATATTGCCATTCATATTCACATCCCAGCACCAAAATGGATTTTCCTCGCCACGTCCCGATAAAATTGCCGCCAGATGGAATATTGCATCAATTTCGTATTTTTTGATTATTTCTTCGAGTTTTGCATAATCCATTACATCTAACTTAATGTAAATTGAATTATTTCCGAAAACTTCGGGAATCTCGTTTTTGATATCGGTGATAATAACATTTTCGATACCATATCTTTTTTGAAGTTCTAATGATAATTCCGAGCCAATTTGGCCTAAACCACCAGTTACTAATATTTTCTTATAATTAACCATTTTAATGTTTTTAATAATTAAAAAGGCAAAATTAATTAAAATCTAATAAATATGCCTATAAACTAAATAATCTGCAAAACATAAAAAAAGCAGATTTGAAAAATCTGCTTTTAATTATAGAGATAATTATAAAAAAATTATAGAGAGAACCTTATGTCCATTGCAGCTTGCAATGCACTTACTCTCCAGCTCTGTTTACTTTCTAAATTTGTTATACCAAAATTGTAGTTCAAGCCAGGAACAAAATACATACGTCCCATCAATATTTCGTATTGAACGCCTACTTTAAGGGCGAAACGTAAACCACTTGCATCGGGAATTGCACCGTCATTAACCACAATGGTGCGATCGTTGTTTTCGTAACGAATGCCTAATTGCTCCCAATTATCTGCACGACGGAAACGGGCGTTCAAAGGTTCTTTTAATTTAAACAACTGAGTGAAGTTTTTGGTTAATGCATAATCGAAAGTTGGTCCAATCGTAAAACCAAGATTCATACCTTCAAAAGGATTTATTTTATATACAGCTTCCAAAGTGAACATTGAATAATCTACTTCCATAGTATGGATTGTAGAAGAATAAATTAACTCCTGCTTAATCGTTCCATTGCCATAATCTATAGTGACTAAGGAAGGATAACGATCACCGATTATTTCCAGATAAGAAGGCATCGTTTGGTACATTGCACGAATGATGATAGATGAGTTTGAGTTCTTGAAATCGCCCAAAATATGTTCGTAAGTAAAACCAACAAAGAAACCATTATCTTGTCCATTTTCGAAAGTAGGACAGGGAGCAATGTTTTCGTTGCCTGCATCAGCAAATGATTTTAGGCTAACGCTGTGCATCGAGCGGTTGTAACCAAAAACGGGACCAATAAATATTGGTCTTTCTTCTTGGAATGGTTTCAATGGGTCTTCAAGGTCACCTTGTGCTTTAACATCACCTAAGCAAAATGATATTAAAACCGCAATGAGAAGTAAATATTTTTGCATTTTTCACCTAATTATATTAATAATATTCATTTCGATTTTATCGTCAATTTTTGTTTTTAAAAAGTATTTTCCGTTTGTCATATTTTCAACTACAAAAATTAACAAATATTTTCCTTTTGACAAAATAGAATTTTCTTTAATTACAAATTCATTTCCAAAAATGTCAAAAATGGAAATGTAAATATAACTATTTTTTTTCAAATTTAACTCAATTTTAACGAAATTATTAGCTGGATTAGGAAAAATTTTTGTTTCAGGCTGGTCGTCTACAATAATTATTGGGCGCATTGGGTTCATACAAACTTCCTTGAGAATTACTACATTTGTAGTGTTTATGGCATCGTAGCAATCCGATGAGGTTAACTTCATGTTGAATTTAGTTTTTCCGGATTTATCGAGCAATCCAATGAATGGCAACATAACCGACCATTTATCACCTGCGTTCAACTTTATAGGGTTGCCCATCCATCTTAGTTCTATTTTGTCGGAGGATTGAATGGCATTCATTTGTATTTGGATTATTTGTCCATTGCGTTCTATTGACAATTTTGGATTTAATTCCAATAAATTAATTATTTTTTGTTCTGTTTCAATTTCCAAATCGAACGACACGGGAACATCAGTACTGTCCTTGATTTGACCTTTGATTTCGACAATGAGGGTATCCGAGGGCAATACTTCCATATCATCAATTTGAACCAACGACCACTGAGTATTCTTTGGCTTTTTCTCCAATGTTTTGGTATATTTATTATTTTTATTAAAAGTGCCTTCGGCGAATATTTTGGCACTTTCATCTTTCTTGAAATTGAACCAAATTGGCAATCTGTATTTTTCGTTTGCTGGCAAATTGATTGGAAGTTTATTTTGGTAATCGTCCAAAACTTTGAATTGGACAGAGTTTGGAATTATCAACAAATTAATACTTTCCAAATTTATAGTATAGTTTTCGAGATTAATAAAATCTACAAAAACGGTATCGTTTCGGCAAACACTTTTATCTTGGCTAACAATATCGACTTTTGCATTAACTATAGGTGGAGCAATTGAGTTCCCTTCCACTAATATAGTATCTATTTTTCGTTTGTAAGCGGGTAAAGCATCGTTGGCAACACCCAATATTAGTCGGTGTTTTCCTAAATTTGTTGGATTAAATCTGATTTCCCAACTCTTTTTATCGTAAATTGGCAATTGTTGATTAATATCGTTTGATAAATCGATACTGAAAGCTGAATTGGTGTTTTCGATAATAAAAACTGAGTCAATAGTTAGTTTTTCGTTACCCGTATTTGATAATAAAATTGGCGTTGCATCTTTTTGGGTGAATATTTGGACATCACCAAAATCGTAATTGTTTGTTTTAACAACGGGTAATGTGCCATAACCGCGGACATCAACAATCACCGGTGGGTGCAACGCCCAATCGCACAAAAATTCGGCTGTTAGTTGGTAACTTGCGGTGTCGGTGGGATTATATTTAAAATCTATATTAGCTATCCCAAGTTCTTCGAGAATTGTACTGAATGATTTTAATTTATTGTAGTTGTAGTCTTCTTGTTCGAAAAACATAAATTTTTCGAATTTTAGCAAAGTAGATATGTTCCCATCATTCGTTAAACTCACCAGTGTATCGTTTTTTGTTCCTATTCTGCAATTACCAAAATCAACTTTTAAATTATGTATTAAAGGAGCAACTCCTTTACCTGTTATAATTGCTTTGTTTTGAATTTTTAAGTGATTCGAAAACCTGACGTTTTCTAAAAAATCATCTCTTCGGTTGGGTACGAATTTTACTGATACAATAAATGTTGAATCCGGATTGAGCCAAAATGGATATTTGAGGTTTTTATCGTAGGTAAAAGCAACTTCGCTTAAATAAAAATAAAGCGAATCTATTCTCAGAGGCACATTACCCGAATTTTTAATTGATATCTGACCTATTGCAGAATCGCCGAGATAGACATTTCCGAAATCCCATCCCTTAACTTCTATATCAGGAGCAACAACATCGGCAAGAATTGGGATTCGCTTGGTAACACCACACATCAGATTGAAATCAATATTTTCTTTTAAGTTTTCCAGGGACTTATTTGGATAGAAGCACACCTCGCCAGTAACCGACTCGTTAGGTTTCAAATTGTATGGAGCAGTAAAGTTCAGTTTTAGTTTCAATCGCTCGTCTGTTGGCAAATCAATTGAATTGATTTGAATGGGGTGTTTACTTTCATTTCGCATATAGATAGGAATACACAAAGAATCAGTCCAACTCATCACACCGAAATCGATTTTTAGGGGATAATCCAGGTAGTATGGTTCGAATTTGTATTCGTATATGTTTTTATTGCCTTTCTTATCCCAAAATTCAACATAGAACCTTGCTGGTTTGTTTATGTTGATAATAGTTGCTTTGAACGTAATTGATGTATCGCCAGGTTGTGGGTTATAAAGAATCCAATCCATATTATTAGTTAATGTATCATTCACCCTTGCAAAATTAATTCCCGATGAATTTTCTTCTGGAAAGTCTTTTATATATCCAGTGATGATAAAACAATTTGTATCCACATAGGCAATCGGTCCTATGTTATCCTCTAAATTAGGCTCCAAAAGCCCCGCACCGAGAACCATTGCATAAGAGTCGTATTCACCCGTTCCAAACAAAATACCCGATAGTGTGCCCGTTGGCGAATAAATGTCGTGTGTTCCAGGATTCAACTCTATTATCGCCCAGTGTAAATCGGTGTTTATTATTCTTTGTTTACGGATTGGTGCAATTGTATCTACGAGAACTTTATCGATAAACAACGAGTCCAGAGCCGAGTTTTCTGCAATCAACGCAACATAGTGTTTTGTGTATTGGTTAGGACGGAAAAATACACCACCTGGTGTAGCCGCCAACACGTGATGGATAAATTGCTCTCTTGGTGGCAATAGCACCATCGAAGGGTCGTAATCTTTGGATTCTTGGTCGGTGCCCAATCGTTGCATAAATTGTGCAATCTGAATTGGTTTGTCGCTTTGCCAAATTGTAGGAGTGTTTATACTTTCGAATTCTTTTACTTGCAAGCTATCCGTCAGTAAATACTCGATAGGATAAGGTGATTGATAAACAGATAATTTTGTCCCTGGCTCAACACTTGTAACTTTAAAGAAATCACCGTGTGGACTGGTTCCAAATGGTACAGAAAAATACAATTTGCCCCAAGAACTTACGGGCTGCAACATTTCCACAATATGATCTTTTGAATCTTTACCTCGGGGGACATTCTGTAAGATTGCGGTTCGGGTATGCCCCGAGAGCACTCCAATAGGTTTGTCGGATTTGATTAAAGTTCCCGACAAATCGCCAAAGCCTCGAGGATAATCGCGAGATTGCACAAGATAAGTCTCTCCTTTATCGAGTGTTATGCTGTAATATTGAGTAGGTTTCTTTCCGCCTGCAGTCTCTACTTTTGGTTTAAAACTAACTTTAGTATTGTTGTGATATGCAATAATTAGGAATTCGCTGGGTCGTGGAGTGAATTGAACAATACTGTCTTGTGGGGTTGGAGGTGGGTTAACGGGATTATAATAATCATTTGGCATCGAAACCACCACATATTCATTCCCCCAATTTGAAGTGGGAATACACGCATAACTATCCGAAGAAAAAGATTGACTACAAAATGCATATATAATAACAGGGTTATCGCTAATTATCTCGATTCCATTTTTCTTTTTCTGTTCGGATTTTTGGTTGTAATATGTGTTGGATATGGATAGATTGAGGACGGAGTCCTTTGGAATTCTGTATTTATCGATAAATCCGTCGGGATAATTAATCTGAACATTTGTCCAATTTCGTGCCGACACAAAGATTCTCATTTCAACTCCGATTCCTATGTTCTGCACATAAAATTCGTTCTGCATAAACGAAACCATAAAATGAGTACCTTCGTAAGAGGAATATTGTTCTTTAGCATTAATTGGGGTAAGTGCTAAAAACAATACAGTTAAACAAAGTAAATATTTATGCCACATTATTATTATCCCGTTTTTTAACTAATAACAAATGTATTACAAAATTATTTCAAAAACAGTATAAATTAATAAGTTTTTGTAAAATCATCTTTAATCATAATTATATAATCTGCTTTGTTTTTATCTTTGTCGTCTAATGAATCCAGATTTGGAGTTTCTACAACCGAGATTGTCAATATATTCAAACTTGGCATATAGTGCTTTAAATACCAATAAATACCTTGAAAGTTGTCCGAATGGTATGCTCCATGGAAGTGCAGGAATTTATTTCCCGATTTAAAGTTCTTTATAATAAAATGTGCCATTGTAGCATCTTTGAGCGCTTGGGCTTCGGCAAAGTATTTCACTTCCTTGCTGTGTGCTCCCATTCCAAGCATTTCTTTGTAGGCGGGCAATTCGGGATCAAATGTAATGGGCAATGGTGCCATCAACTTCTTTGCTTCGGGAGTTAAATCGTTCAGTTTCTCTAAATTCTGCCGGGAGACTAAAGCTGCATATCGTCTTGGAACATTTGTAGCAACAAATTTGAGTTTGTTTTTTCGGGCAAATTCCAGCAACGGCTTATAATCAGTGGAATAATTCTTCCATAGTTTTGCCTCGTCCTCGAAATTTTTGGTCGGATAGAGTCCCTCGAAATATTCGTCAATCATTAGTTGCGTGTCGGATTCGAACATTTCGGCACCTATAATTAATTTATCACCAATTTCTTTGTGCAATTCTTTAGTTAGCTGTAGCTGCAACCAATGAGCCATAGCGTTATTATGCAATTCACCAAACAGAATGATATCGGTTTTCTCCAATTTATTGCGTAATTCCAATAAATTTACCTTATCACCACCTTTTTCGTAAACTTTGAATGCAGAAAATTCGGCAGAGTCGCAACCAGCAAGTACAATTGCCATAAATGCCATTAAAATAATTAATTTCATTGTTATTACCTTTTTATTTTGATTTTTTTCATTAATAATTAAAGTAAATTAATAAATATTTCTTAAATTCGTAAAGTTTGGCACGAATTTTATCAAAAAGATGGAATCTTTAAAAATTGAAACAAAAATATACGAAATAAAATTCCTTTGCAACCTTGATAAATGCAAAGGTGGATGCTGCACGGTTTATGGAGAAAATGGTGCTCCGTTATTGACTGAGGAAATTCAACAGATAGATTTAAATCTTACTAATATTCAAAAGTATATGTTGCCCAAATCCATTGATTATGTTAATCGTAATGGATTTTGGGAGCACGATTCCGATGGCGAATTATCCGTAAAGTGCATCATTAATCGCGACTGCGTATTTGTTTATTACGACGATAATGAAGTTGCTAAATGTGCAATCGAAAAAGCGTATTTCGAGGGGGAAAGTAGTTTTCGCAAACCTGTTTCTTGCCATCTTTTTCCAATTCGTGTTCGAAATAATTATCTGTATTACGAGCAGTTTAGCGTATGCGAGCCAGCGTTGGAAAATGGAGAGAAGAACAATGTTCAATTAATCAATTTTGTTGATTCTGCACTGGAGAGGCGATTCCCACCCGAAATTTACAAATTGATTTCAAACAAACATAAAGAAGAATAACCAATATGGCAATTAATGTATCGATTGGATTAAAAACATCACTGCAACAAACTTTAACTCCACAACAAATTCAATATTTGAAATTGTTGCAGATGCCAATTATTCAATTCGAACAAGAAATAAAAAAGGAAATTGACGAAAACCCATTATTAGATTTGGACGATGATTCGGGCGACACTTTGCAAGATGATAGTTCCCTAGCTACTGAGTTTATTGAAGAAGAGTTACACTTACCAAAATTAAACGTTGATTATGATAATTATGATAACGACGAGATTTCTTACAAAGATGATTATTCTTCCGACAACGAACAATATTTTGATGATGTAAAAATATTAAATGAATTACCGCTTTCCAATTATGTGCAGGGTGAGGACGAAGACCCTTACCATCTATACTCACTTGTATTGCAGGACGATGCAGAAATTTCAACCCAACCTAATTATTCTTGGGACGACGACGACGAACATACGGGCTTTCAGGTGAAGGACAATCCCAATTTCATTGAACAATTAGAAGAACAGCTCGTTTTGTTCCCTTTATCAATAGAAGAAAGGCTTATTGGTAAGCATATTTTATGGAATGTGGACGAAGATGGCTATTTGCGACGAGAACTTTCGGATATTGTTAAAGAAACAAATTCGCATATTGCCGAAATCAATTTTGAAAAGCAAAAAAACAAGTTTATCGAAGAAAACTCAACAAAGGAATCCCTTACGAAAAAGAATCCAGCTTATAACTTTAAATTGGACGATACAAGCAAAACTCTTTTGGGGGCTATATTAATAGAAAATCCCGATTTAATAGATGAATCACACGCAGAATTTGTGCAGCACTCGTTCAACAAAATAAACGAAATGCTTAAGCCCGTTAACATAGAACAAGCCGAAAAAGTTCTAAAAATAATACAAAGATTAGATCCCCCTGGAATTGCTTCTCGCACGATTCAAGAGTGCCTTATATCGCAGATTAAAGCAATACCAAAACACAACAGATTGCAAAAATTAGCTCTCAGTTTGTTAGAAAATGCTTTTGAAGAATTTTCCAAAAAACACTTTAAAGATGTTCAGAAAAAACTTGGAATAACCGAGGATGAGCTTAAAGAAGTTATCGAGATTATAAAAAAATTAAATCCAAAGCCCGGAGAGGGCATATCGGTAACAGAAAACAATACCGTTATTCCCGATTTTGTTATCGAGATTGATGACAAAACCGAAGAACCCGTTGTTACGTTGAACGATTCTACAATTCCACCAATCAAAATTAATAGAATGTACGAGTCCCTTAAAAGGGAATCCAAAGAAAAGAAATACAACAAAGAAACAAAGCAATGGATAAGAGCAAAATACGAAGAAGCTAAATTTTTGATTCAAGCAATTCAGCAACGAAAGATTACTATGCTCAAAGTTATGGTTGCAATAGCGGGTATCCAAAAGGAGTTCTTTCTTTATGGACCCGAATATATAAAACCAATGATTTACAAAGACATATCCGATGTTACAGGATTGGACATATCTACTGTTTGTCGAATTGTTAATAATAAGTTTGTTCAGTGTCCATTTGGAACTTACGAATTGAAATACTTTTTTAGCGAAGCATTGCCCACCGACGAAGGCGACGAAGTGTCCACAACGATAATCAAGCAAAAGATAAAAGAAATGATTGATAGCGAAGATAAAAATAAACCATTGAGCGATGACTTAATTAGCAAAAATTTAAAAGAAGAAGGTTTTAATGTTGCCCGTAGGACTATTGCCAAATACCGCGAGCAACTGAAAATTCCAGTTGCTCGCTTGCGGCGTGAACTACAATAAATTACTGAGCAGTATTTTGTGGCTGCACAACTGGTTTTGCTCTCGGAATGCTTGTGATACCCGAAACAATAACCCATTTTTCATTCTGTTTTCTTAAAGTTCTCGAGGCTCTCAGGAAAACATCCTCTTGAATACCATTTTTCAGTTTTGCTTCTAACGGCACTCCGTATATCACGCTTGCAATAGTTGCTTTGTTATCTAACGCTATAAACAAATCTGTTATTTCACCATACTTGGTGTATTCATATTCTTCCCATTGTTTTTGTATAGCGTCCTTGTAGTCGGCAAATGTTTTGATTACTTCGCCTTGGTCCGAGCCAAAAAACACAACTGAATCGGCTAATGTTTTTAACAACTCAGCAAAATTTTTGTCTTCGCTTGCTTTATTGTAAGCATAAAGAACCTTAACAATATCAGCCTCTTCTTTTTTGATTTCCTCAACAGTGAGATACTTCTGTTCCGGCTGGCATGATGGTAAAATAAATGTAGTCAGAATGAGCAAGTAAAATAATTTCTTCATATTTCACCTTTGAATTTTGGTATAACAATTGTTTAATCTTTTTTTAATTTCTAAAAGTGTAAAATAATACTTTTTTTCCAATAAAACAAGAGTTTTTTATGAAAATAACATCAATAAACAAAGAAAACTTTCAAAATATCCAAAATTTTACTACACATATAGCCAAAGCTAATCAAACTACAAATGCCGAAAATATTGATAAAATCGATATAAAGAGTGAAAACACTGCGACAGGTGAATGGAAAATGGATATTTTGAACAATGCTATCGAAAAATTGGCTAATAGTATTCAGCCAAACAATAATCATCCACTTTCCTTAGTAAGTAATTACCCTATCGACGATTTTACCGAAGCGTTGAATGAATTGAAAAAAGTTAAATCTGAAATAATTTTGAGTGAAGGAACCAAAGCCCAAGCAAATTTGGATGCAATAAACTTACTTGAGCTTTTCAAAGATTAGTTGATAATTAGAAAACTGCGATAGCTTCAATTTCGATTAATACATCTTTGGGCAATCTGCTTACTTGGTATGCAGCTCGTGCAGGTTTGCTAGAACCAAAATATGTGTCATAAATCGAGTTCATTTTTGCAAAATCTCCCAAATCTACCATCAACACGGTTGTCTTCACCACATTTTCTAACGACAAACCAACTTGGGTAAGAATAGCTGCAATATTTTTAATAGATTGATGCGTTTGTTCTTCAATTGTATCTCCTGCCAAATTTCCATCGGGTGTGAATGGGATTTGACCTGAAATGAATAAATATTTACCCTCTGCAACAACTGCTTGGGAATATGGACCTATTGGTGCGGGTGCATTTTGTGTTAGTACTTTTTCTTTCATTTTGATAAATTCTCCTAAAATATTACTAATAGAATTTAATAAATTTAATAATGGCATTTAATAAAACTCAAAATTATTTAATATCAATTGAATATTGTTAATTTTGTTAAAAACAAAAAAAACTTATGAAAATATGTATTACAGGTGGAGCTGGTTTTATTGGTTCCAATATTGCCGAAAGGTTCCTTTCCGAAGGCCACGATGTTGTAGTTATCGATAATTTATCTCTTGGTTTTACCGAAAATATCCCCAATGGAGCCAAGTTCTATCAAACGGACATTAACGACGATAATTTGCTTCAGATATTCGAAGAAGAGAACTTTGATGTTGTTTGCCACTATGCAGCTCAAATGAGCGTTCGTCATTCTGTGTCTATTCCATCCGATGATGCAAGGACAAATATTATTGGCAGCTTAAACGTTTTCGAGTCCGCCCGTAAAACGGGTGTAAAAAAAATTATTTTTGCATCGTCGGCCGGCACTGTTTATGGCGAGCAAACCGAGTTTCCTTGCAGCGAGGAACATCAAAATTCACCTGTTTCACCCTATGGTGTTTCTAAATACTCTGTGGAAAAGTATTTAGAATATTATAAAAATGTTTTCAATATAAATTACACTGTGTTAAGATATACGAATGTATATGGCAGAAAGCAAAATCCTTTCGGCGAGGCTGGCGTAATTGCTATCTTTTTCCTTAAAATGCTTCGAAACGAAGAAACCTATATAACAGGAGACGGCTCTATAACCCGCGATTATGTTTATATCGATGATGTAGTCGAAGCAAATGTGTTGGCATTAAACCCCGAAATGACGGGCGTATTTAATGTTTCGACAGCTATCGAAACTCCTTTGTTGGACATTTTTGATAAATTGGCAAAATTAACCAATTATCAAAGACCAAAACAATTTGTTCCCTTCAAAATTGGAGAACAAATGAGAAGTGTTTGCTCTTACAATAAAATCCATAATCTCACGGGGTGGACGCCAAAAATCCAACTCGATGAAGGTCTGAATCTTACACTGGAATATTACTTAAAAAAAGCCCAAGTTTAGTATGTTTCATCTTGGAATCGATATTGGTGGCACTAATTTAAAGTTCGGAATTTTGAACAAAAAATTTGAATTAGTAGCAGATTTTTCTTACAAAATGCCACATTTAATCGATTTGAACACAATTCAAGAGGCATTAATAAACTCGATTTTAAAAATTTCGAAGGAATATAAATTATCTTCGATAGGTATAGGAGCACCGGGTATAATCGATAATGATGGTTTGATAATCGTATCACCAAACATACCCGCATTCAATAAATTCAATCTTTTAGATTTTATAAAACAATCAGTTACGCCAATATTAGGCAACGATTTTCCAATCAAGCTCGAAAATGATGCTAATATCGCAGCTATTGCGGAGATGACGCTTGGTAGTGGAGCATTTTACAATAACTTTGTTTATATAACACTTGGAACAGGGGTGGGCGGTGCAATTATAATTAATCGACAACTATATCGCGGAAATAATGGAGCTGCCGGCGAAATTGGTCATATGATTTTCAATTCGAATGCCAAGACTAAAAAGAGGGAATTCAGAACGGGAGTATTGGAAGAATATCTTGGGAAAAATGCTATTATCAATTATGCCAAAAGGTTAGCATATAAATTTCCCAATTCTATAATCAATAAAAATAAAAAATTCGATATTATTTCTATTTCTAATTATGCAGACGAAGGCGATGAATTGGCAACTCGATGTATGGAAAAGATTGGTTATTACCTTGGTATTACAATAACTTCGGTTGCCAATTTACTCGACATAAACCACTTTATTATTGGTGGTGGTATTTCCAAATCTAGTGAATTGTTTTACAGCAAAGCATCGGAGGTGGCTAACAAAAGGTCCCTACCCCATCTTCAGAGTAATATAGTAATCGAAAGAGCAAAGTTCGGCAGCAAAGCAGGAATAATAGGTTCTGCGATTTTTGGAGCAATTAAATGATGCAACACTTCGTCGTAACGAACAACATTATTAAATTCGATTAATATTTCGTTAAAATTTTTACACAGTGTTAGATTTTTTTGACTTGTTTTTCCAGATAAAATTCTTAAATTGAAATTAGTCGAAAATGCAAAAAGCAATTTTAACCATTTAGTGCAACAAAAGAGAGAGAGTATGAGAATATTAAATAACATAAAAATTAGATCAGTAATAATATTATTAATTTCGTTAACTTTGATATTTGCTAATTATAGCGAACTCGAAGCCAAAAAGAAAGGCAAAAGAAACAAAAATATATCCCGCAAATACAATCCCTCCGCAACAAAAAAAATGTCCCTCGAAATATTAAGACAAAATGATGAATTAGCACAAATGGCTAATTTAGCCCCAATAATAGATGGAGAAGAAGTTACCCTTGACGAGAATAACCAAATTATAGGCGAATTGGGTGAGGATTTAGCCGA
>CALKJQ010000016.1 GCA_937995785.1 Candidatus Kapaibacterium sp.
TCTGGCAAGTAATGGGGAACCAGAATTCTATTTACTTTGAATCGTTTCCCGAATACGACGAAGGCAAAACAATTCAGAACACAATTGAATTTGTTGTGCAAGTTGCATCCAAAATTCGCAGTAAATTGAGCGTCAAATTCGGTGCCGAACAAAGCGAGGTAGAACCATTAGCCCTGGCGGACGAAAACGTCCAAAAATTCATAGCAGGCAAGCAAATCGTAAAAGTTGTCTTCGTGAAAAACAAATTAATCAATTTCATTGTAAAGTGAAAAAATTGAACAATCACAAGAATTCAACGTAGATGGGAATCAAATACAGTCTATTCGCAACGATGCTGACCGCTGATAAAGATTTAATGAATGATAGTTCTATTGTTGGAAAAAAATAGAAAGAGTTCTTTTTAATCTAACTTTTTTAAATACAAACAGGTATTAACATAAATAATCTTATTATACATTACCTTAGCTATTGAACATCATTAAATTAAATAATCCCTTCTGCTTAGTATCAAGCTTATTGAAGGGACTATTTACAAAAATTAAAAAAGACTGTATTATTCAATAATGATTAAGCGATTTATGCCAGAATCCTTGCCATTGGTGTATTTAATCAAATACTGACCCGAGGGCAAGCCAGCCGAAGGTAATTGAACATTGTAATTACCTGGCGTTAATTGTTCATTATATAATGTATTCATTTTATTGCCAAGAATATCGTAAAGTTCAACTAATAGGTTATCATTGATGGTAATATTAATGTCGATATTGAAGTTTGAACCAGCTTGGACGGGGTTTGGATATAATTTTTGATTTCTGGAAATTTGGTTATTCTGGACTGCCAAAATATTACTTGCTACTCTTGACAATATTTTATTGGTATTGATTTTAATAGAGTCGGGTCGGAAATCTATTGTAAATTTAAAACTTTGTGATCGCTTATCCATATAAATGATGTGTGTTTTTTGGACTAACGAATCTTTATACAAAAGCAATTCGATTGGCATTTCGAATACTTCGGGAATGTTCGAACCTTCTTGTATTTGATTGATATTGACTTCGATGTCATAATAGTTATTGCCAACAGCACTTTTAGAAGATATTTCGAAAATTGGGTGGCCTGCCTTCATAATCCATTGCTCAAAGAATTTATCTAAATTCAAAGGAGGCTCAATTAAGTATTCTCTCATTGTAACAAGGAAATCAACTGTTTCGATACTTGAGAATTTATGGCGTGCAATCAAGAACCTTAGTGCCGAAAAGAAGGTATCGTCGCCTAAATTTTCCCTAAGCATATGATAAACCCAACTTGCTTTGTTATATTCCAAGATGCTAATTGGATAGGTGAAAATACTATTGATAGGAACTCCATAGATTGGTATATTGTGTAATACATCATTTGATAAATATCGATTGATGATTTGATTCATATAGTAATAGTAAAACTCTTTGCCATATAAACTTTCGTACCAGATTGCTTCGCTCCAAGTGGCACCACCTTCATTTATCCAAATATCGAACCAAGTGGCACAAGTGATTAAATCGCCAAGCCATTGATGTGCCAATTCATGGGCAATGCCGTTTTCGGAAAATCCGCGTAGCCAACTTCGATTAATTGTTGTCATTGTTTGGTGTTCCATACCGCCAAATTCAAATGGTTGAACGGCAACCATACCATATTTTTCGAATGGATAATCACCAAAGATATTGGAATATGTATCTATCATTTTAGAAACATTTCGGAAAGCATGCCGAGCATTATAGGCGCCACCATCGGTGGTATCGCTTGTCCAATCTTGTTCCCATACATAATAATGCAATGGAATAGTATCAAGCGGATTGCTTTTACGGACGTATTTATCTTCCTCGAAGCGGAATTTAGAGGCGTTCACGGTAATTAAATAAGTGGTCATTGGATAATATGATTGATAATAATAAAAGATGCTATCGGCGATTTTTTTGAAATCTTTTCTTAAACCATTGGTTGCAAGATTATAGCCAAATGGCAATTTTACTGACATTTTAATCATAGCTTTGTCGTGAGGTGAATCGTTGCAAGGTAGCCAATATCTTGCGTTCTGAGGTTCACTCATTGTGTAGGCAATGCGTTCGAGGACGAAAATGGAGTCTCTTTTTGGCTGTGGTCCTTGACCCACATATCGCCCTTTTTCGTAGATATACATTCCTTTATTTTCTTTGCCGATGTATGTATAATGTATTGCTAATTGAACACTATCATTTTTAAAAAATTGTTTTGGTAATGTAATTTTAACTATATCTTGAATTTGATTATAAATAAGTTTTGAATTATCTTTAACGTATTTTACAGAATCGATAATTATATTAGCAGCATCCAATTCGATAGCAGATAATACAGCAGTATCCACACGAAACGTGATTTTATTAATACCCCAAAATCGACGATTATCGCCACTTGGGTTGTCGGTTGTCAACACTTGATACCAATCTAAAAAAATATCGTATTCTGTCACGTCATAGGGTCGGGCATCCAATGCAGATTTTATCTGATTGATTTGATTGATATTTGTTTTGTGATAAAAAGGTCTGAATTCGAAATTTTCGCCAGGAATTAAATATTCGGGAAAATATGATTGGCTATTTTGAATTGCACAAAATAGGATAATAAACATCAATATAATAGTTTTCATAAAACCTTGATTTGATAAACTCCTAAATTACGGAATTTCGTTTATTTTATAGCTCCGGCCAAATTGCCTATCCAATTCCGAAAGTTTCATATCCAATATTATTGGTCTACCGTGGGGGCATAAGTAAGGATTCTGGCATTTGAATAAGTCGATGACCAGACGCTTCATCGATTCGAAGGATAAAGACTCGCCGGTTTTAATAGCCGCTTTACAGCTAATCGATGCAATCATTTTTTCTTTGTTGGATATGTTAGAAATTGAATATTTGCTATTGTATTCATCGATTATTTTGCGTAGAACACTTTCTTCCTCGCCGTAGGAAACGTTATCGGGAACAGAGATAACAACAACTTCGTTTGGCTCGTTTATTTTTATATCAAATCCAATTTCTCTCAATTCATCTTGCAATTCACCAACCAGAGCAACCTCTGAGGGCGAAAGGTTAAATTTGCTTTCGAAAAGTAATTTACTTGGTTTGGAATAGTCAAACTTTTTTAGATTTTGTTCGTAAAGTATCCTTTCGTGGGCATTGTGCTGGTCGACCAATATAATCCTATCCTTTAAATGTACAATAATATATTTGTTAAAGATTTGCCAATAATCAGAATTATCGAGCTGTATCGAAAAATCGTCCACTTTCCCCGAATCATTCTCAAAAAACGAAGATTTGTTATTGTCTATGTTAATTGGACTTGGATTTGTTAATTCATTAGATTGTGCATTGGAACTGCTAACCAATTTTTGATAGTTGTTCCAATCGAAATTATCAGACTTTGTGGGATTTTTAGGTAAAATTCTATCCGAATTGTAATTAGTCCATTTGTAATCTGCTTGCTTTGTTGGAATTGTATCGTTTTCGACCACTTCGCCAGTTACCTGATTAACCAAAATGGATTTGTTTGCTTCGTTAGTCAATCGAACAAATGGTTGATTGGCAAAACCTTTTTGTATATCGATATTTGTTATTAAATTATTGTTTTCCAAAGTAAGCGCAACTGCTTTCCTCAATGTATTGTAAACATAATTTTCATTATCGAACTTAACTTCATTTTTTTGAGGATGGACATTTACGTCAATTTTATCGGGGTCTATAGTTAAATTTAGTAAATACACTGGTTTTAGATTTCTTTCAAGTAAATTTTCGAAAGCAGAAAATATCGCGAAAGAGAGGTTGCGCGATTCCACGGGTCTTCGGTTCACAAATAAGAACTGACCGCTTGTAGTGGGGCGGGCTAATTCGGGTTTGGCAATGTAGCCTGATAATTTTAGTAGCTCGTTTTCGTATGCTACTTCCATAAAGCCATCGATGGCAGAATTACCAAGCAATTCGATAATACGTTGTTTCCAGCTTGATGGTTTTACGTCGAAAACAAGGTTGTCGTCGCTATAAAAAGTAAATCTAATTTCGGGATTGACCAAGGCAATTCTCATAAGAGAATCGCTAATATATCGAATTTCGCTAATTTTTGATTTCATAAATTTTTTGCGAGCAGGCACATTATAGAATAAGTTTCTCACATAAATTTGAGTGCCGATAACGAGGTTAAAAGGTTCAATAATTGGTTGCTTGGTTGGTTCGGATCTTAAACGCCAACCGTGCTTTTCTGATTGGTGCTTTGTGCGAATTTCGATATCTGAAACCGACGAAATCGAAGCCAAAGCTTCGCCACGAAAACCAAAGGTAAGAATTCTTTCTAAATCCTCTTGCGACTTAATTTTCGAGGTTGCGTGACGGCGAATTGAAAGTAGCAAGTCTTCTTTAACCATACCCGAGCCATTATCGATAACATTAATCAACTGTTTGCCACCATCATGAATAATCACAACAATTTCAGTTGCTCCCGCATCAAGAGAGTTTTCAACTAATTCTTTAACAACAGATTCGGGGCGTTGAACCACCTCGCCAGCAGCAATCTGATTGGCAATAAATTCGGGCAATATTATTATTGAATTATTTTGCATTTTAGGTATTTTACTCAAAATTAAGACGAAATTTATTAGATTTTGCTATTTTGGGTAAAAAAAAAGATGCGAACCAAATATTTTATAAACTTATCAACAGGAATCGAGGCAATTGCCGATATGCCTTTTTTGCAAGGTGGAGAAATATCATTCATCCGAATTCAATCCAGTCATTGCGAAGCGGCTGCCTTCGAGGATATTTTATTGGGTTTAGATTCTAATTTCTTAATGTATTTAGCAATGGGTTACACTTGCATAGTTGTTGATTACGGTGCACGAAGCCATACTTCTAAAGCAGTGAGAATTGGGTTAGAGTGGATTAGATATTTTTTGAATATCGTGTGGTTTAAGAAAAAAATTAAACCAATAATCAATCAAAAAGATGTAACAGATTTTTTTTATGAAAACTACATAAAAGTAACAAATAAAACTCGTTCGAAATTCCGATATTATCGTAAATATCTGCAAACAGATAAGATACGATTGATTGGATTTAACAAAAGCACCGAGCGAGATGGTTTTTTTGATGATTATATTTTAATTTTAAATCAGTTTTTGATAAGATAAAAAATCGATTTAATCGCTTTTGGAGACTTTTTTTGGCACTATTATTGATTATAATTTGCTATGAAAAAGAATAAAGCCAATGACCATTAATTCAGACAAACTCGAAGAAATCTTGTTGATGAGAGGTAGTCTTAACATTTATTTTGATGATGTTACAGATTTAATCTTTTCAATTCTCGAAGACTTGCCCTATGGAATTTGTATAAATAAAATTGTACTAAATGAGTTTTTCGAAGCTGTTGATTTCAGATTTTTGTATGTAAACCATGAATTTCAAAGTATTTTCAACATTCAGCGAGAACAAATAGTTGGTCGTTTCTTTTCCGAAATGCACAAGGATAAAAGTAAGTTTAGTCGGGAATTGAAATTGTTGGGAAAAATATCAAGTCAAGGTGGAAATTTCAAATTCGATAGATATATCGAAGAATATGATAAATGGCTTCAGTTCAACGCTTTTTCGTCGATGAAAGAAATCTTTGTAATTAGTTGTGTGGACGTAACCGAAACCAAGAAGTTGCAATTCAATTTTGCCGAAGTAATTCATAATCTGGAAGATTCTTTGGCAAGCAGAACCACATCATTGCAGGAAACTATTGATAGTTTGAGGATGGAAATTGCAGAAAGAAAAAGTGCAGAGGAGCAATTGCTGCAAGCTCGCGAAGAACTGCAAGTGCTATTGGATAACGAAAAGAAATTAATTGAAATTAAAGATAAATTTATTAATGTCCTTGTTAAAGAATTCCGCGACCCACTAACCGTTATCAAAACTTCTGTAGATTTACTAAAAATGATTCCAGGACGTACCGAAAATGAAGATACCGAACAAATTTTCGAGCGAATGCATATCTCGATAAATCAACTTGTCGAATCTATGGATAATGTGCATCTGCTGGCAGAAAAGAATGTTAAACTAACTTTGGATAACAATCAGTACGAAATTATCCCTTTATTCTATCAAATAATTGATGAAGTAAGCGAATATGACGAGAGAAAACACAACATTATATTCAATCATCCATCGCATCGTGTTCTACTTAAAACGGATAAAGTAGTTCTGCAGGCAATTCTAAGAATAATTTTGAAAAATGCTTGTCAATATTCCGACACAGATAAAGACATAATTATCGAAATGGAAGATTTGGATAACTCTCTCGTTTTTTATGTTCAAGATTTTGGTATAGGTATTCCTAACCACGAACTACCAATGATATTCGAACCGTTATTTCGGGCATCAAATGCCAAAACAAGCTACGGTAGTGGAGTTGGCTTATCGATTGTTAAAAAATACAGCCAGATGCTGCAAGCCGAGATTCACGTTTCCTCGATTGTAGGTCAAGGGACAAAATTTATAGTATCGATACCAAAATTTTAATATTTCTAAATTTACTTACCTTTTTTCTGTATAATTTTGTAAATTATGCAGAATTTAATTAAAGAAAAAAAATATAAAGAATTGCTCGAATATATTCGAGATGAAGAAGGAGAATATATTCCTTTACAATTTTCAGAAAAATCTAAAAATTTCAACCCCAAAATTAATATTACAGAAATTCCTAAAATTGAAAAACAAGAAAAGCCAATTATAACAATTGAGAATTGGCAAGAATCCTCGACTATGGAGGAATTGAATAATGCCATTAAGGATTGTCTTAGATGTAAGTTTGGACAAACTCGCAACAAATTCGTATTCGGAGTGGGCAATCCCAAAGCCGATATTTTGCTTGTTGGCGAAGCTCCAGGAGCAGACGAGGATATGAAAGGCGAACCCTTTGTTGGGAAAGCAGGACAATTATTGGATAAAATATTGGCGGCAATCAATTTAGACCGAAATATTGTTTATATCGCTAATGTTGTTAAATGTCGCCCACCCTTGAACAAAACGCCCGATGAGGACGACTATACACCTTGTTTACCATATTTAAAGAAGCAAATTGAACTTATCAAGCCCAAATTTATTCTTCTATTGGGTGCAGTTGCTTTACAAGCTTTATTTGGTAAAACCTATAAAATAACTCATTGGCGAGGAAAAGTTATAAACTATGGTGATATAATCGCAATTCCAACATACCACCCAGCATACTTGTTGCGAACTCCATCTGCCAAAAAAGAGGTATGGGAAGATGTGCAATTGTTACAAAAAATGTATTTAGAATTTAAGCAAGAAAAAAAGGATTAAAAAAATGAATATTGCTGTTGTAATGGGGGGAATCTCCACCGAAAGAAATATCTCGATAAGCGGTGGCAAATCAGTCGTGGAAGCTCTACGATCGTTGGGACATAACGTAATTCCAATCGACCCCGCATTTGGTAAAGATTATAAAAAAGCCGAGGAACTTATAATCGATGTTAGCAAACCAATATCATTAGAGGATTTGTCTTCGTTCCATCCCAAATCTTATTTAGAAATGATGGAATTGCCAATTTGGAATTCAATAGATGCCGCTTTTATCGTTCTTCATGGTAAATATGGTGAGGACGGACTAATTCAATCACTTTTCGAATTCAAAAATTTACCCTATACGGGAAGCAATCCAAAAACTTGCTCGGTTGCGATGGATAAAATATTTACTAAGAATATGCTTACAGCCTATGGAATACTAACCCCAAAATGGATGCCCGTTGATTTAAATTCAATCGAAAACGAAGAATTAATTAAAGAAATTCGCAAGGAGTTTGGCAGTAAATTTGTTGTTAAACCAAATGATCAAGGCAGCTCTATTGGAATTACGATTGTGAATTCAGGAAATTTGGACGATATTACCATTGCATTAAAAGAAGCCGCAAAGTATTCTGATAGAATTTTAATCGAGGAATTTATCGAAGGTCGCGAAATCACTTGTGGTTTGATTGATGGCGAAGCCTTGCCACTAATAGAAATTGTTCCCAAAGGAGATTTTTATAATTATACAACAAAATATATCAAAGGAAATTCCGATTATATTTGTCCCGCCGATACAACGGAGGATGTTACCGAGTTTATACAATCAGTGTCCGAAATGTGTTATGGGATTCTTGGGGTTAACGGCTTTTGCCGCATCGACTATCGATTAAGTGAAGATAATGAACCGTACTTTTTGGAATTAAATCCAATACCTGGCTTTACTTCCACAAGTTTAGTTCCAAAAGCTGCAAAAGAAATCGGAATAGAATTTCCCGAACTTTGCGAACGATTGATTAACATAGCAATCCAAAAAAAGAGGAAATAGATGAAATTGCCAATAGTTGGAATTATAATGGGTAGCGATTCGGATTACCCAACAATGAAACAAGCATCGGATATTCTAAAAGATTTCGATATTCCTCACGAAATTAAAGTAGTTTCGGCTCATCGAACACCCGACGATATGGCTCAGTATGCCAAATCTGCTGTTGGGCGTGGCATCAAAGTGATAATTGCAGGTGCCGGTGGAGCCGCCCATTTACCAGGAATGACAGCTTCGCATACCACTTTACCCGTTATCGGTGTGCCAATACAAACCAAATCGCTAAACGGATTAGATTCACTATTGAGTATCGTTCAAATGCCCGCGGGCATACCAGTTGCAACAGTAGCAATTGGCAATGCAAAGAACGCTGCTATTTTGGCTCTTAGGATTTTAGGAATAAGTGATGAATTGATTTTGAAAAAATTGGATGATTATATAACTAAAATGGCTCAAGAATCTCGAGATAAAAATAATACAAGTGATTTCGGAGAGTTTTAGAATTGCTTCAAGAAGAAATAATCAATTAGAACAACATTTTTTATTTACCCAGCAATCCGTTTCTTTTTATCGATGATATTAAGTCATTGATTTCGATTGGGACGACACCTGTTTTTTCGCAAACAGCTCCCGATGCATAGTTTGCCATCGAAGCGGCTTCTATTGGATTTGCACCTCCTATGTAGGCGGCTGTGTAGGTGGCAATGGCTGTATCCCCAGCTCCCGAAACGTCGGCTACCTGACGAGCTCTTGTTGGTACCGAAAA
>CALKJQ010000017.1 GCA_937995785.1 Candidatus Kapaibacterium sp.
AATATAAAAAGACTTTGTGTCCTTGCTTAATAAATTTGACTTGAAGTTATCATTGATAAACTTATCAATGAAGTCCTCTAAATATTTAAATTGTTTCTTTAACATTATTAATTATTTTCTTTTCGATATTAGTAAAAAAAAGTATCAAGCCACCCAGTACAAAAAACACAGTTAATGAAAGTATTGCATAGCGATACGACCCTGTAAATTGGTAAATGATGCCAAACAAGAATGGTCCCATCCAACTTGTTCCTTTCTCGCTAATTTCGTAGAAAGAGAAAAATTCGGCTTCTTTACCATTTGGAATGAGTTTGCTATATACAGATCTGGAAATAGCTTGAATTCCACCCATCACTAATGCTATGAAAATTGCAAGAGTAAAAAAATCATATGCATTGCTAAGCAATAGAAATGCATAAAGTAAAATGATAATCCAAATAACTATCAAATAGAGCAAAGTGTTTTTCTCGCCAATCTTGTCGGCAAAGTAATTGAAAACTAAAGCCCCAAATGCAGCAAAAAATTGAACAACTAATATAACAATTGTCAAAAACTCAATACTCAATTTCAATTCTTCCTGTCCAAATAGCGAAGAAAGAGATATTACTGATTGAACACCGTCATTATAGAGAAGAAACGCAATCAAAAAAAGTAATGCAACGCGATTATTTAATATCAATTTAAAGGTATTATTTAACTGGCCGAATGTTGATTTTAGAATAAAGGATGCTTTATTTTGTGGGATATATTGGTTATTGAATTTCAAATTCAAAATAGCGGGAAGGGCAAATATTGCCCACCACAAACCAGCCAATGCAATATTTAATCTTACGGACAAACCTTTATCAATTCCTAAGGAATCATAATTTTGAAAAATCAGTAAATTTATTACTAATAAAAGCCCACCTCCAATATATCCAACAGCCCAACCAACAGAGGAAACCTTTTTTCGCTCATCTTCGTTGGAAATTTGATTAAGAAATGAGTTGTAAATTACAATTGCACTCCCAAATGAAAAATTAGAGATAATCAGCAAAAATGAAGCAAAGAGATAGTTGGATTCGAACAAAAATGCCATTGTGGAAACAGATCCAACAAAAGTGAAAAAGCCCAATATTATATTCTTTTTTCGATAATAATCAGTAAATGCTCCAATAATTGGCAAAATTAATGCTTGGAGAATTACAGAAATAGAAATTGTATATGGAAAAACAGAACCAGCTGGTATTTGGAATCCAAAATAGGAGATTAAGCCCTCTACTTCACTCGATTTGGACAATGAGGTTAAATATGGACCAAGAAACAATGTGATTACAGTTGTGGAATAAGCAGAATTAGCCCAATCATACAAATACCAAGAATATAATTTATTACTTAGGAAATGCTTAATACGAGACATTAAAATTAATTACTTAAAAAAACATTGCAATGTTCGGAAGTTTCAGCGATAATTCTATTGTAATTTGTTGAAAAGAAATTGACTGGTAATTTCAAATTATCCCAAACTTGGGGATTAGGAGCTGCAATGTATTCTCTACCATCGCTACCCAGTTCGAACATCGAGGCTGTGAGGTCAGCAATATGTATTATTGCTACATTTAAATTAATCTTATCTGAAATAGTGCCGGTATTGTGATATTTTATGATATCTATTATTGGTAATGGTAGCTTCCATTTTTGTGCTAACATCTCTCCGGCAAGAGAACTCGAAATTCCAATAACTTTTCGCTCGGCATCACTTATGGAAATCTTTTCAACTTTTTGAAGTTTTAGTACTTCTGAATACTCATCTGGCAAAGTGATATAAAACAATAACCTACCTATGTTATGCATCACTCCACCCAAAAATAATGTTTCGGAGCTTCTAATTCCCACACTCGAAGCAATAATTCGGGCAATTACCCCCGACGAAACAGAATGGGTCCAGAAATCAAGAGGAGTAATAAGTTTTATATTTTTTTCTTTAGTTCTAAAAATTTGAATTACCTTCAAAGAAAGTAATAGATTTTTAACTTCTTCGAAACCAAGGTAAAGAATCGCTTGAGGAACAGTCGTAACTCTGTTACGAAATCCGAATATCGAGGAGTTTGCTAACTTTAATAATTTGGTTACTGAAGCTGTATCTTTTTCTATTATATTTGCAACATAATTAATGTTTGTATCGGGGTCTGTCATTGCATCAGAGAGCTGACCAAAAATGGTAGGTAAAGTTGGAAATTCTTTAATTGAATTAACTATTTTGTCCAAAGATTTCATTTAACTCCTCAATTTTCCTGATTTTCGGATGATAACTTAATTTTTTTCGCAATGTGCTTCGACGCTACGAACACCATGTCGTTTTCGAACTCATTCGATGGAGTCCACAGTAACTTATTTAAAATGTAATTTGTTGCTTCCAATATTATATCATCGTCAATTTCGATATCAACATCATCTTCATTGGAATAAATATTCACAAAACTAATATTCCAACGCACAAGAATTTTCTTGTGAAAATCGGAGAGTACTGTCCCGGCGGGTATTAAAATTTGAGAAAACTGATTAAGGATGGGATCAGCCAAAATCATTCCATCTTCTATCTTCTCAATCGGTATTATCCTGTTTGTTTTCATTTTCGAATCCCGCAAATAATTTCATCTCTTCAAAATTAGTTAATTGATACTTAATAGGCGTTACGGAAACGAAATTATTTTTTACTGCTATATCATCGTTATTTATTTCATTCTCTGATTCGTAATATTCACCTGAGAACCAATAGTAATCACGATTAAAGGGATCTTTGCGTTTAACATAAAAATCTTTCCAGTATCCACTACCTACTTGGGTAACTTTGATGCCTTTTATGGATTTCTTATCAACTGCTGGAATGTTAACATTCAAAAAGGTATCCGAAGGAAAATCTATTTCGAGAGCTTTTTTTACTACTTCCAAAGCAAAATCCGAAGCAGTTTCCATTTCCAATTCCCAATTGTGCGAAGCCACCGAAAAAGCAATTGATTTTATTCCAAATAACATCCCTTCTGTACTAGCAGAAACTGTGCCAGAATATAAAATATTTATTGCAGTATTTTGTCCATGGTTTATTCCCGATACAACCATATCTGGTTTGCGGTCTAAAAGCGTAGTCAATGCTATTTTTACGCAATCTGCGGGTGTGCCGTTTACTGCATAACCAAAAAATTCGCCGTTTTTGCGGAAGGGTATTACTCTCAGAGGTTTATTCATCGTAAGAGAATGACCCACTGCACTTTGTTCACGATCGGGAGCGACAACAATAATCTCTGCAATGCGTTTTAATTTTAATGCTAAATACTGGATTCCTGGTGAGTTTATTCCGTCATCATTTGATATTAGAATGAGTGGCTTCATCGATCTATCTCGTTATATCATTATATATTACGAATGCCATTAATAGCAAAAGTAGTACGATTCCACTCTGTTGGATTGCAATTTTTACCTTCGGTTTTATTTCTCTTTTTAGAATCGCTTCGATTACGATAAACACCAAATGACCTCCGTCTAATGCGGGTAATGGCAAAATATTAATAATTGCAAGTGTAACGGATAAGAGTGCTATAAAGTTCAAGAAGCTTGTTACACCCAATTCTGCTTGCTGAGAAGCTTGTTGGGCAATCATTATGGGACCGCCTACGGATTCCTTTACTGATAAGTTCCCATTAAATATCTGCCCCATCGAATTGAAGAACAAAAAGATTGAGTTAATTGATTCATTAAATCCTATATAAGCAGCTTCAAATATATTGAATGTAATTCGCTCAGTTTTTCCAACAACTGCCCCACCTAACATTACTCCGATTTTTCCATCTTCGTTGGGGACAAGGGATACGGTATATATCGAGTCGAGCCGTTTATATTTTAATACAATTTCTTTTTGTTTATTTTCACGAATTAAAGAAGAGAATTGTGCAGGTCCGAATATTTTAGTTTCATTAAGGCTAATTATGGTATCATTTTTCTTTAATCCAGCTTGGCCGGCGGGTTTAAGGGTTTCCACCATTTGAAGAACTACACGAATTCCGTAGGGTTCCAAACCAAGTGGTTTCTTGTCGGCGATGGCTCTGATGATTTTTTTTCCATCTCCGTTAAGTGTGATTTGCTGATTATTCCGCAAAACAATAATCTGTTTTACTTTACCCATTTGCTTGAATGTGAGGTATTCAATAGCCTCGTTCCACGAGCCTATATCTTCGTAATTGATTTTAATAATCTTGTCATCGGGTTTAAAACCGATTTCCTCTGCTAACGAACCGGGGGCAACTGCTCCTATTGTGGTTGTTTTGAGCAACGTTTGACCTTGGAAGAATGCAATTCCTCCGAAAATAACAACCGCAAGAACAAAGTTCATCACCACACCTGCAACCAAAACAAGAAATTTTTGCCATGATTTTTTAGAACGGAACTCCCAAGGTTGTGGCTCTTGGTTTATAAAATCTTTATCCATACTTTCATCTATCATTCCCGCAATTTTCACATAACCACCTATTGGCAAAATGGATACTCGATATTCTGTGTTGTCGTCGTATTCAAAATCTTTGGGAACACTACCAAAAGTGAAACCTAAACGTTTGTGATAACCGAAAAGTCGAGGTCCCATACCTATCGAGAAGACTTCTGCACGCATACCTACTAATCGGGCTGCAATAAAATGTCCGAATTCGTGGACTAACACTAAAATTCCCAAGACAAGGATAAAATAAAATAAATTCGAAAGAAATTCCATTTGATACAATATTAAAATTAAATGAACGAAAAAAAGTTGTTTAAGTTGTTATCAATTCAAAAAATCATTAGTAATATCTTTTTGCTGCCTTAATGAGTAAAATCGAAATTTATTTATGGGTATTTTTGGGGATATACGCAAGTCGATTTTTACACCATATTTAAGCATCAATTTCGATAAATTGGTGATGTCGTCGCCAGAAGTGATATACTCGGCAAGTGATTGATTAACAAATAAACCCAAACGCTTCTCATTATTGGAATGCTTAAACCTTTTAATCCAATTTTCAATATTATTGAATGTTATGAACTTTGATTGCACTTTACCCGATCCTTCGCAAACGGGGCAGTAATCAGTGGTTTTTTCTTCCACATTTTGATTAATTCTTTGGCGTGTGATTTGCATTAAGCATAATTCAGTTAGTGGAAAAACAACAGTTTTTGCTTTATCCAACGACATTTCTCTTTTCACTTCGTAGAAAA
Source organism: Candidatus Kapaibacterium sp. (assembly GCA_937995785.1). GTDB lineage: Bacteria > Bacteroidota > Ignavibacteria > Kapaibacteriales > UBA2268 > GWF2-33-9. The sequence continues at coordinate 5,224 of CALKJQ010000017.1, forward strand.
TTCTTCTTCGGTGCGATTCGTTTTGCATATCGATAAAATCAATCAGAACAATACCTCCGATATCTCTCAATCTAATCTGTTTACAAATTTCTTTGGCAGCTTCGCTATTTGTTTGGAACGATAAGTTTTCTTGCTCTTTTTCCTTAGTTCGTCCGCTATTTACATCAATAACTGTCATTGCCTCGGTTCTATCGAAAATTATATATCCACCATTTTTTAAGAAAATCCTGCTCTGGTACAATTTATCAATATCTTTTTGAATGTTGTAATATTCAAATATTGGTATTGTACCTTGGTAATGATGAACTTTCTCAACCAATTGTGCAGAATTTTTTGATAAATAAGCAACAATCTCTTTATAAAGTTTGGAAGAATCAGTAATTAATCTTTCCACTTGAGTGTTAAAATGGTCGCGTACAACACTTTTGGCAAATTCCAAATCGTGATAAACAAGCTGCGGATTGTTTGCATCTTTAATTTTCAACTTAATCTCTTTCCAAATTTCAATTATATCATTCAAATCTGATAAAATATCTTGTTCTGTTTTGTTCTCGGTAACTGTCCTCAGAATAAATCCGTATTCTTTTGGAAAATGGTTTCTCGCAATCTTTTTTAGTCGTCCTCTTTCTTTTAAATCGACTATTTTCTTAGATATTCCAATATTTTTAGAAAATGGGAATAGAACAATATAACGACCTGGAATACCGATTTTAGTTGTAACTCTCACTCCTTTTTTAGAGTAGGCTTCTCGAATAATTTGAACCAATACAAACTGCCCTTCCTTCAGGTTGAATTTTACATTACCCGAAGACTTTGTTTTGAAAGTTGCTGATGTATTCAAAATGTTAGGTTTATTGTGGACTCTCAAAGCTTCGCTCGAAATCGATTCGTCAAATTCTTCGCCATCATCATCATCGAACTTCTCATTACTGTCTTTGGTTTGTTCAAATGTTTCATCGATATCGGAGAAATGTAAAAAAGCATCTTGCTCGCCGCCAATGTCGATAAACGCCGCATTAATACCACTAAGGATTTTGGTAACTCTACCAAGATATATATTTCCGAGTGAGCGTTCCTTTTCGGGGTTTTCGAAATAAATTTCGGATAAGTTGCCGTCTTGCGTTATGGCAATTTGTATATCGTTTAATTTATGATGTAT
>CALKJQ010000018.1 GCA_937995785.1 Candidatus Kapaibacterium sp.
GAATTTATAAATTCTGCAATGACTGCGAATTACCAAATAATCTATGACTATATCTTGAGAGATACAATTTCAAATTATGTTTTTGGGATATCTTCTATTGAGTATACTGATTGTTCTTGCATATATGATTATTCAGCACAGAAGGTTATTATAAACAAAGATAGTATTTTCACAAGTGTGCTATCGGATAATGATATTAATTTCGATTGCGTGAACAATACTTTAAGAGTTAACAATGCCAAGGTAACAAACATCAGATTTGTTGATATATTAGGTAGAGACTTAGGTGATTACGTAATAAACGAACCTACCACAATCAACTTGAATAATATACCAACAAATGTGATTTTTGGAATCATAAATAGAAGTAATAATTACGAAATTAAAAGATTTTATAAATGTTATTAAACAAAAATAAGGAGTTTATAATGAAGAAGATTTTCTCGCTATCACGCTACGGTGGGGCAATATTGGGTCTTCTAATGATTGTGGTATTTCTTAGCACAATCGAAACAAATGCACAATTTGTTACAAAACCACAAGCACCCATTCTTTCCTTAACAGGCGATCAAGACGGATACGACGAAGCAGTATATCCAGATGGACGTCTATGGATACCACCATCAACATCGAAGACAAGAGAAATATTGGTACCAGTATTCATCAAAAACAATTTTTTCACTTTCAACGAAAATGAATACATCGTACCACCAATCTATAGTTTTCGATTTTCAATTTTCTATGATGCAGCTGCGGTTCAAGCAACTGGAGTTCAACAAACCCATCCAGCCTATATGGAAGATTTCTTAGCGCTCAATGGAACTATTGATGAAGATCCGCCATATGCTTATGGTTGGAATATTTCATGGAGCGACAAACCAGATTTGAACTACTGGAAATATATGGATGAAGCAACTTGGAATCAAATTAAAGATGCCCCTGGTAGCCAAGTAAAAAGAGGACGCAGAATTACAATCACTGGTACATCAACCTTACCTCTAAGAACAAACGACAAGATGACCACGAACTTCTGGGGTGTTCTTCTATATGTTAAGTTCAAGGTTATTGGCAAATTAAACATTGGTGATCCTAATACTACATACCTTCAAACACCAATGTATATTGCACCTGACGAAATTATCTACAACGATATAGATGTTACAAAAGAACCCGTTTACAAAGGTTTCACTCATATTTACAAAAATCCATTGTCAGATTATGCTGGAATACCTCCTTTCCCAGGTGTGGCTGGATTGAATAATAAAGATTTGATTCAAGAAGACTTGTTCTTAAAAGAACCATATAAACCAGGTTCGATAATGGTTAGAATTTCTAATGGCGAACCAGAATTTGAATTCCCATCAGATGTTAATGAAGGCTACACAATTAAAAAAATTAACGAAGCTGAATTTGAATTAGAACAAGCAATTACTATCGACTCTGGTTCTGCAAACTTGGCAATACAAAAGATCTTGGTTAACAACGCTATCGAACGTTCGAGATTGAGCTATATTTCTGTGGAGACAAATGAACCATGGTTGTATACGGGAACTACACGCGACGATAATCCAAAAAGATTTAGATTGATTCGCTACATAGATAACGATATCTTAGGTACTTTAGTCGATCCAATTGGTGATCCAACAACCGATGATGGTCCTTTTTACCTAAATATTATGTGTGATTGGAAAAAATTAAAAAGAGATGACGCAAGCGATCCCGAAAAAACAGGCATTTATTATGGTTATATAACATTCCGCTCACCATATGCTAAAGTAGAAAACGTAAGATTAAAGGTGAAATTTGTATTCGTACGCCCACCATGGGAACCACGCGGTCCACTAAATACAGAAGGAACTCGTGGAGGAATTTATATGACAATTCGAAATTCACAAGGTCAATCTGGTAGTACAAAAGTATTGGTGTTTGGAACTGGACATCGTGCAACCGAAGGAGTAGATTCATTATTTGGTGAATTCCATCCATCAACTGGTTTGTCAGCAACTACATTTGATGCAAGATTTTTCCCACATCCTGATGTCTATCCAAAAATGGCAGAAAAATATCCAAATGGCTTCGGAGATTTTTCACCAAATTCAAGAACACCATATTCATCATCACGCGATATAAGAAATTATAACGTCAACACCACTCATATTTATTATGTTAAATTTAATGCAGCAGGTGATGCAAACTATCCAGTGGTACTAACATGGGATACTCGTCAATTCCCAGTTGGTGCAAGAGTATTCTTGAGAGATACAGAAAATGGACAAAAATTCCCAGCAGTAGATATGCGCGAATCAACTCCAGTTGATGGTGAAGGCTTTATTCGCTCATTCACTTTCAAAGATGCAACAATAACAGATTTTATAATTGAGTATTCATTACCCAAGCAAATTCGATTTGTTGATCACGACGATAAGCCTATAATCAAAAAAGGTTGGAACTTATTGTCACTACCAGTTCGTCCCGTCAATGCTGCTTGGAATACTTTCTATCCAAAAGCAATCAATGTTCCATTCTTCTTCTCGCAAAATCAATATCAGGCCGAAACAATATTGCGTCCAGGCGTTGGTTATTTTGTGAAATACGGCGACGATGTTGATAGAACATTTTCTGGAACAGAAATTTTAAATATTCAAGCTCCATTCGATTTAGTTAGAGTTCATCCAGGTGATCGTTCAGATGTGGACGACCCCGCAATTTCTGGTGGTTGGAATGCCATAGGCGGTGGTTCATGCCCAGTTAACATCGCTAACATTAGCTACAGCAAGTATGGTGATGCTCCTGTTCCATCTCCAGCATATACATTGAAATACGGCGTTTGGTCCTATAAAACAGATAAAGGATATTCCGAAGTTTCACAATTGTTACCCGGATTAGGTTACTGGGTTAAAGTTAACAGTACTGGATACTTGAAATTAGAAAACATTTGCCCATTGTACAAAACGACCATTGACGAACCATTATTCACAGATAAAACTGAATTACTCAAATCAGCAACTAAGTTAGTAATTCGTGACGATGCTCAACACGAAAATGGATTGTATTTCATCAATAATTCTAATGTTGATATTCGCTATTATGAATTACCACCAATGCCACCAGCAGAAATGTTCGATGTTCGTTTCAATAACAATTTGTATTTATCGAATAACCAAAGCGAAATAGTACGCCTCCAAGGTGTGGAATATCCCGTTGTGTTCTCAATCGCAAATCCAGATGCTGAATACACATTGAAAGATGCTATTAGCGGAGAACTTATTGGTGTTATTAATTCATCAAACAAATCTGTAGTTGCTAAAAATACTATCGCAAACATAATTAAAGTTGAAAAATCTGGTTTAATGTCTGATTTAGCAATTCTTGCTTATCCAAATCCAGTTACTTCTACTTCGAACATTACATTTGTTGTTAAAGAAAGCGGCAATGTAACCATCAAAGTATTTAACGAAATGGGTAACGAAATTGCTACATTGGTTAATGCTGACTACAATGTTGGTAATTATTCAACATCATTGGATGCAACCACGTTGCCAGCAGGTGCTTATTTGTTGAAATTAACTAATGGCACTAATTTCAATGTTGTAAAAATCAATATTGTAAAATAAAAAGACTATAAATTTGTTATAGGGTAGTAGGGATTTATTTACTTACTACCCTATTTTAATTTTTACTAATTGGGATTATTTTATGCATAAATATTTCTTCTACATTACAATATTAATTGCAATAACGTTTGAAATGAATTCTCAAATTACATCACCAACGATGTTTAATATCCTACTCGACAATGGGGTGAATAAACCCTGGGACAATTTGGTTTTAGGTGTTGCCCCTAATGCAACCGAAAAGATGGACTCAATTTACCAAGAATATGAAATTCCCGATTTTCCTTTTCCTTCAGGCATTTTTACTGCAGTTTGTCTTACTTATGACTCTACGGAGAAAAAAGATATATGGTCGTATCGCAGCATATACGGTCCAACCGGGGATAACAAAAAGTTTATGATTAAATATAGATTTCGAGTGTTTTACGGTTACTCTAATTATGTTAGAATGTCGTGGTTGCCACCGCCACCCGAAATCGACTCTGCAATAATAATGGATAGCTTTGGGGGTTATAAATTTAAAGTTAATATGAAAGAAAAACTGGAAGGTAGAAACGACGAAATATTAGTCGAAAATTTTGATGTGTATGTTTATTATAATTTCACAAATGTAGGCGTTGCTAATCAATCGAGCGATAATATTAATATCTATCCCAACCCTGCAAAAGATGTTTTGATATTAACAGCAGATGAAACAATAAAAATGATAGAAGTTTGTAATATTTTTGGAGTTTCTTTGTTTAATAAAAATATAAACGACAAAGAAATAAAAATTGATATTTCAGCATTAAATCCTGATGTTTATTTATTGAAACTTTTTAAATACAACAATGAAGTAATCGTCAAAAAAATTATAAAAGAATAATCAAGTGGAACCACCAAAACAAAGAACAATTAAACAAATTACGAAGGAAACTCCAAAGGAGCATGCCTCGGACATAGAGAAAAGAAAAATATATCTATCGGTTATAATACCCCTTCTGAATGAAGAAGAATCCATACCAGAATTAAATGATAAAATTGTTGGTGTTTTGCAAAAAGAAAAAATTTATGACTACGAAATTATTTATGTTGACGATGGCAGTTCAGATAAGTCTTTCGAAGTAATTAAGAACTTAAGACGTAATAATAACCGAATTCATTGCATTAGATTCCGCCGCAACTATGGTAAATCTGCTGCTTTGGCAGTAGGATTTGATATGGCAAAGGGTAGATTTGTTATTACAATGGATGCAGATTTGCAAGATGACCCCGAAGAAATACCCTCACTAATTGCCAAGTTAAGAGAAGGTTATGATTTAGTTTCAGGTTGGAAAAAAAAGAGATACGATCCATTAAGCAAAACAATTCCCTCCAAGTTTTTTAACTACGTTACATCAAAAGTTAGTGGCGTTAAGCTTCACGATTTTAACTGTGGATTGAAAGGCTATAAACGAGAAGTAGTAAAGTCCCTTTATGTTTATGGCGAAATGCACAGATATTTGCCTGCACTTGCCCACTTAGATGGATTTAAAGTTACAGAAATAGTAGTTAAGCATCATCCCCGTAAGTATGGAAAGACAAAATTTGGACTTTCTCGTTTTATATATGGGTTCTTGGATTTATTAACTGTATTAGTAACAGCCAAATATATGAAACGCCCGCTTCATTTCTTCGGCTCAATTGGCACCTTAATACTATTTATTGGATTTTTGGTTGACTTTTATCTTGCAGTCCATTGGTTTATGGGTGATAAAAATTTGAGTAATCGACCCTTGTTGATATTTGGCGTTGCCCTAATAATCGTTGGAGTTCAATTCATTTCTCTTGGCTTGATTGGAGAACTAATAATTAAATACAACGTAATGAATCAGAAAAATTCTAATTATTCAATCTCGGAAATTATGTGATATTATGAGAAAATTATTTACAATTATTACCTTATTATTTGTTTTGCAATCTTTGGCAAATTCGCAAATATTAAAAGATGTTTCAGTCGCTTTTGGATTAACAACAACTCAAATTTTATCGGATAATCCTGCCGCTAAATCTATTCAACCAAATAGCGATACAGAACCAATTGTTTTTGGCGGAGGGTTTATTGGAGCTCAGCCTGGTGCTGAACTTAGATTTACATTTCCAATCGACGAAGATGCTCGCTGGCGTATTCCGTTTGGTGTGGATTTGCAATTTTTCAATGCAAAAGAAAGAGTGCCCATAGGACGTAATATCGAAGACAGAAGATACCACTCTTTCGAGATTTTCACTCCTTATATTGGCATCTCCTATGTTATGCAGGATTTAAAATACCTCAAAGCCAAAACATACACAAGTTTGGAAATACGCACTGCAATGATTAGTAACATAATCTCACGTCTCGAAGAAGATTACTATTTCTTGGATCAATTCGATACAACAATTGTTTATCCAACCAAAGGAAATGCCACGCGCTTAGGGGGCATAGCCAGAATAGGGGTTGAAGCTATGCTCTTTGAACCTATGCAATTGAATGCAAGTGTCGGTTTGTCTTTGATGAATGCTTTCCTACGCAATGATGCAAGAAAAGAATTGCTAACTCCATTCAAAATCTTCGAAACTAAGGAAAGATATGTTTGGAATTTGAATTTCTCAATTTTGTTCCAGTATACATTTTAAGGCTAATGATATATAAAAGTAATTGCTTATACTTTAGGGGCGATATACCTTGCAAACCTCATAAAGAATTAGGGCTACACTGCGAGGATTGCCATAAATACAGTGAAATCGAAGGTCGAATGTTAATCATTAAATTAGGTGCAATTGGAGATGTGATACGCACCACGCCGCTTCTTCATCGAATAAACCAAGAATATCCAAACTACGAAATTTGGTGGCTCACCTATTATCCCGAAGTTGTTCCTTCGGCTGTCCACAAAGTTTTAAAATATAATTTAGATAGTGTTCTAATATTAGAGCAAATTAATTTTGATATTGCAATAAATTTGGATAAAGATTATCAAGCAACTGCTTTGATGAATCGAATAAATTCACCAAACAAATACGGTTTTGGATTTGCAAATGGTCGCCCCGTTCCATTGAACGAAAAAGCAGTGCCCAAATATTTAACTGGCTTATTCGACGACCTTAACAAAGCAAATAAACTTACCTATATCCAGGAAATATTTAATATTTGCGGCTGGGAACACCATGGTGAAGAATATATCCTGGAATACAATAGTGACGTTTTATTTGATATTCAAAATGAAGGAAAGAAAATAATTGGACTCAACACGGGTTGTGGTGCAAGGTGGACATCTCGATTATGGAGTATCGATAATTGGGCAGAATTGATTATTCAATTACAAGAAAATGATTTTTACCCTTTGCTATTAGGCGGCGAAGCCGAACACAATCGAAATATAGAATTACACAATCGGACGGCAGCGGCATACTTAGGTCATTTTCCCTTAAACGAGTTTATTGCACTTCTAAACAAGGTAGATTTACTTGTAACAGGGGTAACGATGGCTTTGCACATAGGTATTGGGTTGAAAAAGCCCGTCGTATTATTTAATAATATATTTAATCCACACGAGTTTGATTTATATGGTCGGGGAGTGATATTACAACCCGAGAAAGAATGCAAATGTTTCTTTAAAGGTAAATGCGACAATTCTGAATATTTTTGTATGGATTACCTTTATCCCAAAAAAGTGTTTGAAAACATACAGCAATTAATTTAAAACCGCAATAACTTTTTTCAATTCTCCCTTTGTTAATAATTTTTTTTTTTTTGTAAAAAAATTATTTTTTTCGAATAATTTTTTTCTTTAATTTTACTTTTATATTCAAATCCTTTTTATAATTTTTGATAAACAAAATAAGGTTAAAATAAATGAAAATACATAGAAGATTTACATCGGGGGAGCAATCGCCATATGATTTGTTTACATATGCGATTCGTAAATCTCAAATTAAAAATCCAGATGGAACTGTTGTGTTCGAAGTCAATGATATCGAGGTTCCAAATTCATGGTCGCAAGTAGCAACCGATATTTTAGCCCAAAAATACTTCCGCAAAACCGGAGTGCCACAATACGACAAAGATGGTAATCTAATTTTGGATAACGACGGAAATCCCGTTTTAGGAGGAGAAACGAGTGCCAAACAAGTGGTTCATCGTATGGCTTACACTTGGAGGTGGTGGGGACAAAAATATGGATATTTCGATTCCGAGGACGACGCACAGGCTTTTTATGACGAAATTGCATATATGTTGCTTAATCAATCCGCTGCACCCAATTCTCCGCAGTGGTTCAACACAGGATTATCAACGGTTTATGGAATAAAAGGCAACAAACAGGGGCATTATTTTGTCGATCCGGATAACGAGGAATTAAAAAAATCAGAAGATGCATACTCGCGCCCACAACCACATGCTTGTTTTATAAATTCAGTCAATGACGATTTGTTAAATCCAGGTGGTATATTCGATTTGGTAACACGCGAAGCAAGAGTCTTTAAATTTGGAAGTGGTTCGGGAACGAACTTTTCTCCGTTGCGTGCAGAAGGCGAAAAATTATCGGGTGGAGGAGTATCGTCGGGATTGATGAGCTTTTTAAAAATATTCGACCGTGCTGCCGGTGCAATAAAATCGGGCGGAACAACGCGTAGAGCGGCAAAGATGGTAATACTCGATGCCGACCATCCCGACATCGAAAAATTTATAGAATGGAAAGCAAAAGAAGAGCATAAAGTTGCAGCTTTGGTTGCGGGTTCGAAGATTATTAATAAGTTTATGAATGCAATAATCGACGAAGCAAGCGCCGGGAGCACTAATACGAAAAACAATACTCGATTAGCCAAACTTATTCAAAAAGCACTAAACCGTGGTATTCCGTTAAGTTATATAAATCGATATCTCGATTTAGTCGATCAAGGCGTTAAAAATATCGATTTCCCCGTTTTCGATACTCACTACGAGGGCGAGGCTTATTTAACCGTAAGTGGTCAAAATTCTAATAACTCTGTTCGTGTAACTAATGATTTTATGCGTGCAGTCGAAAACCAAGAAATTTGGGAATTGCGAAATCGAACCGATAATAAAGTAAAGAAAACAGTTAATGCTCCCGAAATATGGCAAAAAATAAATATTAGTGCTTGGCAAAGCGCCGATCCTGGTTTGCAATTCGATACCACGGTGAACGAATGGCACACTTGTCCAAAATCCGGCCGAATTAATGCATCAAATCCTTGCAGTGAATATATGTTTCTGGACGACACTGCATGCAACTTGGCAAGTTTAAATTTAATGAAGTTTTATGATGAAGAAAATCAATTATTTCTCGTAGACGATTATTTACACGCCGTCAGATTGTGGACAATGGTATTGGAAATATCGGTGCTTATGGCTCACTATCCATCGCCCGAGATTGCTTTAAAAAGTTACCAATTCCGAACTTTGGGGTTGGGTTATGCCAATATTGGAACACTTTTGATGGTGAATGGAATTCCTTATGATTCGCCAGAAGCGTTAGCTTGGACAGGCGCTATAACTGCTATGATGACAGGTCAAGCCTATGCAACATCGGCAGAAATGGCTAAGGAATTGGGGGCGTTTTCCGAATACGACAAGAATCGGGATGATATGTTGCGAGTAATTCGCAACCATAGGCGTGCAGCATATAATGCCCCTCCAAGTGAATACGAAAAACTATCAATTCGTCCTATGGGTATCAACCCTAAATATTGCCCAGAATATTTGTTGGAATCATCAAGAGAAGTATGGGATAAAGCTCTGGCTTTGGGCGAGAAGTTTGGTTATCGTAATGCACAAGTTACGGTATTGGCGCCAACGGGTACTATAGGGTTAATAATGGATTGCGATACCACGGGTATCGAACCCGACTTTGCTATCGTTAAATTCAAAAAACTTGCAGGTGGTGGATACTTTAAAATTGTAAATCAATCTGTGAGAAAAGCACTTCGCAAATTAGGTTATTCGGAAAAGCAAATAACTGAAATTGAAAATTATGCAAAAGGAAATGGAACATTAGTCGGCAGTCCACACATCAATAAATCAACATTGAAAGAAAAAGGGTTTACAGACGAAAAAATCGACATAATAGAAAAACAATTACCAAATGTATTTAATATCCGCTTTGCTTTTAATAAATGGGTGTTGGGCGAGGATTTCTTAAGATCCATAGGATTATCCGATAATCAACTAAACTCCGATATATTAATTGCTTTGGGATTTAACGAAAATCAAATAGAAGAAGCCAACGATTATATTTGTGGAACAATGATGATTGAAGGAGCTCCACATTTAAAGGAAGAGCATTTGCCGATTTTCGACACAGCATCTAAATGCGGTAAACACGGCAAACGCTTTATCCCTTATCTCGCACACGTGAAAATTATGGCGGCTGCCCAACCTTTCATATCTGGTGCCATTTCCAAGACTGTTAATATGCCAGCCGAAGCAACAGTTGCTGAAATAGGTCAGGTTTATATGTTTGCGTGGAAATCGATGCTCAAAGCAATTGCACTTTATCGTGATGGCTCCAAATTATCACAACCTTTGAATACTCGAGTAGACCTTAATTTCTCGGACGAAGTAACTTTAAGTGATGACAAATTTGATGATAAAAAAGTTACAGAAGTTGTTACAAATAAACCTGATTTTAGCTCACCCGTGCGGCAGAAACTTCCACCAAAACGTCACGGAAGTGTGAGGGAAGCTAATATTGGGCACCATAAAGTTTATTTAAGAACGGGCGAATACGAAGATGGCACTCTTGGAGAAATATTTATCGATATGTATAAGGAAGGTGCAGCTTTCCGCGGGTTATTAAATAGTTTTGCAATACTTGTTTCCAAAGCATTACAATATGGAATTCCATTAAACGAATTAGTGGATACCTTTACTTTTACTCGCTTCGAACCCGCCGGTGTTGTTACCGGGCACGAAAGGATTAAAAGCACGACATCAGTGCTCGATTTAATATTCCGCTCTCTTGCAATTGATTATTTACATCGCAACGATCTTGCCCATGTTAATCCCGAGCCAAAAACAGAATTGCTCGAGATACAATTCGAACCACCAAAGAGCGAAAACAAAGAAATGTATAGCGATCCATATCCCGAAAATGGAACAACCTTGATTTCGTCCGAAAAATACATAACTCCCGATGCAGAAACTAACAACAAGTCTGCTCAAACAAAAACCGATACCAAAAAACCCGAAATTTCATATACTGACGCTATTATGTTGGGATTTACAGGTGAACAATGCGAAAAATGTGGCTCGATGAGAGTACGCAAGAATGGAACGTGTAGCGTTTGCGAAGAATGTGGGCATACTACGGGATGTTCTTAAAATGAAATGTAGAATAATGAACTAAATACATTGTTTGGATAAAGCCTTGTTTTTTTCTTCTGATCTCATAGAGTTTTTATCATTCTAAATTCAGTTAAGAATACTTACCTTGTTTAGACTTATATTAAGTCGATACCTCCTTTTTGATTTTTCATAATTTAAATCATATTATTACAATAATTTATGTAAATTTGTGTTAATAATAAATAAAACTATATTAGATTAATATGCCAACAAGAAGAACAACAGAGAAATTGAACTTTGAAAAAGTCTGGCTAATGTTCCAAGAAACAGACAAGAAGTTTCAAGATACAGATAAGAAGTTTCAAGATACAGATAAGAAGTTCCAAGATACAGATAAGAAGTTCCAAGAAACAGATAAGAAGTTTCAGGAAACGGATAAGAAATTGCGAAAACTTGAAGATTTATTTACTTCGCAATGGGGTAAGTTGATGGAGAAATTGGTAGAAGGAGATTTGATAAAGCTATTGAACGAGCGAGGCATTAAGGTAAACTATACACATTCGCGAACCAAAGGAGTACATAAGGACAAGAAATTCGAATTCGATATAATAGCCGAAAATGGGGAAGAAATAGTAGTAGTCGAAGTAAAAACAACGCTAAAACCAAGCGATGTAAAAGAATTTACGAACAAGTTAAAAATATTCAAAGAGATATTGCCGA
>CALKJQ010000019.1 GCA_937995785.1 Candidatus Kapaibacterium sp.
TAATAACAATCCATATAGAAAAAATGAGTAATAGATTTGGGATTGACTCAAATGTTTCTATCAAAGGGACAAGAGATATCTGCAATAATGCAAGAAAAATTGCAAACAAGGCATATATCCCAAGCCGGGTATTAATGTCTTTTGTAATATTTATGTCTGCTAAGAAAAATTTCATCTAATTATTTGTTGTTTTCCAAAAAATTCTTTAATTAAATTTATTTTGTTCGAATCAGGTAATTCTTTAACTACAACAACTTGTTGAACCTTACTGAAATAAGAGTAAGGCTTTACGACTACTCTAAAAAACAAAGAACTTTTAGGAATTTCTACTCTATCGACAACCCCAATTGGGATATCAGCTGGGAAGCGGCTACTAAAATTCGATGTTAAAACCTCTTCTCCCGTTTTAACTTCCAAAGTTTTCGGTATGTTGTCGATAACTAAATCCTTTACTCCATCATAGGTAAGAATTCCCTTCAAAGATGTGTTTGCAATAATTACAGAAATATGAACATCAGGATTATATATAGTTTCCACAATAGAATAGCCGTTGCTTGTGGCGGCAATAGTTCCCACTAAACCGGCATCAGTCCTCACTGTCATCCCAAAATCTAATCCTTCGCTATTACCTTTGTTTATTATCAAATAATTTTTGTTTCCGATTTTTTCGATACCAACAACATCGCAGAAAATGATGTTAGTCTTGCTCTTTTGCTTCATTTCTAATAATTTACGTAACTCAACGTTTTCTTTTTCGGCTAAATAATTGCGAGTTACTTCGTTGGAAAGCTCGATATTCAATTCTCGTAGTATTTGGTTTTCTTTTTGAAGTGCGGAAATGTTGGGCAAAATAAATACCTTTTCATTAATAAACCCTACCAAAGCAACGATAGAGGCTCTCATACCGCCAATAGTCGTAAAATCCCCCAGTGAAATCATACTGAGGGATATTACTACTAAAGATGTATAGACTATGTAATCACGAAATTTTACAAAAAATTCGTAAATCCTCTGAAGCCAAGTCATTAATATTTCGATTTATAAATTGAATAAAATTCTTTGATTAAAGTAAATGCATCATTCATTACATCTTCGGGTGGGAGAATAACAATTCGGAAATGATGAGTGCCTGGTCGCTGACCAAACCCTGTTCCAGGAACCACAACAACCCCCGTTTCTTTGATTAATTCTGCACAAAAATGAGCATCGTTTTCCACATCGATAGATGGAAAAGCATAAAATGCACCTTCGGGTTGCACCAAACTGATACCATCAATTGTAGCTAATTTTTCCATTGTAATTTGGCGACGGTTTTCCAATCTCGATATAACATCGCTTAGGTGTTTCTGATTTCCATCCAATGCAGTTGGAATTGCATATTGTAGCGGATGATTTGCCGATACTCTTGCTCTGAGTAATTTATGAATTGCCTCGATATAATCCCCAACAATTTCTTTGTTGCCGCTCACAACGCCCCAACCAATACGAAAACCTGGTGCAAGAAAATTTTTGGATAAACCCGAAAATGTAATCATTGGCACTTGGTCGTCCAACGATGCGATTGAAACCATTTTTTTACCATCGAATATCAATTTATCGTAAATTTCGTCGGCAAATATAACTAAATTATGCTCTTGAGCAAGTTTAATGATATCCCTCAATGTTTCTTCTTTGTAAATCGAACCCGTTGGATTATTTGGATTAATTAGTACGATAGCTTTGGTTTTGCTATTGATTTTAGCTTTGATGTCGTCAATGTCGGGTTGCCAACCATTATTTTCGTCTAAATAATAGGGATTTGGCTCCATTTCGTATTTACTTTGCACAGCGGTATAAAGTGGATAGCCGGGTGTTGGCATCAAAAAATTTTCACCTTTGTTAACCAAAGCAGATAAACAAATTTCTATTGCTTCGCTTGCGCCGGATGTGATAAAAATACTTTGAATATTCTTTATACCTTTTTTCTCGGCATCGCGGTGAATTGAATCTAATGCAAACTGCTCGCCAATCGATGAGGCATAGCCGTTTTTGTTGTCCATCATTGCTTTGTGAATTGATTCGATAATTTCGGGTGGAGTTGCAAAATCGTAAACATTAGGGTCGCCAATATTCAGATAATACATTTTTTTACCAGTTTTTTTCACCTGGTCAGCCATTACAATAATATCACGAATAGCATAAGTAACATTAATAGTCCTTGTTGCAGGAATAATTTTTTTCATAACAAACTCTAAAAGAAATAGAATACAAAATTAAGAATAAATAGTAGATTTTTTTAATCCGAAATTTCTATTAGCTCATCTAATTCTCCGTCGAATCCCGAAAGATTCTGACAACAATGATGATCGTCTTTTGGCTCTACTATTTTGTTAATCGAAGCATATTTATTCACTTCTTCCAAGGTAAAAGTCTTGATAACGTGGTTGTTTTCGTCGAAGAAAGTAAGCGTTTCTTTAAAGATATCAAATTTAATTAATTTAAATTGAGAAGTTTCGGTTGTCATAATTGCACCCAAACGAGGATATCTTGCAGATTCTTGGCTGTAAGTATCATATTCGTATAACAAACAGCATTTAAGGCGTCCGCAATATCCACTTAATTTTGTAACATTCGACGAAAGTTGTTGAAGCTTTGCATGCTCGACTGTTATTGGTTTTATATTATGCAAGAAAGAACTGCAACATATCTGTCGACCGCAAACCCCTTCCCAGCAACCAATTCTACGGGCTCGTTCTCGGTGGGTAATTTGACGTAATTCAATACGTGTTTTGTAGATTTTGGCTAATTCCTTAACCAATTCTCTAAAATCTACTCGTTGAGGTGCCAGAAAATATATTGTTAATTTATGATGGTCGAGTTGCCATTCTGCTTCGGTAACCTTGATGTCGAGTTTTAGTGAATTCGAAATTTCCTGAACTTTTCTCACAATTATTTGGTTTTCTTCCAGATTACTCTTATGACGTTCAATTTCTTTAGGGTGGGCGCGATGCTTAATAGAATAAACTGGCGATTGCTTTGTTATTTCCCATTTTCGGAATGCCGCGCGGTTCATCAAAGTAATTCTGCCAATATCAACTCCGTTATCAGTTTCGACAACAACCCAGTTATTCAACGCTACTTTAATTTCTTTAGGACAGAAAAAGATTTCCTTTTGTTTATTTTGGCAAGATACTTCGACTGTGCAAAATTCGTCAAGTAAATTGGACTTGTCTTCAGGTTTAGTTGCGATGCGGTAATTATCTGTTTTTGCCGAAGGATTTGGGTTAGAGGAGTTGTCTTTGTTCTTTAAGTCTGATTCCTCGTCATTGTTTTTAGGTGAATAACCGTTTCTATCGATATTGCTATCGAATTCGTGTTTGGCATTCCCATTTGTTGGCGATACAATTTCTAAAATTGTAGTATCTAATTTATAATTATTATCATTGTTCATTTAAAACTAATTTTTTTAATAGTCTCATCTAATAAAACTTATGCAAATGTGTCCTTAATCCTAAATATAAATTTACTAAAATTAATTGAATATTTACATTCTTTTTGATTAAATTTATTGATTTTTCTATTAATTTTATTGCCTCCGAGTAATCAAAATTATTAATATTTATTACAAATTTCTCAATTACATCCTTCATATCTAAATTAATAATTTTTAATATATCATTTGATTTAGAATAAAATAATGCATCTCTAAACCATATTTCGAAAAGTAATAATGCCGTTATAATTTCCCGGCTATCGTTTTCTTTAATTAACTTGTCGATTCTATCAATCAAATCAATCCTGTAATTCTTTTTTCGCAAAGCAATTCTTAGAATATCCACCAATTCACTTCGTAAATCAACGAATTCCTTTTCCAATTGTTCCAAAGCAGCAGTTACAGAACCATTCGAAAGTGCCGCAATAACTTGTGCTTTGTTTGCTTCTAATTTAAATTTTTCTATTAGTCCGTGCTTTATTTCTTCGATTGTTGGAGTATGGAAGAAAAATAATTGAGTTCGAGATAAAATTGTATCCAAAAGAGCATCCTTATGAGAAGTAACCAATATTATATGGATATTTTCATTTGGTTCTTCGAGGGTTTTCAGAAAAGCGTTTGCACTTTCGCGAGTCATTTCTTCGGCGTTAAATATTATTATGAAAGATTTTCCCTTTCGCGCCGAAGTTAACGCAATTTTCTTTTTAATATCTCTAATTTGGTCTACTTTTATCGTATGGGCTCCTTGAAGCAAAAACCTATGATATGGATTTGCCGAAATTTTTTCAATTTGCGATTGAAGTTCGGCAATTTGCTTATCGTCCAATCTGCCTAATGGATTTTCGGTTTTGGTTTCTGCGTTTTTACCCGATGGTAATGAAAAAAGAAGGTGTAAATTTGGATGGGAAAGATTATTCATCATCTTACAACTTTGGCACTCTTCGCAAGAATCAATTAATGCATTCGCATTGTCGATAATAGGATTTTCGCAGTTAATAGATTTGGCAAATTCTAATGCCATCCCTTTTTTCCCAATTCCTTCGCTGCCGTAAAATAGATAAGCCGAAGCAATTTTTCCCGAAAGGATTGCTTTTTGCAATAATTTTTTTTCTCTCTCAAGACCTATTAAATTGTTCCAGCTCATTTGCTATGCGTTCAATAAAATCGTAATCAAAAACTAAAAGAATAATTAATAATAACTAAATATATTCGTTTTTAAATATTTTAAATACGAAATTAATAAAATTCTTTTCAAATTCAAAAATTAATAGAAAGTAGAGATTATGGCAAAAAAACAAAATCCACCTTCCCCGAACCAAGCAGTGATAGAACAAATTGAGAACTCCTTGGATTCTAATAAATTCAACGAAAAAATTGGTGCTGGATGTGCATCCGAAATAATTAAAATTCATAGCAACACTTTTAAAAACCTCCCACATATTGAACTGAATCTCTCTCGTGAAAATTTATTGTTTGCACTAAAAACAATGAT
This sequence comes from Candidatus Kapaibacterium sp., assembly GCA_937995785.1. Lineage (GTDB taxonomy): Bacteria > Bacteroidota > Ignavibacteria > Kapaibacteriales > UBA2268 > GWF2-33-9. The sequence goes on from CALKJQ010000019.1 coordinate 4,965, forward strand.
GAAAGCCCGCTATACCGACGAGAAACACCTTATGTTGGTTAAGCAAGGTAAATCATTCTTCCATATAGGTGGAAGTGGTCACGAAGGCACTCAAGTTGCTATTGCAATGAATCTAATTCCAGGGAAAGATTGGGGGTGGACATATTATCGTGATCTAGCTTTCTCTTATGCTATGGGCTACACAACCAAAGATTATTTTCTTCTTGCATTCGGCAAACCCGAAGATCCTTCCACTGGAGGAAGACAGATGCCGGGTCACTATGGTCGCAAAGATATTAATTTACCCACACAATCTTCTCCAACTGGCACCCAATTTTTAAATGCCACAGGCACTGCTCTGGCCGCAAAAAAAGAAGGATCGGACGAAATTGTTTATGTTTCTTCGGGTGAAGGGACAACTTCGCAGGGCGAGTTCTACGAAGCTGTAAATTGGGCATCCCGCGAAAAATTATCCGTGCTATTCCATATTCAAGATAATGGATACGCAATTTCGGTACCTCGCGAACAACAATCCTCGGGTGCATCGGTTACCCATTCTTTTTGTGCATATTCCAACCTAAAAATGTTTACCTACGATGGTTCGAACTTTTTTGAATCATATTTAGCCGCCAAGCAGGCTGTTGAATATATGCGATCGGGCAAAGGTCCCACATTGCTTCATTCGCTTATCGAAAGATTATTGCCACATTCATCGAGCGACGACCAAAGGAAATATCGTCCATCGGATGAATTAGAGGAAGCAAAGTCCAAAAAAGACCCTATTAAGAATTTATCTCTCTACTTAATTCAAAATAAATTAGCAACTCAAGAAGAAATCGATAATTTGTATGATGAAACCGTTAAAGAAATTAATGCAGATGTAGATTGGGCGTTCGAAAGACCTTCGGCTAAAGCCGAAAATTCGACCGATCACGTCTTTGCCCCCGCCGAAACCCGCCAATTAGATTATCGAGAATTCGACTATCCCGATTCCGAAAGCAAAATTGTTTTCGTGGATGCTGTTAATCACGCAATGATGGAGGAAATGGAACGAAATCCCCAAATGGTCATTTATGGCGAAGATGTTGCCGATCCCAAAGGCGGAGTCTTTACGGCAACACGAGGATTAACAAATAAGTTCGGTAAAGAACGCGTATTCAATTCTCCACTTGCCGAAGCTTCGATTGTGGGTACTGCCTTAGGTATGGCAGTAAAAGGCTGGAAACCCGTTGTTGAAATCCAATTTGGAGATTATATTTGGCCTGCTTTTATGCAAATTCGCGATGAAGTTGCTACGATGCGATTTCGTTCGAACAACAATTTTTCCTGCCCAATGGTTATAAGAGTTGCTGTTGGTGGATATATTCACGGAGGTTTATACCATTCGCAAAATATCGAGGCTTTTTTTGCACATATTCCTGGGCTATTTATTGCCTACCCATCGAATGCAGCCGATGCCAAAGGTTTGCTTAAAACTGCCTGTCGATTGCAAGATCCCGTGCTCTTTCTCGAACATAAGGGATTGTATCGTTTACCATTTGCTTCAACCGCCGAACCCGATAATAACTTTTTATTGCCATTCGGCAAAGCACGCGTGGTTCGACCCGGTTCCGATGCAACCGTGGTTAGTTGGGGATTAACATTGAAAGATTCGTTCAACGCAATAAAACGAGTAGAAAAAGATACGGGTAAATCAATCGAACTTATCGATCTTCGCACTATAATTCCTTGGGATAAAGAAACGATAATAAAATCATTAAAGAAAACTAATAGGCTGCTTATTGCCCACGAAGATACATTCACTTTAGGATTTGGTGCCGAAATTGCTGCATCAGTCCAACACGATGCTTTCAATTATCTGGATGCACCAATTATGCGACACACTGCAAAAGATTGCCACATACCTTATGCCCCCGAATACGAATACGACGTGCTACCAACTGAAGATAAAATTTATGATGACATAATAAATCTTTTAAATTATTAAAAATATTTAGGTGTTTATCTAATTTTAACTAAACTTCATTAATTTTGTATGTCAAAATTAATGGAGTTTTTTATGAAAAAGTTTTTTGTTTTATTAATTGTTCCTTTCCTATTATTCTCTTGTGTAAAGCAGGAAGAGAAAGTTGTTGAAAAAGAAGTAGCAAAAGAAAATGTTCGTGATGGTATCTTTATCCACATCACCGAGGGATACGACGATGCCCACGAAGTTCTGATGCCATTAAAAATGGCAACAATGATGGCTCAAGACAAAGATGTATTGGTTTATTTGGACATCGAAGCCGTCAATTTCGTAGTTAAAGATGCCAAAGATATCCAATTCCACGATTTCGAGTCTGCTCACACATATCTTAAAAAAATAAAGGAACTTGGTGGAACTATTATGGCTTGTCCAACTTGCTTGAAAATTGCCGGATTTAAACCCGAAAACTTACGAGAAGGTATTGAAGTTGCCAACAAAGAAAAGTTTTTCAACTTTACGAAAGGTAGAATAATAACATTAGATTATTAGAATTAACTTTATTTTATTAGAATTAACTTTATTGTTCCAAATGGGCTTCGGTTGTAACCTTGCAGCCGGAGCGTTGGAACATAGCAGAAGCACCGCAATAAGTGTTCTGACTTAGTTCGACTGCCCTTTCCAAATCTTTCAGATCGGCATCGGGCGATTTCAAAAAGTATTTTAGGTGAACTTTTTCGAATACTTTTGGATGGTTGGATGCACGCTCACCTTCTACTTCTATTCTGAGGTCTGTAATATTTTTTCGTTTTTTACGAATTATTGCCGCAACATCCATCATCGAACAAGCAGCCATTGCCTCGAGCATAACAACCATTGGTGCAGATGCTTTGTTTTCACCACCAACTTCGGCAATCGAATCGAATTCTGTTTTATGGTTATAGTGGTCTCTTGCAACTATGTGCATTTTGTCGACTAATTCGAGATTTACTTTCATATTATTTCATTAATTTATTGTAATATATAGACTAATTAAAAGAAAAATTAGTGTATAAATCAATAAAGAGTTGAATGCAAAAAATTAGAAGAAAAATTATTAGAATTGCTACTTTTTGAGTATGATAAACTCTGTTCTACGATTTAATGCTCGTCCCTCATTTGTATTATTATCGGCAACTGGCGACGACTCTCCATATCCTTTGGCTACAATTCTATAATCCTCAATTCCTTCTTTAATTAATGCTTTGCGAACCTCATCGGCTCTGTTTTGAGAAAGCTTCAGGTTGTAATTAGGATCATTTGTCCTATTTTGCGAATCGGTATGCCCCGAAATTTCTATTGAAATATTGGGAAACACTTTCATCAATTTAGCAACTTTCTTGATTGCCTTCATCGATTCAGATTTTAAATTGAATTTATCAGTATCGAAATACACATTCAAAAGAGTAATATCACCAATATTTGGAATGTTATTTATGGTTATTGTGTCTGTAAGCGTTTTGTTTTCAATACAATAGTTCAACACAAACTTGTATTCACCAAATTCGGGTAATGCTATTTGAGTAGTGTAATAATATTCGTATCTTTTTACAATGTCTTGGAATAACGGCGAAAATTCTTCTTTGCTGTAAATATGTTTGTAGATGCCATGAGTTTGATTAGCAAATTGTTCCATATATCCTTCGTTGATTCCATAGCCAAAATCAATTGCATTGATTACAACATTGTTTTTCTTAGCTTTCTGAACGACTTCATCGAAACTTGTTTGAGAGGAATTGTCCCATCCGTCGGTAAAAACAATTACCATCTTTTGGTATTCTTTGCCAACATTGGATAATTGGTCGATTCCGGCAACGATAGCGTCGGAAATAGCAGTCATACCACCAAAATCTAATAATCCGTTCCGTTTGAATTTGTTGATAGCAACAGCAGAATTGTTGGTTATAGGAACTTCTGTTAAAATATTGTTGTCGTATTTAATAATACTAATCAAATCCATTGGCGATTTGGTGCGTATAAAATCAATTACAGCATCTTGGCAGTCGTAGGCTCGGTATTCGCCCATCGAGCCACTATGGTCCAACGCAATTGCTATTGCTAATGGCTTCCTATCTTTAAGCACACTTTCTTTCACATTGATTTTTTCAATTGGTATTTCGCCTTCTTTGGTTATAAGTTTGCCTCCGCAAAAACGTTTTAGCAAATTAGGTGAAGTAGAATTTAGTGCAAATGCATTTTGATTACCAATCAAATGAAAAAAAACGGTTACTTTTTCATCATCATTAATCTCATACCGAGATAATTCTAAGTCGATAGAATTACTCGAAACAGAATTAATATCCGTTGTTTGGGTTATAAAAATAGGTTTGTAATCTGCGGGTGGGGGTAAATCGGGCAATTCAGCCTCCCTTTGCATCATAGTTGCACATCCTAAAACAAAAAACGAAAATAAAGATAACATAAGTAATTTTAATAACATACTCAAATCCATAAAGTTAAAATTCAGTTCTAAGTCGATTACTGAATTAAATTATTTTTTATGTTCAATATAAATTGATTTTTAGGAAATACAAACCTTCACACATAATTAATTCTAGAAAAAAAATATATATAAAAATATCTGAATTCAATATTAATTTTGTTAATTTAGACATTAATTGTTTTTTGGCAAAAAATTTGTTGTGATTATTATAAAAATATTGAAATTAAAGTAGGTTTGTTATGATAAATATATCACCAATTATGAAATGTAAATCTATTCTATATTTTGGAATACTTTTACTGCTTTTATCAGCATCTTTGTCATCATTATATTCTCAATCCATAAGAAAAATAAATACTAATAATCTTCAAACTACTTGTATTTGGTTAAAATTAAGCAATGTTCCAGCTATAGATGAAATTAGTAGGATTATACAATTTTCGGATGGAAAAGTTTTTGCTGCAACAAAAAAATTTGGTGTTTACTTATCGAATAATGATGGCAAAAATTGGATGAATTACAACGAAAACCTTACAAATTCTAAAGTTTACGACCTTGCATATAATAGTAATGGCTTTTTGTATGCCGCA
>CALKJQ010000020.1 GCA_937995785.1 Candidatus Kapaibacterium sp.
TCGGGGGTAACCATCACAGGCGGTTCTAATGCTGTTATTGGTTCGGGTGCTACTTTTGATATTGCAACTGCAAGCGGCTCTTCTACGGGTTTGCTAAGCTCGACTGATTGGAACACATTCAATAATAGATGGTCTTTAACAGGAAACTCCGGAACAATTGATGGAACAAATTATATTGGTAATATCGATAATGTTCCATTAAATTTCCGTGTAAATAATCAGAAGACTGGAAGGATTGCAAGCACAGGTGAAACCTTTTTTGGTTACCAAGCAGGAAATTCAAACACAGCAATAACTAACACAGGTTTTGGGTATCAGGCACTTCTTTCCAACACCACGGGCGATTATAACACAGCAAGTGGCTATGCTGCACTTCGTTCCAACACCACGGGCAATTTTAACACAGCAAATGGCTTTGCTGCACTTTACTCCAACCCCACGGGCAATTTTAACACAGCTTTAGGATATTCCTCCGGTATTATGCTTACAACCGGTTCGAATAACATACTCGTAGGATATAATGCTCAACCAAGTAGTGCAACAATGAGCAATGAGGTTACTATTGGTAATAGTAGTAACAATTCCTATCGTATGTATGCAGCCTCATGGACGAATGCATCTGATGCACGCTACAAGCACGATATCGAGGATTTGGGCTTTGGATTAGACTTTATTATGAAATTAAAACCAAGACGATATATTTATAATAACTCGACTGACAATAAAATTACTATGGGATTTGTTGCCCAAGAAATCCAAAGCGTAATGAACTCTTTTGGTATGGATAATTACAACTTAGTTAAAATATTAGAAAAGGATTTCCTTGGCTTAAACACAACAGAAATTATTCCAATCTTAGTTAAAGCAACTCAACAGCAACAACAAGAGATTGATAAACAACAAGCACAAATCGTAAAATTGCAACAAGAGAATGAAGAATTGAAGAAAACAAACGAAAAATACACAAGCGAAATTGATAAATTACGCAGCGAGATTGAAAACATAAAGAAGCATCTTACAAACTCAGGTGCAATGGGTTCGGCAAAATAGGTTGGATATTAATAAAATTAAAAAAAGGGGTAATAACAATTTACCCCTTTTTAATTATATTTTAATTACTTCAATATTATTCTTTGTTGTTGAATAGCTTGGATAGAACATCTTCGCCAAGCATATCGGTAAATGAGAAATTGCCAACTTCATTGGTTGTCATTTCGACGGGCTGGTTCGAGTAATTATCTTCTCTGTTTTGTCGTGGTTTTCTTTCTTTTTGGTCGCGAGGTTCTCGTTTTTCTCTTGTTTCTTGTTCTGCACCTTTTGGCTCGAGAATTAAAGATTGTTGGGCGGCAGCAATATCGGCAACAACAACTTCGATGGAATCACCTTTTTTAAAAGGCATTTTGTTGCCTTTTATTAAATTACGCATTTTACTTTTGGGCATAAAACCATCTAAAGTGTTATCAATTGTAATTACCAAACCTTCATTTTTAACTTGTTTGATAATACCAACTTTTTCATTACCAATTTGAATTGTTTGCTCAACATCGTTCCAAGGATTAGGTTGGGTTGTTCTATAGCTAAGAGCAAGCAACTCCTTATCTGGATTGACTGATAAAATTTGAGCGTCGATTTCTTGGTCGATTTCCAATATTTCTTTAGGATGATTAATTCTTTGTGTCCACGATAAATCTTGATTGCGAATTAAGCCTTCAATGCCGTCTTCCAATTCCACAAATGCACCGAAATCCACAAAACGTTTAACTTTAACTTTAGTGATTGAACCAACGGGATATTTTTCGCTTACATTTGTCCATAGTGAGGGTTCCAAATCGGAAATACTTAATCCTATGCGTTTTTTATCTAAATCCACTTCTACAACTTTTGCTTGTAGTATATCTCCTTTTTTCGCAAAATTCTTTGGATTATCAATTCTTTTACGAGATAAGCGACTTACGTGAACTAATCCCTCGTATCCACCAATATCGATGAAAATTCCAAATGTTGTGATAGAAGATACAGGACCGGAAACTATGCTACCAACTTTGATATCGTTCCAGAATTTTGATTCCAATAAATTCTTACGGGATACAATGATATTTCTTTTATGGGATGGCACATCATCGTTGATTTCTAAAACTTCCACATCCATAACATCACCAACAGCACGAATTAATTCTTCTTCGTTAGGATTGGAGCGAACTCCAAAATGTGATGTGGGCAGAAACAATGCCACACCTTTATAATTCAACTTAAGACCACCGCGAACTCTATCTTCTACTTTTGCGGCAATTGTGCGGTTGTTATTACGGCATTCTTTCAATTCTGCAAGGACTTCTGCATCCATTTCGTTTCGAACCCTTTCTTGCTTTGGTGGAGCAACAACCGATGCTGATTCTTCGCTGTTCGACAAAGTAGTTGGTTCTTGAGTTACTTCTTCTGTAACTGAATTTGAGACTGGCGTTTCAGATTGTTTCGAACTTATTGGTGTTACTTCTTGTTCAACATTTTGATTTGAATTTTCAACTATGTTGGCTGGATTGTTATCAATTGTTGCATCGATAACAGGAGATTGTTCTGTCATTACTTGTTCCTATTAAATATTATATAAAAAAAGTGTTTAATTGCAGGGTTTATTTAATTGAGTTTACAAAATTAAAAAAAAACTATTTTATGACAAAATTTATAACAAAAGAAATTATAAAAAATAACATTTTTCGCAGAATTACAGAAAAAGTA
>CALKJQ010000021.1 GCA_937995785.1 Candidatus Kapaibacterium sp.
AAGAGAATATATTTGAAAAAAAATGAGAATATTATAATAAATCTCGGGCACGATAATTTATTTACCTTGCTTGATAATTTACCGATTGCGGTATTTGCAAAAAATGCTAAAGATCAATTTAGATTTATTTTTTGGAATAAATATGCCGAAAGAATCTTTGGTATTAGTCGTAGCGATATTTTGGACAAAACAGATTTCGATTTGTTTGATGATAAATTAGCTTTCTATTATCGCAAAACAGACGAGTATGTGTTTTTGCAAAAAGAAATTGTGGACGTTCCTCTCGAGGAAATACAAACACCCTCGGGTATTAAATACGCTCATACAAAAAAAATACCTATTTTCGACCAAGATGGGCTTCCATCAATCCTTATTGGGGTATTGGACGATATCACCGAAGCTGTTGAAAATAACAAAAAAAGAATTGCTCTCATTCACGATTTAGAAGAAAAAAATAAAGAGCTAAAAAAACAATTTAAAATAAATAACGAACGCTCTCTTCAACTGGAAAAAATCAAAGACGATCTCGAATTTGCTTTGAAAGAAAAGGATGTTTTTCTCAAAATTATTGCTCACGATTTGCGGAGCCCCATTAGTGGAATTCTTCCTTTTTTAGAAGTACTTTATCACCAATCTAATAGTTTAAGCCCCGATGATGTGAAGCAAATATCTTCGGTTTTGCTCGAAACAACCCAAAACTTTCGGCAATTACTCGAAAATTTATTAGAATGGTCAACCCTAAAAACCAATAAAGAAGATATTTTTCAAATCAATTTGGATATTAATGATGAAATTCGTAAAACAATTAATTTATTGAAATTAAATATCGAAAATAAAGGGCTAACAATTAATAGCAATCTGAAATCATCTAAATTGGTGAAATGCGAACGAAATATGTTGCAAACCGTCCTCAGAAATCTTTTGTCCAATGCAACCAAATTTTCGCCCAAAGATAGCACAATTACAATTACTTCATTTGATGATTCACGGGAGGTTAAAGTTACTTTTACTAATATGGGCGATCCAATTTCCCAAGAAACTATCAACGAAATTTTTACTTCTCAAATAGTTCGCTCCAAACCCGGTACGGCGGGCGAACGCGGGTCGGGATTGGGATTGCTTTTAGTTAAGGAATACATAGCCCGCAATAATGGCAAATTACAAATCGAGGGTATACCAAATATGGGGACTAGAATTACTATCTCATTACCTTCTTATGAATATGATTAATCAAAATAGCTTTCCTCTTGTAGTCGATTTAGACGGGACTTTAATAAAAACTGATATTTTGATGGAGCAGGTCATTGCTTTTGTTCGGTTGAACCCATTACATTTTATTTTGATTCTTATTTGGTTTTTCCAAGGCTTTGCTAAACTTAAATACGAAGTTTATAGGCGAACAAATCTTATTGCTGAAAGGCTACCATTGAACAATGAGGTAATTGCATTAATCAACGATGCCAAGTCGAGCGGTCGAAAAATAATTTTGGCAACTGCTTCGTTTTTGGAAAATGCAAATCAAGTTGCAAAATCTATTAATTTGTTCGATGAAGTGTTGGCAACTACTGTTGATTTTAACCTACGCGGAAAAAACAAAGCAAAGATATTAGTGCAAAAATTCGGCGATAAACAATTCGACTATGTTGGCGATTCATTTATTGATATCGAAGTTTGGAAACATTCCCAAACTGCATATTTGGTAAATCCTACTCAAGATTTAGTTGATCGTGTTTCCAAAATCACAACTGCGGTTGTTCTAACAACACCCACAAACAAAAAAATTGCATTAGCAATAAAGTCGATTAGGATAAAACAATGGATAAAGAATTTACTTTTATTTGTTCCGGCATTGCTTGCCCATCAGACATCCATACCAATTTTTTTTGAATTATTTTTGGCGTTTTTAGCTTTTTCGTTTCTAAGTTCAGCCGTTTATCTGCTAAACGATTTGAACGATCTGGATAACGACCGCACTCATCCAATTAAGAAGAACAGACCTATGGCTGCTGGCGACCTACATTTGACTACGGGTTTATATTTATCATTCTTCTTGCTTTTTTTATCGATAATTTTTAATCTTGCATTAAACAATCTATATTTTTCGATTATTTCTATTCTTTATTTAATTTTAAATTACTTTTATTCCAAAACTTTCAAGAAATTACCAATAATCGATATTGTAGTTTTATCTTTTTTCTATATCATTAGAATTTATGCGGGGGGAATAGTTTCGGAAACATCCATATCGGAATGGTTGATAATGTTTTCGATTTTTACATTTATAAGTTTGGCAATTTTAAAGCGGTATAGCGAGATTGTGTTAATCGACGACGATAATTTGTCAATTCGTGGTTATTCCTCAAAAGATAAAAGCATATTAATGGTATTTGGAATTACGTTAAGTTTGTTATCATCGGTAATTTATCTATTTTATACTCAGAGCGATAAAGTGAATCAGCTCTATTCCGAACCAATGTACTTAATTTACATTGCCCCACTTATAATTTTTTTCTACCTAAAATTATGGTTGAAAATAAACAGAAAAGTGGAAAACGACAATCCATTTGATATAATCGTCTTCGATAAAGTAAATTATTTATTGTTGGCTGCAGCATTAATTTTCCTGTATTTAGCCATCTGAAAATGTTGAAAAGGGCAAGTAATTAGATAAATAATTTAATTAGATTAATAATTAAAAAAAACACTTTTTTATTGGTCATTAGAAAAAAAATTATTATTATTCGAAATTCCAGTCTATATGACCATTTATGTTGTGTTTTTCGTAAGTACGCAACACATCTTCACAAAATTTTTGAGTTTCTATATCACCTATTCTTTTTGCAGTTTCCCATAACCTGATAAACATCTTTTTACCACTTTCAGTTTGATTATAATTCTTTTTACGAAAATTACATATTGAACACAAAGTTTGCCCATTATCAACAGTAGCCCTACCACCTTTATCTTTGGGTATTATATGATCTACTTGCAATTCATAACCTTCATTTGCTTTCCGACCGCAAACTACACATTGATAGTTATCCCTTTGGAATATTATTTTTTTTATTTCGGGAGAAAAATTATTTAATTCCCTATTTTCAACAAAATTAGGGTCATATTTATAAATACCTTTTTTTACCTTTATAAGGAAGCCTTCCTGATGGAGTTTTCTTATTGCACGCCAAATATCTCAGGGTTTTTTGTTATATAATTTTAAATATTGTTCTTCAACCCAATCCACTAAAGGTGAATGTGGTAAATCTTGATTGGGATACTTTTTGAAATATTCGATAATAAAATCCGAAATGCTTTTATTGCCGTTCATAAATTTATAAAAATAAGTTTAGTTATTAAAATAATAATTTTGTCTCGTTGATTATTCTTTGTTTGGCAAGCTCGAAATAATTTATATCGATTTCTAATCCAACTGAATAGCGATTATTGTTGTTTGCTGCAATCAATGTTGTTCCACTCCCTGCAAATGGGTCGAAAACAATATCATTGGTAAAACTAAAAAGTTTTATGCATCTATGAGGCAACTCTAATGGAAATGGCGCTGGGTGACCGATCCTTTTTTTACTTTCTCCATTAAATGTCCATAAACCGTTAGTCCAATCCATAAATTCTTGTTTTGTAATATCAGAAACTTTTGAGCCAAATGTTTTTTTCCATTCTTCTTTGTAAAAAACAACTATCAATTCGACTGGAGCAATCACGTATGGTGCTGCAGCCGACATCCAAGAACCCCAAGCTGTTCGTCGGGAAATATTACCTTCATTCCAAATTATTGTTGAATGGTATTTCCAACCTAATTTCTGAGCCAATACTGTAATGTCGGCCCCAACGCTTTTTTGTCCGCCTTTATTCTTATCCAATGGGATATTTAGACAAAATCTTCCTTGTCTTTTCGTCCAATGATAGCAATTTTTTATCCATTGTTCTGTGAAAGATAAGTATTCTTCATACGACAAATCATCATTATGTGAGTTATACTTTATATCCACGTTATATGGTGGTGATGTAACTATCAAATCGAAAATCTCGTCTGCAAATTGATTTCTATTTAATGCATCAGAATTTATTAGAATTGCTTTTTTATAATCAAAAAAATGAGTATTGATACCTTTGAATGCATCGGCAATTGAATCTTTGTTATCTAATGTGTTGGTCTTAGTTAACATTTTTACACTTTAAACTTAAACAAAGTTAAGTATTTAAAATTAATAATACAAATTTTAGAAAAATATAGATTCAAAGTTTAAAGAATTCCCATAATTATTGCAATGATGATAGCAACAGCAGATATTACCATTGCCATTGTTGTTTGGGTGTGGCTTTTAGCCAATTCCCTTTCGAGCTTATCAAGTTCAAAGTAGAGGTCGTGAACCTTGCTACGAATTTGATTATAATCGTCTTTGTTGAATTCAAGTAAACTATCGTAAATTTTGTTGATTTCTTTCTTATCTTTATTCAAGCGTGTTTCGAAATCCTTGAATGCCTCGCTAATTTGTTCCAATTTTAGTTCAAGTTCGGAGGTTATATTTTGTTGTTTTTGTTCTATTTTATCCAGTTTTTTTGCTTCTTGCCAAGGTTCAATTTCATCTGTATCTTCGGATGTTTTATCTTTGGAAACGCTATCGCTAAAAAGGGATTGAAATTCGGGAAGTTGCAATATTGAATATAAAGTATTAATAGAGTTATTAAGCTCGGATACTTTGCCTTCTAATAGTTTGTTTTTGAGCAGAATATTTGTTTCAATATTTTTTAAATCTCTATCAACTTTTTTTTGAATTTCAATATCAATTTTTTCTTTCAGTTCTTGAGATGTTTTTTCGAAGTGCCTGTTGGCTTTTTCGGTTAGATTTTCGAGCATCGATTGGAACTTTTGGTAAGCTTCGGTAAATTGAGAGGTCAAACTCTCATAACTTAACTTATAGTTAACAAGTTCGTGATGCAATTTTTGGGCTTCGTGGTATAACTCTTTTGTTTTTTCGTTTTCGTTGAAAAATGCAACCACTCTATCGTGTTCTCTTTTGTAGAGTTCAAGGGATTTTTCGATGTCAAAATGGGTGTTTTCGACAAAATTGGATAATTGATTTTTGAGATTCGATGCAAAAGATTCGAATTGGTAAATAACGTCTTCGTATCTTCTATTTTTGTCCTCGAGCGAACGCAGCACTCTATCGATACGATTAGCTTGATCGATAATTCGATTGAATAATTCGAAAACCTCGTAACTTATCGATTTTGGAGGTTCCATTCGGCAAGCATTTCGTTGAAGTAACTTAAACTATGAATCAATTTGTCTAACAAGAATACTTCCAATTCCGGTGATATTTTCGTTGCATTATCATACATAATTTGGAATATTTCTTTACGGAACTGATCGTCGCTCGAAAATTTTTCGGGTAAATAAGTATTAACATAATCCCAAAGCAGATCCATTTCGGCCAATTCTTTGTAGTAAGTGTCCACATTAACCTTGCTATGTAGGTTAAAACTATTTGGTACTATATTTTTTTCGTTTTTTGCCATATCATATTCTAATTATCGGAAATTAAGCATATTTATTTAGAAATTACCAACTTCCGCCAAATTTTAATTTCATTTCCCAGTTTTTTTCGTCGGGATCGAACACAGTTGAGTTCAAATTGGTGGAATAGGACAACATCCAAATTATCTGGTTGAAGAGTTTGCTATCTGTTGATATAGGCATTTCGATTGTAATCTGATTATTCTTTGTCAAATCGGCAATACTACCACCCAGCGACCAGTTTAGCGACCCATAAAGTTTTCCCTTAAAATTGATTTTTGTTTTTTCGAAATCTTGGCTATCAATCTGAAAATCGGCACTTTCGATTACTCCCGTCCGTAGCAACAAATCCGATAGCGAACGCGAAGCAACCGACGATATACCTGCACTACTCAATTTGTTTACTACATTAGGATCGAGCATTGCATCGCCCGAACCAGGCAATTGACCAAATAGAAGCAAATACAATGCATTTTCCTCAATTTTCTTTTGCTCTGCTTGCGGCGAAACCCCGTTCAAAGTGTAATCAAATCGGACTTTTGGCTGTTGTGCTGTTCCGGTGATATATATCATAATTGAATACCTAATGGGATTATTTTGATCGTCGATTTTGCCATTGTAATCTCCAACAATATCAATAAAAGGATTAGTGATATCTCGAGATTGGAACGAGATAGTTCCTTTAGCGTTCATCCGTTTATAGGAATTTAATGTAGAACCATCTTTTATTACTAATTCGCCATTTAATTGTCCCATTGGATTATCCTTATCCATTACGTATACCAAAGGAACAGTTGGGTCGGCACTACCTAAAATTGCTACGACTTCGCCAATTGGTCCCAAATCGATTGTTAGATTCACAGTTCTGGGTATAAACACATTCATTTCAATTGTAGGCATTTGTGCCGTATTCATTGGTTTTGTTTGTTTTGGCTTCTGTGCGGTATCCAATTTATTATTGACATTTATAATTCTTTTATCGCCAACAATTTTATATTCAAAATTTGTTTTTGTTGTTTGCTGAAATTGATCTAAGTTGGCTATAACTAAGTTTGAAGGATTAATTTGCACATCACCATTAATATTTAAATTATTGGGGTTACCTCGAATGATAAGCCCTTCGTTTTTGGTATTAACTGATAATTTACCATAAAATTGCGGAATTTTCTTTTTTGATAAATCATCAAGAATGAGGAAATTAGTAGCCTGTGTCTTCAAGTCCATAAAGGATAATTGATTGCTTTCTATTTTCATCCACCCGGTCATTTCGGCGAGCGACGGCAAACCATAATTTTTAACCCTCAAAGTGTCGAAATGAATTATATTATCCTTCATACTTATATTAGCAGCTAATGAATAGGGTAGGTTATTCATTTCGAAAATAAAACTCGAATTATTGGTTTTGAGATTTCCATTCAACGAATATTTTTCGAAATCAGTCCCTATTATATCCACAAAACCATTTGCTGTACCTTGCAAATTGCGAACAATTGGCAAAAATGGATCGATAACTCCAAGTCGGAATGTATCGAGTTCCAGCCGGGCTAAGTAACTCCCCAGAAATGTGCCAAATCTATCAGTCAAGGATAAATTATACGGAAATGAAATAATTTTGAACACAAGCGGCGCAGATAGTTTTCTAATATTATCCTTTAATTCCACTCGCCCCGTGATATTCGAATCAATATAATCTATGTGGGATACAATACTGCCGAAGTCTGTTCCCATTACTCGAGAGGTATCGATTAGCAAATCGATTTTGTAAGAAGGATTTTCCACATTTCCATTAGCATTGAATTCGAGAAAATTTAGGTTGAATTGCGATTTTTGCAATTCATCCAACTGAAATTGCTTTAAAAGTGAAGCATAGTTTGATAATTTGAAATTTTCTAACCTTACTTTGGTATTTTTAAATTCGTTTTTTTCTAAGTTTGCATCAATAAAAATCAATTCTTTGTTTTTGCCAATTAAATCGAAATTATCCAAACTTATACCATCATTAAGAAGATTAACGAAAGGTCGGCTCTGATTTTTAAATGATATCACATTATCAAACATATTAAATTCGAGCTTAGGTAAATAAAAACTAATAGATTCAGTTAGTATCTCGCCATCAATCTCGATATAAGTTGTTAGTAAAGTATCGTATTCCAAGCCAAATTCTGCAGCAAATTTATTGTCTAATGCAAGAAAATTAAATTTTGGATTTGTTATTGTAATATTATTGAACCTAACTTTGTCCAATTCATCAATGTTGAAATTACCGAAAGAAAGACTAATTGCACTATCGGCTTTTGTAATATTCAAAGAAAAATTTGTAATAAATTCATCAAGGTCTAAGTCAATACCGGATTTAGAAATTTTGGTTCTTCCCATTTTGCTGTTCGAAAAATCAACAAAAGAGTTGTCGGACGAACTGCGTATATTACCGTTCCAATCCATTGATGAAGAAATACTAATATCCTTGAGTAAACTATTGAGAAAGAAAAAATTATTAAATTTTATTTGCACAAACAAATCCAAATCGGGTAATTGAATGGTCTTGGATATTTTTTTTAATTGGTTTGATACCAACGAATCCGTCTTTCTCAAAAAAAATTCATCGTATCTGCTTTGGAAATATAATGTGGAATAATCGATTAGATGTGGCAATTTTTTGCTCAATTCATCGATGCTAAACTTACCAAGTATGGAAATGGTATCTTGCATAAAATAAAGAAAAATGCTTTTGTTATCGAGGTCGGACTCCTTAACTTGAAATTGCAAATCGAAGGGCAAAATGGTAATATCCGAAAAAGTAATTTCATCGATATTAAATAAAGTTTCGATTTGAATTTTTTCAGGATTAAATGATTGCCCCGTAATTTTGGAATTGAAGGTAATATTTGTCGGAAATGCCTTGTTTGAGGATATTTTGGATAAATTAATGTTTTGTAGAGATAAATTAATCCTATAATCGGGATTGTTGAAATCTTGGAAATCAATTTTTCCATCTATGTTAATCGAACTTGGATAGACAGCATCAATAACCGTATCCACCACACTTGGGAACTCGATGCTTAGGGTATCAAACATTACCAAGCCCCTATCCAATTTTATATTGATATTCGACTCGTTCAAAACAATATTTCTGAATGTACTATTAGTTATTTTGGCAAGAGCATTGACAGATAAATTATTACTGAAATCCTCGCCACGTCCAACAATTTGGACAAACCCATTTAAATTCGATTGTAATTCATTGTTATTAAACAACTTACCCAAGTCAATATTATTCAATTGCGATTTTAATGCATATTCAATATTGGGATAAAAACTAACTTTGGATTGCATTTCGATATTGCCAGCATTGGTTGTTAGCTTGCCCGATGCTTCCACTTGCTTATCGGTTCCGTTTGCTTGAATTATATCAATTTTGGCAAAATCGAATTTTGGAACAGCAGCCAAATCGATATTTAGAAATTGATTTATATCTTGCTGATATACAATCGAGTTGAAGATATCAGTTGTGTAGTGGACACTATAATCTTGGTCGAACCATACTCTTGCACTGCCCGTTATCTGTGTATTTCTATAACGAATATAATGAAAATTAGCATCAATATTGTTGATTTCACCATTTATCGAAATTTGTGAATTGACAAATTGATTATTCCTAAATGGTAAATAAAGAAACTTTAGAGGCAAATCAGTATTAACTTCCCTCAGTTGAATTCTTGCACTAATCTTTGATTGTTCAATATCGTTATATTTTTCATTATTCAATGGATTGAAATTAAGTAATTCTGCAAATATATTAATTCGAGAATTTTCTGAGTCAAATTGTAAATAATCAATTTTGGTGAAATTTTGTGAGAAATTTGCAGCAAATTTCAG
>CALKJQ010000022.1 GCA_937995785.1 Candidatus Kapaibacterium sp.
GTTAAATCATTTTATTACATTGAATCTTTTGGTTATTATTTCGTCGTCGATAGTGATAACCAAAATATAACTTCCAGCTTCGAGCATTTTATTATCGATATACAAACTGTTCTCCCCGATTGCTATATTGCCAAATTCCATAACTTTTTTGCCCGACAGATCTATTATCGACAAGTTCGCAGATTTGGCTGTTTCGGGAACGAAGAAACTAACTTGCGAGTTGGATTCAACTGGATTTGGATAAACTTGAGCGTTAACAATAACGGGGTCGACCACTCCTTCGCCCTTTTTGCCCTTGCCAGCTAAGCTAACTGTTGCAACTGGTTTATTGGGGTCGTTCGATGCTATCTCGACCGATGCATTGGTATAAAATTTTATTGCAGTTGGCGTGAACTTAACTTTGATGATGGTTGCCTCGTTTGGTTTAAGGGTTTTCATTCCTTCGTCCACGATTGAATATGCAGATGCATCGTTGCCCTTGATTGTTACGCTTGTTATGTTCAAATCTTTTTTACCAATGTTTTTAACTTCGAACGATTTTTCTTCGGATGTGCTTGTTACCACCTCGCCAAAGTCGATTCCCGTAACTGTGCTAATTTGTGGAAATTCGGGTTCGGGGGCTTTGTATATCCAATTCAATGCTTTGATAATCACTTGTTGCATACCGTTGGTGTTGGTTACGTTTCTTGGATTAATGCCAAAACATACAACTCTCGAACCCGTTAATTGGTGCTTGGTTGCATAAATAGAATCGGGCGAACCTTGCAAAGTAATAATTGGTGACGCTATGCTCGGGTTTGTTATTCTTGCTTTCTGAGTATAAAAAGATACTAATTGAATTTGCGACGCAAAACCATCAGTTATTGGGTCGCCTGCTACTCCGGATATATTGAATTTGCCTTGCGTTGATTGTCCCTGGAACGATTGAGCATTGTATGCAATTCCAAGTTGGTTAAGTAGTGATGTTCCAAATTGATTTAAATATGGATATAGAAGTGTGCCATTGAATAGTAGATTTACGTTTTTGTTCATAAGCATTTGGTACAACGCAACATCACTTGCAGTTATTTCTCCCGTCTCGCCTAAGTTTATATTTGCAACTTTAAGATTATTGAATTTACCCGAAAGCAAACTAAAATGGTTTAAGGGTATTGTTATCATATCCTTGTAGGCTGCCACACTTCGGATAACCGAAGGCACAAATTCATCAAAAGATGGATCGGCATTAATCGACAAATATTCGCCATCGGACGCATAAATTTTAAATGTCTTGCTAAACGACATTCCACCTTCTTCCTCGATTATCAAGGTTGCTGTTCCCACCCCATATGATTCGACTGGCATCTTCATTGTTACTTCGTAGGTGCCGCCTGCGGGAACAGTTACCGAATTTTCATTCGGTTCGAATGTTGCTTTCCAATTTGTGGATGATGATTTCGTAAAATTAAAATTATAATTTTTTGCAGATGTGTTATTGTTCTTGATTGTGAATTTTACTGTTGGGGTTGTACCTTTAGGCGATGCGTCCAATAAATTGCCAATTTGTGTGATTGATGTATTGGATTTAATCTTTACACCTTCTGTCGAATTCAGTATTTGACGTGAATTTTGAGTGTAATTAACAACCATTCCTATCAGACGTATTTTGTTAATGTTCCATGAATCGCCTTTCTTGATGGTGAATGCATATTTAGCCTTTGTTCCGGCTGGGATTGGCAATGGTATTGAATTCTCGGCACCCCAGGGTCCACCTAATGTGGCACGGACAACCGCCATATGTTTGTAATTTTTTACGGGGTCGCCTTTTTGGTAGTATGGATGACCTGCTGAGTTGTTATAATAATTCCGTTGGTCCCAACCCGTTCCACTGCCTGTTACTTCGTCCTCGATTACGTAAACATTAAAACGGACTTCGTTAGTAACGGCTTGGTCGAATTCGCCTGTGATACTAGCTATTATTTCGCCTGTGGCTTCGTCGTATGCCCAATCCAATTTTACCTCGACTGGTGCTGTTTGTTGCAATTGATATTCCACTACTTGTTTCCAAGCACTTCTATCTATCATTATTACTGTTTTACCACCAGCGTTTACGGGGGTTCTATCCACATTGCCCGTTGGATAGCCCGTCAATCCCAATGCTGCCCCAATTATATCGGTCTCGGGAATTGCCATCTTATCCCCATTATGGAATTTCACTCCATAAACTTTTCCAGGATATTGTTGCAATATCTCGTCCATTTTCACCGAACCATCGGGACAATACCCGCACCATGCTCCCGTGAATTGCTCTATCAACACTTTTTTCGGTGCTGCATTTAAGTTAATTGTTAGTGCAAAAATAATTGCTACTACAACAAAGTATTTTAATTTGTTCATAAAAAACTCCTTTTAATTTTTTGTTAATTTTTATTAAACACTTTTTACATATTAAAAGTTACAAATTAAATAAAATTATTCGGAAAACAATCAATTATTTTATTTAATTTTCGATTCAACCAATTTTGTTTAAAATTTGTAGTATAATCATTTACTTTGTGTTTATAGCATTACAACCTATTTTTGAATTTATTTGTTCTCTATTTGAATTATTTTGATGTCATTTAAAAATAATTATCCATTTCCATCGAATTTAGCTATCGCTCTAAGCAATAACAAATGGCAGTTTGCCACTCATCTTGAATTCTTGCAAAATAGTATTTTACGAACAATCCAAACCCCCAATACCAATCTTATCGTAAATATGCCTCCCCGACACGGAAAAAGCGAATTCATCTCCAAATATTTCCCTTTATGGTATCTTAACTCCAATCCCGATAAGCGCGTTATTTTAGTTTCGTACCAAAAATCTATTGCTGCAGGATGGAGCCGCCGTATCCGCGATTTAATCGAGAATAATTCCAATTTGTTAGGCATCGAACTGAGCAAATCCCACCGTAAATCTAATTCTTTCGATATTAACCAACACGACGGCGGACTGTTCGCCACTGGCATCGGCGGCGCCCTCACTGGTTTAGGTGCGAATTTATTAATTATCGACGACCCCGTTAAAAACGACGAACAAGCCAATTCGCTCAATTATCGCGACAAAACTTGGGATTGGTTCAATTCCACTGCTATCACCCGACTTGAACCCGGCGGCAATGCTATCATCGTTATGACTCGTTGGCACGACGACGACCTTACGGGGCGTATCCTAAACCACTACGACGCCGATGAACTCGCTACTTGGGCTCGATTGGCATTACCCGCTATCGCTATCGAGAACGACCCACTTAACCGAAACCCCGGCGAACCCCTCTGGCAAGAACGATTCTCTTTGGCAATGCTCGAGCAATTCCGAAAAAGAATGGGCGAGTATTGGTTCGCTTCGCTTTACCAACAAGACCCATTGCCAACAGGCTCTACTATATTCAAACGAGCCAATTTCCGATATTTCGACGACAACAATATGTTTGTTGAATTTATTGATACCGAAAACACAAAACGTAGGATCCCAAAATATAACTTAATGACAATGGCTACTTGCGATTTAGCTATTTCCACTCGCGAAACAGCCGATTTTACCGTAGTTTTGGTTTTTGCTAAATCCAACGACAATGACATCTTTATTTTAGATGTTATCCGCCAGCGATTCGAAACCTCGAACCATCTGCCTCTGCTCCAATCAATTTTCCAAAAATATAAACCCAAACTTATTGGTATCGAAAATGTGCAATACCAAAAATCATTAATCCAACAAGCCATCAAATCGGGTTTGCCCATCAAATCGTTGCGAGCCGATAAAGATAAAATATCGCGTGCACTCACTATTGCATCGCAATTAGAAAACGGATTAATATACTTTCGCCGCAACGCCGATTACCTGCCCGAATTCGAAAAAGAATTGCTAAATTTCCCTAAATCTCGCCACGACGACCAAGTGGACGCCTTTTCTTTTATTATGCAAATGGTTTATACCACCAGCGGCTTATTGCCAGTGTAGAACTCCCCCCGTCCCCCTCTTACGAAGAGGGGGGGAATGGAACTCCCCCCGCCCCTCTCTTACGAAGAGGGGGGGAATGGAACTCCCCCCCGCCCCCCTCTTACGAAGAGGGGGGGAACT
>CALKJQ010000023.1 GCA_937995785.1 Candidatus Kapaibacterium sp.
TAACACCCAATTGAACGAAGGTGCAGCATCGATAGCCGCCGACGGACAAACATTATACTTCACTGGTTGTAATCGTGAAGATGGTTTTGGTAGCTGCGATATTTATAAAACTACAATCGATGGCGACAAATGGAGCCGACCCGTTAATTTAGGTCCTAATGTAAATTCCGAAAAATTCGATTCTCAGCCTTCTATTGCACCCGATCAAAGTCGTATTTATTTTGTCTCAACACGAGAAGGTCCCAATAGCGATGGAGGTAATTATCCCAAAAATTTTGATATTTGGTATAGTGATTGGGATTCTGATTTAGAAGAATGGAAACCTGCACAAAACTTGACCGCAATCAATACCAAAGGTAGAGAAGAATCACCTTTTATTGCTGCTGATGGAATAACTCTCTTTTTCTCCTCAGACGGACACAAACCAAATTATGGTGATAAAGACTTTTATGTAACAAGAATGGAAGGGAGCAATTGGTCTAAACCCGAGAACTTAGGTGAGCCTATAAATACCAAATATGATGAACAATTTATCACTTTACCAGCTTCGGGTGATATAATTTACTTCTCTTCACGAAGGACAGACATACCTGGTTATCAGGGTGATCTTGATATATTTATGGCATTTGTTCCTACTTATTTTAAAACTAAAATTGTTAATATTACAGTCAAAGACGAATGTACTGGTGAGTTTTTACCCTCTACTTTATCGATTTATAATCCTATAACAAAGAAAACAACAACAGAAGAAATTACAAATAACAAACAAACATACTCAATTATTGTTACAAATTCTGAATATGGCAATCCTAAAGATTCAATAAAATTTATTGATTACGAAATAACTGCTTCAAATCCAAGTTATGTTTCCAAGAAAATAATTCAAAGAGTAAGTAAACCCGAAATTACCGAAAATCCCGATGAAGCCGAGAAAGCAGAGGAAGAAATTGATATTATGATTTCTTTGGGAGAACGTCCAGTTCTATCCACTATTATCGACGAAGCTGATTATGTGAAAAGAGCCAAAAGATTCGATACCAAATTAGCTGGTTTCAATGGTTTAGTGATGGAACAGATTCAAACTTGGGATTTGTATCCATTGCTTAACTACTTGTTTTTTGATGTAGGTTCTGGAATATTGCCCGATCGTTATATTTTATTCAAGAATAAAGAACAAACCAAATTGTTTGCCGATACAACAATTGCGGGTGGAACACTTAATAAGTATTACCACATTCTCAATATTTATGGATTTAGATTAAACAAATATCCCGACACTAAAGTAGAAATTGTTGGAACAACAGACGGCACCACACCCGAAGAAAAACGAGCAGGTTTGCCCGAGGAAAGAGCTAATGCGGTATTCTCATACCTAAGAGATATTTGGGGAATTTCGCCCGATAGAATGAAATTAACTTATTTACCTAAACCAAAAGTAGTTTCAAATCTCAAAGATTCCTTGGGTATAGTTGAAAACCGCCGTGCCGAAATTTTATGCGACGATTGGAGAGTTATGCAACCTGTGTTCGATAAGGATCCAAAAACATTTCCACAACCCGATAAGATGAAATGGACACTGAAAAATGGTATTGATGATAAAATTTTAGCAAAAAGAAGAATCGAAATAACTCGTAATGACCAACCTTGGAAAATATTGGATAATATTCCACTTACAAAGGATACTATTGTTTGGGATTGGACTAATGAAGACGGAAAATATCCAAAAGACGAAGCAAGATATGTTGCACATTTAATCGTAACTACTAAGAACGGTAAGGAATGTAAATCAGATCCCGTTGTTATCCCCGTAATGCAAGTTTCAACCGAACAAAAGAAAGTTGCTATTGGTGCTGATAGTACTTTGGAAACTTACAATCTTATTCTTTTCCCATTCGACCGTGCAGATGCTGGTCCAATTAACGAAAGAATTATGCGTGAATACGTTTACGAACGCGTAAAACCATCTTCATGGGTTCAAGTAACGGGACATACAGACGTTGTTGGTTTGTATGAACACAACAAGAGATTATCCGATCGTCGTGCAACAACAGTACGCAATGGTATTAATCAACAAACTAACGGCAGAGTAGGCGTGTTATTGGTTCAAGGTGTTGGCGAAGACGAACCACTTTATACTAATGAACTTCCCGAAGGAAGATTTTATAACAGAACTGTACAAGTGGTTATAAGAACTCCGGTTAGCGAATACGAAAAATAAGCAAAATCATTTTTTTTGACCTGATCAATTCAAAGGCTGCTATTAAATGGCAGCCTTTTTTATTTAAATGGCTCTAAAACTCTTTCAAATAAAGTCTTGTTTAAACAATAAGAGATTGTCATTCCGTAATTAGTAAATGGAATACCTTTATCTATTGCTTTTTGTATTCGAGCGTAATACTTTTGTTTATCAGTCATACAAGATCCACAATGAATTATCATCTTGTATTTTTCGATATTTTCGGGAAAAGTGCGACCAAAAGCAAATTCAAACTCTAAATTATTGGTTATTTTTTCTTTCAACAATTTGGGTAGTTGCTGTGTGCCAATATCGTCGCATTTTCTGTTATGATTGCAGGATTCGGCTATAAGTATTATATCGTTATCTTTCAAAGTATCTAATTTGTAGGTGCTTTCAACCAAGTAATCTAATTTGCCATATGTCATAAAATGGGTCATTGTGATGGAGAATGATGTAATTGGAATATCTGATGGAACCCACTTGCCAATAATATCGAAAGCTTGTGAATCGGTAACTATTAATTGCAAACCTTCTGAACTTGCTTTTAATGTGTTTATCAAGCTAATAAATCTTGAATATTCCTCTTCTACCTCAACAGGATTGTTATTTCGTGCTTTTTGCAAGTTCATTCGGTAAAGTACGGGCGTAACATAACTACGGAGCAGTCGCTCGATTACTATATCTTGCGGCCTTAATAATCGCAATTCGGGTGTTTCTTCGTCCATTGGTATATTTAAAAGTACTAAACCCTTGTTTTTTAAACTTGGAAAGAATTCGATGTCTTTTCTTTCAAATTTAAAATTTTGAAGTATAAAATCAATTAGTTTAGTCTGATTATTAAAATCTGAAAGATTAAGTAATAAAAAGGGCAAGTCGAATTCATTAGCAATTTTTTTTGCCAAAAACTGAATCTGCTCAATATTTTGAATTTCATCGAATAAATTAAAGACCAATATTGTTTGCTTATTTTTATTAGATGAATATGCATCAATTTGTTTCTCTTCGTGGAACGATTCGTTATTATTGAGTAATCTTCGACTATCAATTGTTAGAATGCAGAGGTCTGATTCATCTATTGCTTGGAATGTTTTGCGGCGTTTTTTTTCTCCTAATTCTCCTTG
>CALKJQ010000024.1 GCA_937995785.1 Candidatus Kapaibacterium sp.
ATAAAAACGTTTCGTCTGCTGATTTTATGAATATGGTTTTGAAGTACAATAATGATACTGTGGCAGTGAATAGATTCTTTGATAGTTGGATTAATAAAACAGGTTATCCTCAATTAGATTTACATTTAGTTAAAAGTAACAATGGAGAAAAAACAAAATATCAAGATATAGCCATCCGACAAAACAATCCAAAAAGTTGGGGAGTTTTTAGCCAAATCCCTATTCCTTTAAGTTTAGTAATTAACAACAAATTAATTGATACAGTTATTTGGCTGGAACAAGGAACAGCAGACTTTATTTATTTCTCTGAATTGATTGGAAAAGATAAGTTGTTGTTCGATACAGTATATTTCAACTCAGGCAATACTCTTCGTTCCTTATTTACTATTAACAGCATTAATATTATTAATCCAAACAGTGTATCTGCAACATTAGATGATTTCAATTTCTTTCTTTCTGATAGAATTCTAACAATAAAACAGCCATATTTCGACGAAGAAGCAACTATTTATATTTACAATGTTTTAGGTCGGTTGGCAGGCAATCACAAGGTTAAGTTCAATAAAGTAATTAATTTAGATTTGAACTATCTTTCGTCGGGTTTTTATAATTTTGTTATTCTAAAAAATGGGAACTTGGTTTATAAAAACAAATTTATCATAAATTGATGAACGCAGAAGGATATAAAATACAATTAAAAGAAAACTACACAGCTATTCGCAAATCGGTGGTCGAGTGTGCTCAATCTCACTATCGAAATCCGGGCGACATAACAATAGTTGCGGTATCCAAAACATTTTCTGCCGAAATCATAGAATTAGCATATCAATCGGGCATACGCTCTTTTGGCGAAAATTACGCACAAGAACTAAGAGATAAACTTCAATATTTTTCAAATCTATCAATTAAACCCGATTGGCATTTTATTGGTCATTTACAAAGTAATAAAGTTAAATATTTGATACCATTCGTCAAATTGATTCATACAATCGACGATATCGATTTGGCAAAAGAAATAGACAAACGAGCGGCTTCTTCGGGAATTCTACAAAATATTTTGATACAGGTAAACACAAGTGGCGAACGCCAAAAATCAGGCGTTGAACCAGAATCTTTAAAATTATTGACAGAGGCTATATTACAACTGAAAAATATAAATTTAATTGGATTGATGACGATTGGAACATTTACCGATGATGAAAGAATTAGTAGAAAAGAGTTTTCTTTATTAGCAAAATTAAAAAACGAGACAAATAATTTTATTGGGAATGAAAAATTAACTGAACTTTCGATGGGAATGAGCCATGATTATCTGATAGCAATAGAAGAAGGTGCGACAATTGTAAGAATTGGCACCGCCATATTTGGTAATAGAACTTATTTTAAATAATATCTTAAATTATTAAAACACGCAGGTAAATAATGAATTTACTCGAAAAAATTGATGAATCATATAATTATATTAAAAGTGAAACAAGTTTAGTCCCCGAAGTTGGAATAATTTTGGGCACGGGTTTAGGTGGGTTAGTGGAACATATCCAGGTAGATAAAATTTTAAATTATCAAGATATTCCACACTTCCCACTATCAACAGTGGAAAGCCATAGGGGACGACTCATTTTTGGTAATGTATTTGGAAAGGAAATAGTTGCAATGCAAGGACGTATGCACTACTACGAAGGTTACTCTATGCAAGAGGCAACTTTTCCAATTTATGTGATGAAAAAATTGGGAATTAAAACTTTGTTTATTTCCAATGCTTGTGGAACAGTCAACCCCAACATACCACTGAAAAGTTTGATGCTGATAACCGACCACATAAACTTGCTTGGCGACAATCCATTGATTGGTAAAAACTACAATGAATTAGGTCCGCGATTCCCCGATATGAGCGAACCATATTCCCGACGTTTGATAAAATTAGCCGAAGAAGTGGCATTGGAAGAAAAAATTAAAGTTCACAAAGGCGTTTATGCTGCGATGACCGGACCAAATTTGGAAACCAAAGCCGAGTACCGTATGCTGCAAATTATCGGTGCCGATGTGGTTGGTATGAGCACCGTTCCCGAATGTATTGTGGGCAATTACCTTGGATTGGAAGTTCTTGGAATTTCGATTATAACCGACGAATGTTATCCCGACAATTTAAAACCCGTTTCGTTGGACGAAATAATCGAAGCTGCTTTCCACACCGAGCCATTGATGACACATTTGCTATCTAAATTGATTGCTAAATTGTGAGGCATGGATGAATGGAAACTTGCCATTTTCTTCTTTTGTTCTAATCATTACTGCTGGTATTTCGTTTTATGCTTTATATGTAAATCCTCGGTTATTAGATAAGTTTGCTTTGAACCCCAGCAAGGTGGCAAATCGGCGAGGATTTAGTTCTGTTTTTACAAGTGCATTTGTCCACGCCAATCTCCCCCACTTAGCATTCAATATGATTACGCTGTATTTCTTTGGTCCCACACTCGAAACGTTGGTTGGCGGATTGCGATTTATTATGATTTATGTTATTTCATTATTGGTTGGCAATTTGGCAACAGTAATAAAATACCGCAATCAATCGAATTATCGCTCGATAGGTGCATCGGGAGCAATCTCGGGGGTTTTGTTTTCCTATATTTTGTTAAATCCGTTTTCGGGAATAATGATATTCCCCGTGCCCTTTCCATTGCCAGCATATATTTTTGCTGTTTTGTATATTCTTTGGAGTTATTTTGCCGCCAAAAGAGGTATGGATATGATTAATCACGATGCACACATCTGGGGTGCAGTTGCGGGTATTGCTTCCACAATTTTCTTGGTACCAACAGCAATTAATGAATTTTTGAATAATTTCTAATGGTGCGTCTTTTTGTTGTTTTGTTCATATTCTCATAGAATAAGGATTTTGAGAAAGGTGAAATTTAATTTTTGCAACTTCTCTTCTTTATTAGATGTTTAAAATATTCAGATATTATTGCATCAATATAAACAATCTCCAACAAATCAAGTTTTTTTTTCTAATTGAATTAATTCATTTTTATTTCTTGCAACAAAAAGAATTTTGACTTATGTTATGATGCTTATTTGCAATCTTTCTTCGGGTAGATTTTTTATTTTGGCAATTATGTGCGAATTACCCTTCAATAGTTCGATTAAAATATTTGTGTCAATCAATATCAAATCTATTACCCCAAGAGATTTGTCTCAATAATTCTTTATAGATTCTGACGAATTTTCTTTTATTTATTTTGTTTGTTAATCTATCATTGTACGGGATAAATATTGCTCTTTTTCGCACATTACAATTTATTCGTGAGTAATCCAATCATTTATTTTGTTTAATAATTCTATGTTTTCGTTATCGTAAGATTCTATAATAATCAAATTTCTTTTGGGGCTTTGGTATAATATATTGGATTGATAGGAAGTAAGTAATTCGTTAATTTTATTCGAGATTCGCAAATCGAATTCAATTCCCGTTATGCCAAGCAATATTACTTGGTCGGTTAATTCATAAAAGTATTTTCCGCAGGCATTGGTAAAATTATTAATATAACCACATTCTTTATCCATCCACACAGATAACCCTTCGGGCAAAATTACCGAGTAATATACCTTAAAATCATATTTAGAAATTGTTGATAATATTTCGGTTGCTTTTTCGGTAAAATTGTCGTAACTATATAGCGGGAAATCAATTCTTATACACTTAATGTTTATTATAGAGTGTGGTTTTGGTTTTGGATTTTCGATGTAATTAACAATAGTTGTGCCTTGGTTAGTTGGATTAAATGTATTCAGCACTTTAATTGGAATTCCTTTTTCGATAGCAGGTAGCAAAGTGTTGGGATGAAGCACTTTTGCGCCGAAATACGCTAATTGTCTAACTTCGTTGAATTCCATAATTTCGATGGTTTTTGTATTGTTCGCAATTCTTGGGTCGGCAGTCAATATCCCATTAACATCAGTCCATATCTGAATTTCGGTTGCATTAGTTAAATTACCTATGATTGCTGCTGAGTAATCCGAACCTCCCCTTCCTAATGTAGTAGTCCTACCCGATAAATCCGAACCGATAAAACCCTGAGTTATCGCCAATTTTACTTTTCCAAATTCTTCTTGTTCTAAATATTTTGTAATCCCGGTTTTGCTTAGTTCAAAGTCAACATTTGCGGAATTGAAATTTGAATCAGTTTTCATAAACTTTCGGGCATCCAACCAGACGCTCTGCAAACCTTGCGACAAACAATAGTAGTGAAAAATAGTTGTCGAAAGCAATTCACCGAAACTCATCACTTTGTCCAAAGCCCTTGGTGTTGTTTCTTTTAAAAAGTATATACCCTCGATAAATTTATTTAATTCATCGATTAGCTTAGATATAGAATGCTTAGCTTCTTCGTAATAATTCCTTCCCGCGAGTAAATCTTGTAATACTTGGTTGTGGTGATTGGCTATCTTTTCTAATGTTGATTCCATTGCATTCGATTGGTTCTGCCAAGCATAATTCAAAAGAATTATCAAGCTATCGGTAATACCCGAGCACGCCGAGAGAACAACAATTTTCTCTTCTTTGTTACTCCCAATGATATTAAATACTTGTCTGAGTGCGTTTGCGTCTTTTACGGAAGTGCCTCCAAATTTTAGAACTATCATAAATGCGATTCTGTAATTAAATTATTAAAAATGGAAATCTAAGTAATTCGCTATGTCGTCATATTTTTTAAAGTGATTCAATGCCTTGTCTTTTATCAATATATCGGCGGCGAGTTTTGCGGCATCCACATCAATGCCGTATTTATATGCAAAATGCCATATATCGATACCACTGAAAGCAATTTCGAGGGCAAGTAATTGATGTAAATCTAATTTTTGATTATTTTCAAACCTGCTCCGGGCCGATTCTAATACTTCGCGAGAATGGTCTGCATTCATCATTGCTATGTTGAAATAATAATTATCGTTCTGTAGCAAGTCGCAGATTGGAAAGCCATTAGAATTGGACTGGTAAACAAGCAATGGCAAAAATGACAAAGAAACCACATAAGGCGGTATACTTTCGTCGCCCCATAGGTCTTCCCAAACGGGATAGTCCACTTGTTTAATCCATTCGAAAAATTCAATCTCCCGCTCCGAAAGCATCATCATCGAATTTGGGTCTAAACTTCTAATTACCTCTAATGCTTGCTGAGGGGTGAGGGTTTCAAAAACGTTTTCTTCGAAAATAACCCAATCGTTATTGTTTAGTTTGCTTTTTGCAAAGTCAATAATATTCTGTATCATATTTAATTTAAAATAACTTATTAACGATTATAGATTGGTTATTATTTTTTCGACATATTTAGCAATTGCCAATGACGAGGTTAGTCCGGGGGATTCGATACCAATCAAATTAATAAAACCATTGAAGCCCAACTTATCTTCGTTTTGTATCACAAAATCTCTAAAAGCCTCTCCTGCTTTTTGTAACTTTGCTCTTATTCCTGATTGGTCGGGCGACAAATCTGATTTTTTAAGATTTGGAATATACTTGTTGGCTGATTTATAGAACAAATCTACTCTATTTTTTGGTATAGTGTAATTTTCTATCTTGTTTTTCAAATATTCCACATCGGGTCCCAGTTTCATATATCCGTTTAAATCCTTTGTAATATGAATGCCTATGCCTGATAAATTCTTTTCGGGAATGGGATAGATTAATCTGGTGGTAAAATTACGATATTTACCGCTCAATCGGAAATAATGACCACGTGCGAAACTAATTTCGTATTTGTTTTCCACTATATCTATGCCCAACATAGATGCAATTCTATCGGCATATAGACCGGCACAATTTATAACTATTTCCGACGAAACTCGATAAATTTCTGAATTATTTGAAAACAATATTTCGTAACCACCGTTAATTTTTTCGACCCCGACAACTTCGGAATTATACGAAATAATCGCTTGATGATTTAATGCATAATTTTCCAAACTTTGCATATATTCGTGGGAATTAATTATACCCGTTGATTTCGAAAGTATTGCCTCCACTCCATAAATATTTGGTTCAATCAAACGAATTGTTGACTCAGAAATTAACTCTAATGATTTTAACCCGTTAAGTTTACCTTGAACAAAGATGGCGTATAGATTGTCCTTTTCTTCGGGCGAAGTGGCAACAATTAATTTTTCGCAATTTTCGAAACCTATTCGATACCTATTGCACCAATTATAAAGCATTTGGTTGCCTTCCACGCATAATTTGGCTTTAAGTGTGTGAGTGGGATAATACATACCAGCGTGTATCACTTCGCTATTGCGTGAACTTTGGTCTTTGCCAAAATTATCGTGTCTTTCGAGTACGATGATACTTTTTTGGTTTTTGGCAAGTTGAGCAGCTATTGCCAATCCAACAACTCCAGCACCAATTATGATTATCTTAGCATCCATTTATAATAAAATACCTGCAACTGTTGCTGTTAAAATGTTAACAATAGCACCAACAAACATTGCTTTAAAACCAAGTTGGGCTATTTCGGATTTTTTTGATGGTACTAATGCTCCTAAGCCCCCAATTTGTATTGCTATCGACGAAAAATTGGCAAATCCACAAACTGCAAACGAGGCTAAACGGGCTGTACGTTCGCTAATTGTTCCATTTTTTATCATTTCGCCCAGATCCGCAAACGCAATAAACTCATTCAAACTTACTTTGGTACCAAGCAAACTGCCAAATGCCTGCACTTCGTTAGCAGGCACTCCCACCAAATAAGCAAAGGGGGAAAATAGTATTCCCAAGAATGCCTTCATACTGCTTGGGAAGCCACTCCAACCAACACTGGCAAATATTTGGTGCAAGAATACGAACAATTGGTCTGCCAATGCGATTATCGAAACAAAAGCAATTAGCATAGCCATTATATTTAATGCTAATTTTAACCCGTCTCCTGCACCATCGGTTAAAGCAACAAGAACGTTATCGGCTTTTGGGGTCTCTATATTTTGCAATTCTTTGAGAGATTTGCCCTGAGTTGTGGTGGGAACAACAATTTTGCTAAGCATCAATCCACCCGGAACTGATATCAAACTTGCAGTAATTAAATAATCTGCGGGAATGCCCATTTGGATGTATGCCGCCATCACTCCGCCAGCTATCGTTGCAAAACCTCCGACCATTATTGTATGCATTTCGCTACGCGATGTGTCCGCTAAGTAGTACCTAACCATTAGTGGTGCTTCGGTTTGCCCTAAAAAAACATTCGATGCGGCACTAAGCGACTCCACACCAGTTGTCTTCATCGTTTTTTGCATTAACCATGCCATTCCATAAACTATTCGCTGCATTACTCCATAGTGATACAACACCGAAACAAATGCAGAGAAAAATACTATTGTCGAGGTAACTATGATTGCAAACTGAAAACCAAACATTGTTTGGTTGTTGTTATCGGGTATGCTGCCAAACAAAAACGCCGCACCTTTCATTGAATAGTTGAGGAAAAGTGATATTTGACGACCTAACCATTCAAACAAAATTACTCCCCATTCCACGTTCAGAACAAAAAAACCTAATGTAAATTGGAGTATAAGTCCCCATATAATTATACGGTAAGGGAACTTTTTGCGGTTTTCGGATATTAACCATAATAGTGCCATTAAGATGAATATTCCGAAGAAACTGATAATTTTTTGTAAAAGCATTAGTTTTTTGCTATAATTCAAATAGCAAAATTAAAGAAAAAGTTGGTTCTTAAGTGGTTTTATTATTAGTTTGTTTGCTCGGACATTGGTTTGTTGGATGCAAATCCCCCGAAAAGAAAGAAAGCTATGCCCGTGATTAACAATTCTGGAGTGGAAATATCCCACATTAGTGTGTAACCAATGCCATTTATCAATATCAACATAAATCCCAACAATGAAGTTAATACTGCGATTGTCTTTCTTTTGTTTATTATTTTCATATTAACCAAAACAAATCTATATCTTACATATCTATATTTTGCAAAACGAAAATTATGCCAAAAAGGTTTCACCATAAATATTTCTTTCACAAACATCTATTATTCATATTTAACAAGCACTTGTGTTTTTCTAAATATTTTTTTTACTACTTTCTTTTTATAATCGTAGTGATAAATTGTGGCAAAAACAACACATAAGTATTTAATTTTTTGCATACACCAATATTTGGTGTTTTTTTTGATCTGGTATTTTATTGAATAATTTAAAAATAAGTTGGTTTACACATAAACACAGAAAATGGGACAAATATTAAACCTTTTTCTTATTAATTTTGTCTAATTATTAAACTAGCAAACAAATTTGAACGAAGACACATTATACATAAAAGAATATCTCGAAAAACGAAGCGAACAAGCAGCCTACAATTTAGTTCAAAAATATCGAAAATTTGTTTACTTAACAGTTCTCCAGAAAATAAATGATACCGACGACGCCAAAGATATTACTCAAGATATTTTCATAAAAGTTCTTAACACTTTGAACAAATTTGATGGTCGGAGTTCTTTTAAAACTTGGCTTTATAGAATATCTGTAAACGAATCTATTAACGTGCTGAGAAAAAAGAAAATAAGACAATTTTTTTCGCTAAGCAATACCGATGACGACGAAAACGAAACTCAATACAAGGACGAGTCGCCCAATCCTGAACAAATATTCGAAGAAACGGAATTATACAAACAGTTAATGGAAGCATTGAACAAATTGCCACAAAAACAAAAAGAAACATTTATGTTCAGATATTTCGACGAACTTACCTACGAAGAAATTTCCGAAATTACTGGTGTCAGCGTTGGCGCACTCAAAGCAAATTATTTTCATGCAATAAAAAAATTATCAGGTTTATTGAAAAGTTATATAGGTAAATAGATGGAAGAAATCAACAAATATAATCGCAAAGAGATGGAAGAAAGACTTCCGGGCTATATTTTTGGAGAATTATCGGATTTAGATAAAGAAATATTCGAGCAATCACTATCGGATTATCCCGATATTCAAGACGAAATTCAACAGGTGAGACACACATTTGAATTGCTCGACAAAATTGATTACGATAAAGTATTGTTCGACAAAACCAAGGATATCCCATCGAGAGTTGCCCGCGAAGTTGCTAAATCGAATTCCACGAAAAAACAATCTTTCATTTCATTTAGGTTTCTTGTTCCAGCTCTAATTACGGCGGGATTGTTATTTGTCGTGGTTAAAACTGGTTTTATTAATAATTATTGGAATGATTTAAAGCCTAAAACAAACAATATGATATCACAAAACATTAAGATAGATTCAGCTGTGAGCGAAATAATTGCCGATACTCAAGTCCAAAACGAAATTGCTCAATCAAGCGAATTCGACAATCCTCATATTTTCACTATTGAAGAAGACGACTTTGACCAACAAATTAAAAATTATTATGAGCAATTTATGTTTGGTATTAATTCATATTTTAACACAACAAATTCGCCAAACATTGAATCTTATCTAACTATAAACACAAATATAGAAAATATTGATGAAGAAATTTTTGAACAAATAATAGAGGATATTAAAAATGCAAACCTATAATCTAAAAAAATTTTTTGCACTAATTCTGGTGCTCGGGCTCACTTTTGGCTATGCTTATGCCCAAAAGCCGCCACTGAAAGCAATGGAAAGAATCCAATCTTTAAAAAAGATTAAACTATTGGAAATCCTTGAACTTAACGAGGCTGATGCTGACAAATTCTTAGTTAAATTCAACGAATACGAAAAAAATGTGATGGATAAATACAAGAAATTAGAAGATGCATCCGACGAATTAATCAAAGCAATCGATAATAACGACTATAAAAACATCGATAAATTGAATGAAAATTACCTTATTGCAAACAAGGAATTGAACCAAGCAGTCCAAGATAAGTTCGAAAATGTTAAAAAATTATTACCAAAAGAAAAATATGCTAAATATTTAGCCTTCGAACGACGATTCCAAAACGAAGTGAGAAAACAAGTTTTTAAGAGAATGGGCGAAAACGAAGGCGACGAACCAATGCCGAGGCGTAAATTCCGCGACCGATAAAGATGATTCATACGCAAATAGTAAATTAAGAAAACAGGGATAAGATATATTCTATCCCTGTATTTTTTATTAGTTGTTTATATATTTTCGAATTTTTCAAAAAAAATAAATATATTCTAAGTAATTATCCAAATATTAGATTATTACTTAAAGTAAAAACAAAACATCATAGATACTTTTTAATCAGTCCTGTCTAATTACCAAAAAAATGGCTTGGAATTACAATAATTATTTTAATTTTGAAATAGTAATTTTTGCAAAAGTGTTAAAATTGTGTAAATTTATAATAGCATCCAATAAAATAATATGAACAAGGAGGAAGTGGTGCGTTTAAATGTAAAAAATATAGAAAGTCATTCATATTGCCATATATTGGCATTGGGTAATACTGAACATTCTGATTCCGATAAATTTAAAATAGTTTCGCAATATGATTTTATTAAATCTCTTAAAACCGAAACCCAAAGAAGCATAATTGGCGACAATGATTTTTTTATAAAAGATCCGTCAGTAATCGACCAAAAGATACGAGAGGCAGCCGACGTCTGGGGCGAAATGGTTAGTGTTAATAGAACCTTTTTCGATGGTGATGTAACCGAATTGGCAACTATTGCTGCACGCAAGTGCTTATCAGATGCAGTCTCTAATTTTGGTTTTGATGTTAATGATATTGACGCAATTATTGGAGCAACCAACACAGGTCCGGGCTATCCAAGTTTAGCGGATTTTGTGAAGGAAGGATTAAATTTACGGAACGAAGCGATGTGCTTTGATGTAACAGAAGCTTGTGTTGCGGGTTCAGTTGCTGTTTTTCAGGGTTGGTCGCTAATTAGAAGTGGAGCGTGCCGCAACGTTTTGGTTGTTGCATCCGAAAAAGCCACCACATTAACCGACAAAGAAAATTGGCAAGGCTCCAACCTTTTTGGAGATGGTTCTTTTGCAATGCTCTTAACTGCAAGTAACAACCCTCAAGATGAATCATTTGATTATTTTGAATTTAACTCATTCCCTCACGATGGAAATCTAAAGCATATACAAAAAACCGAAACTGGTTTTGTTCAGGTTGGAAAGAAAGTTCACATTTTTGTTATTAGAGATGTGGTTAATGCTTTGAAAATGTGCATTCCTGAAACCGGCTATAAGATAGAAGATATTAAGCATCTTCTTTTTCATCAACCAAGCAACAAGACAATTAGTTCGCTTATAGAACAAGTTTCATCTATGTGGAGCAATTTCGATGGAAAAATCCATCGCGGAGATAGTTTGGGAAATATCTCGAGTGCAAGTTTTGGACATTTACTTTCCACCAAATACCACTCGGGCGAAATTAAACAAGGGGAACCAATATTGTCCTGTACTTTCGGTGCGGGCTTGTCCGTTGGGATAATTGTGTTTAAATTGTAATTAATCTTAATTTTGCTGATAATTAACAAAAAAAGTCCACCTTTCTGCTAAAGATGGACTTTTTTGCTTTTCTTTATGCATTATTCAAATATTACATAATCATAATATTCCGAAGGCAAAATATACATTGGCTTACCATTGTTTTCCAACCTCATTTTCAAGGATTCGAACCAGTAATTCACTTTAATATTCTCATTGTTGAAAATCTTGTGTATATTTCGAGCAATTTCTGTGCTTTCTATTCCTAGCATATTTAACAAACCTAAGTTGAAATCAAACGACGGACGAGGCATTTCGACTATTTTGAAAGATTCATCGTTTTTAATACCTGCTTTTATGCGTGCTATTTCTATTGCATCGGTCAATCCACCCAAAACGTCAACCAATCCATTTTCTTTTCCATCAATTCCACTCCAAACTCTTCCTTGTGCATAAGGTTCTATTTTGTCGACTGTTGTTCTTCTGCCTTCTGCTACTTTCTTTGTAAATTCGTCGTATGCATCTTTAATGTAACTCTCGTATAATTTCCTTTCTTCGGCTGTTAAGTTCCTAAGGGGCAATCCTAAGCCCAATAAAGGTAATTGAAATGGATAACCCAAATCGGCAAATTTTCCAATTTTAACAAAATCCGTAGAAATACCAATTGTATCTTTCAATCCTTTGTCGTAAATCCAGCTGGAAATTACACCTATAGAACCCGTTATTGTGCCAGGATTGGCAACAATTGTATCGGCATACATCGATAGCCAATATCCACCCGAAGCTGCCACTGCTCCTTGGGATACTATAATTGGCTTTTTGCCCTTGTATTGTCGCATAACTTCTGCAATATAGTCCGAAGCTAAGGCATCTCCTCCTGGACTATCCACTCGTAGAACAATGGCGGCAATTTTGCTATCATCCATTGCTTTTTTAATATCATTAACCAAAGTGCGAGCTTTTATTCCAGCATCCATCGCACATTCTCCCAACGCATAGATAACTGCAATTCTTTTTGGTTCGTAACCCCACTTATCATCGAATGGCTTTGGTTCGTCCAAATCTATCGCAATAGGCATCAATTTAGCCTTGGTTTCTATCGTATCTATCAATTTATCTCTATCAACCCAACGACCCGAAAAATCCACTAATTTCATTTCCTTGGCTTTTGGATAGGTGATTATAAGATTTTCGTTTACTAACTTTTCGAAATTATCGTTGCCGAGATTTCTTGCTTTTATTATGTCTTTCTTTGCAATTGCATACCAATCATCAATCAATGCTTGTCTTTGTTCTCTGTCGGCATCGCTCATTTTATCCCGCGCAAACCCCTCTGCTGCAGATTTATATTTAAATAATCTAATTTCTTCGTATCCAATGTGGGCTTTTTCCAGCATTTTCTTATAGAAACTTCTTCCTAGCAAGTATCCTTCGAAACCGATGCCACCTAATGGGTCCATTACAATATTATCGGCAACCGTTGCAAAATGATATAAATCCAATCCGCCTCTGTCGATATATATTATCACTTTCTTTCCTTTATCTTTAAATTTTTCGAGTTCATTTCTTATTTCCCAAAGCAATGCTTTGTTGGCTTGTATGTTTGTTGCATTGATAACAATTCCGTTTATAGTTTTACTATCACCTAATGATTTAATTTTTTTCAATATACCCAGCAACGATTTAGAGTTGTCGAAGAACAATCCTCGCTGATACTTAATCTCTCCCGATAAATCCATTTCGTAATAAAACTTAGTTTTTATGGGTGATATAAAGTTCATTATAGTTCTATCCAAAGCACCAGCACGAATTGTTGCTGTTGTATAATCCACTTTGTTGTCTTTATTCAAAGCAGATATTGCACCAACACCATAATTGCCAAAACTAATATCAACACCAATAGTAGCAGATTTTGTAGAAAAATATCTACCATTCAAGCGAATACCATCAACTACCTCCCAACTTATACCTGCACTCCATTGGGCATCCTCTAACCTTTGATTGTCGAACATCGCCGCATCTGCAAAAAACGAAAGTGGATAGGCATCGCCAAAGGGCCTTATTGCAACATCCACTACTGCTTCGTTTTCTTCTTTATCTAACGAAAATGTCGTAAATCCTCCTAAAGATAAATATTCAAAAGGACGGTACAACGCACCAAAATGCAAGGTGTTGCTCCTACCAAATCTGGATTTATCGCCTCCAACAAATCCATAGGCAAATCCCATGGAAAATTTTGGGTCTCCAAATGAAAAACCATATCGGTAATCTGCTAAATATCCTTTGTCGTCTCCACTTCGGATAACACCAAATGTTCCATTTGTTCCACCCGTAAATAACCCCCATGGTGTAATTCCATTTATCTCTTTGGTTATTATCGAAAATTGCATATCCCCATTATGTAAATAAGAGGTTATTGCAGGATTAGCAAACCCATATAATCCGAATTTGAATGCACCTGGGGATGTTTGCATATATGGAGTTAGTTGATAGTAGGTAAGAAAGCTTTTTTGCTGTGCTATCAAGTTTGTTGAAACTATTAGTAATAAAATTAGTAAGAACTTTTTCATAATATACCCTAAATAATAAGTTTGTATAATTGAAATACGATTTTATAAAAAAAATGTTCTAAATTCAAATTTAAAAAATTTCTACAAATTAATTAAATATATTGTAGTAATTTTGTTTTTTTAATAAGTGGTAATATGTTAGATTTAAAATTTATCCGCGAAAATATAGAATTAGTTAAAGAAAATATTAAAAATAAGAATGAGAAATCAGACTTAGGCGAATTTTTGGAATTAGAAGAAAAACGTAGAGTAATAATTAAGGATGTAGAAAAATTAAAAAATGACCGCAACAACGCAAGCAAAGAAATTGCCCTATTGAAGAAAGAAGGTAAAGATGCTAATGAATTCATAAATGAGATGAAAGTAGTTTCGGACAAAATCA
Organism: Candidatus Kapaibacterium sp.; assembly: GCA_937995785.1. Lineage (GTDB taxonomy): Bacteria > Bacteroidota > Ignavibacteria > Kapaibacteriales > UBA2268 > GWF2-33-9. Next base: position 14,384 of record CALKJQ010000024.1, read on the forward strand.
AGGAATTAGATGATGAATTAAAGATAGTAGAAGAAAAAATCTTTTCTACAATTTCCTATTTACCTAATATGCTCCACGAATCTGTTCCTATTGGTCGTTCTGCCGAAGATAATCCGGTTATAAGAGAAGTTGGCGTAATAAAAGAACAAAAATATAAAGCAAACCATATAGAAATATCCAAAAACTTAGGAATATTAGATTTCGAGAGAGGTGCAAAAGTCTCGGGTTCGGGTTTTGCTTTTTATGTGGGTAAAGGTGCCGCACTCGAACGAGCTTTAATAAGATTTATGTTGGATTACCATATAGAAAAGCACGGATATACAGAAATTTGGTCACCATTTATGGTAAATGCTGATAGTATGTTTGGTACGGGACAATTACCAAAAATGGCAAATGATATGTATTATATGAACGAAGATGATATGTATTTAATACCAACTGCCGAAGTTCCTTTAACTAATTATCATAGAGAAGATTTATTAAAAATAGAAGACTTACCAAAAAAAATATGTGGTTATTCTCCCTGCTTTAGAAGAGAATCGGGAAGCTATGGCAAAGATGTTCACGGATTTCTGCGAGTTCATCAATTCAATAAGGTAGAAATGGTCAATTTTTCGCTTCCCGAAAATTCTTATAATCAATTAGAAATATTAGTTGGAGAAGCCGAAGATATTTTAAAAGCATTAGAAATACCATACCGAGTAATATTATTATGCTCGGGCGATACATCATTTTCGAGTGCAAAGACTTATGATTTGGAAATTTGGGCTGCGGGTGAACAAAAATGGTTGGAAGTATCGAGTTGCTCCAACTTTGGTGATTTCCAAGCAAGGCGAAGCAACATAAGATTCAAAAGAACGCCTAATTCCAAACCCGAATTTGTTCATACATTAAATGGAAGTGGTTTGGCTACATCACGATTATATGCAACAATCCTCGAAAACTATGTTCAAGAAGATGGTTCTGTTCTAATTCCAGAAGCATTAAGAGATTATTGCAAATTTGATAAAATAAATAATATATAATATAATATATAATAGAGTTATTTAATAATAATTTAATTATATATATACTACTGTTAATAAGTTGGATAACTTTGTAAAACAAAGAAAAACAATATAGTTAGAATAAAATTAGTATGTGGAAAAAAAAATTAATTTGTTTGAGAATAAATAGATTTTAAACATTAAATTATTAAATTAGTAATTTTGGTTAATAAGTTTAATTTATATCCAAAATTTAAACATTGGTTATCAACAAAATGTTAATATTTTGTTAATAAAATGGGAATATAAAATGAAAATAGCAATTGCATCAGACCATGCCGGTTTCAATTACAAAGAGGAAATATCTAAATATATAAAATCGAAGGGACATCAAGTTTTAGATTTTGGGACATATTCCGAGGATTCTGTTGATTATCCCGATTTTGCATTTCCGGCGGCAGAAGCAGTGGCATCGCTTGTTGCCGATTATGGCGTATTAATTTGTGGTACCGGTATTGGAATGTCGATAGTATCTAATAAAGTTACTGGAATAAGAGCGGCACTATGCACATCAACATATATGGCAGATATGGCACGAAAACATAACAATGCAAACATAATTTGTTTTGGAGCTAGAACAACTACTATCGAAGAAATAAAAAAGATGCTGGATGTTTTTCTTTCCGAAGACTTTTTGGGCGATAGACATATGATAAGAGTAGAGAAAATCCATAATTTAACAGGAAATTAAAAAAAGTTGAAAAAAAATAGAGCAATATTCTAAAATATTGCTCTATTTAAATTTTTAATTTATTTGAAGAAAATTAAGGAATCTCGAAAGAAACAACTCGCCAGCTGTCCGAATATTTTACTTTCATAGAAATAGCATCACCTGATTTTTTAGAGTTAATAATTTTTTTCAAATCTTTAACAGATTTAACTTGCTGACGGTCGGCAGAAACAATCACACCATTTGGAGCTAAACCACGCATAGCCGCAACAGAAGAACGGTTGACATTAGAGATGAAAACACCTCCATCTACTTCGAAATCTTCTTTTTGCGAACTTGTTAATGGCTTAACGCTAAAACCAAGTTTTGGAAAAGATGTTACTCCACCCTCTTGTTCGAGAGACAAATCCTCCTCGAAATCCTCGGGAAGTTTTGAACTAATTTTTTCGTCGCGTGGTTTTAAAGTAACTTTTTTACTTATTTCTTTATTATCTCTCCAAATTGTTAGAGAAACTCTATCTCCAATTTTCTTTTTTATAATTTCTGTTTGAAGTTCACTAACAGAATTTACTTCAATACCATCAACTTTTAATATAACATCTTGGGGTTCGATACCTGCATCATCGGCACCTGATTTTTTAACAATGTCATTAACCAAAACGCCCTTCACTTTGTCCAATCCAAGAGCTTTAGCTTGGATTTTATCAACATTGGAAATCATAACTCCCAAGGAAGGTCGGTCTATTTTTCCATCATCAATTAAATCTTCGACAACGGTTTTAACAATATCGACCGGGATAGCAAATCCATAACCCATAAATCCGCCAGTTTCGGTTGCTATAGCTGTATTTATTCCAATTAATGAGCCAGAAAGGTCGAACAAGCCGCCACCGCTGTTGCCGGGATTGATTGCTGCATCGGTTTGAATAAAGTTTTCTACTGAAAATCTTGACTTTCGGGGTAAGCCTAACTGACCACGACCAATTGCCGACACTATGCCTTGGGTTACGGTGAAAGATAACCCAAGTGGATTTCCCACGGCAATCACAAAATCGCCAGGTTTTACTTTGGACATATCTCCAAAGTATGCAGGTGTTAAGTTATTAGCCTCGATTTTAATAACTGCTAAATCGGTTGATGGGTCGGTGCCGATAATGGTTGCTTTGTATTCAGATTTATCGTTCAAAGTTACAACTATACCGTCTTTTGTTGCTTTTTCTACAACGTGGTTATTTGTAACTATATATCCGTCGGAGGATATAATAACTCCCGAGCCAGCACCTCGAACTTTCTGCTTGCCACCACCGCCAAAGTCTTCGGGAGTTCCACCAAAGAAACGATGAAAATCGCGAAAGAAATCGTTCATTTGGTTTTCCACTTCGCTTTCAACAGCAATCGATACAACCGAAGGAATAACCGAACTCGTTGCATCAACAATTGCATTATTAAATTGTTTAACAATTTCGGGTGTTTTGTAGGGCGGTGTGTCTGCCCCTATTTTAGATTTGTTTTGCGCAATTGCCAAAAAAAAGTTTGGATTTATGACAGATATAATAATAGTTGATACTAAAAATATTCCGAAAATTGCGGCAAATGGATTTAAACGATGATTGTTAATCATATAAACCTCTGATTCTGTTTGTTAATAATTATAAAAATAAGACGAAAAAATTATTAAGAGATTGAATTACCTTGTTCGGTATTTATGAATAATTTCGGACCAAATAATTGATTTATAAGTGCTCATAGGGTCGGCTATATTCAAACCAGCTATATCGTAGGCAGTGCCATGGTCGGGCGATACTCTGATAAAACTCAGTCCAGCCGTTAAATTAACACCACCATTGCGAGAGTTCATTTTAAGTGGAATTAAACCTTGGTCGTGGTACATTGCAAAAATGCCGTCATACTTTATATAATCATCGTTTCTAAAAAAGGAATCGGACGAATAAGGTCCGGAAATAGCCCATAAATGATTTTGAAAATTATTAATAACGGGCAAAATTATGTCGTTTTCCTCAGAGCCTATCTTACCGCATTCGCCCGAGTGGGGATTGAGCGATAATACGGCAATTTTGGGCGATATTGAACCAAAATCGAATTGCAAAGATTTATGAAATATATCAATTTTGTTGGTTAATAGTTCTTGGGTGATTGATTGAGTTACTTCTTTAAGTGGTATGTGGATGGTAGCTAATGCAACTTTCATTTTTTCGTTAAATAGAATCATTAAGCAATCTTTTGAATTATCAACGAAGGCAAGATATTCTGTGTGACCTGGAAAGTTGAACCCCGCCAAAGATATAGAATATTTGGAAATTGGCAAGGTGAGTAATGCATCGTATTTTTTTTCTTTAACAAGGTTTGTAGCTGTTCGGAGGGAATCATAGGCAAACCTGCCAGCCTCCATTGTTATTCGCCCAAATTGAACTTCGGCATATGGAATTGAGATAACTTCTATTTGATGGTCATTAATTATTAAGTTGTTTCCATTCAAGCGTGCATTAAGAGAACATTTTTTTATATATTCCTGAATTGTTGTAGTATTAGCAACAAGGGTGAAATTTATGTTTTCGAACGCTGTTTTGGAAATAAAGAAAGACTTTACAAAAGTTTCGAAACCAATACCATTAGGGTCGCCAAAAGATACGATTATTTTCATTATTCTTCCCTTAAACTTTCAACAATACTCAATTTACTTGCACGATAAGATGGATATATTGTAACGATAAATGATAGAAGCATAGAAAAAATCACTGTCATAAAAACGTCAATCAAATGCACTTCAACGGGGATTGCATCAAGTATATATTTTGATGCATCTATCGAAAATATTTTGTATTCGGTTTGTAAATAACACATAAATAATCCCAACAAACCCCCAGCCACAGACCCAATCAGACCAATAATAGCACCATCGAAAAAATAAATTTTACGTATACTTTGGTCGGCTGCTCCTATTGCGCGAAGAATTGCAATATCTTTTTTCTTTTCGAGTACGGTCATTACCAACGAAGCAAAAACATTAAAAATTGCAACTAATAAGATTAATCCCAAAACAAAAGTTGTAGCCATTTTTTCGAATTTCATAACTCCATAATATTCTTTGTTTAAATCCTTCCAAGTTTGAATTTCCAATTCGGGATAAATTTCTTTTATTTGACTAACTGTTTTGTCGATTTTATTTAAATTGTGCAATTTAATGTAATATTTGGAAAGATGTGAAGGTTGATTATTTATAAATATTTTATAAAGTGAAAATATATAGTTATAATCATAATCTTTAATATTTGATTTGTAGATGCCACTAACAACAACTCGTTCAAAATGCGGTATAGTCATACCAATTAAACTTGCTTCTATATCTTTTGCAGTTGTTAGGTTAATAGTATCCCCAACAAGCACATGTAGAGCGTCGGCAAGGGCTGCTCCAATTAATATCTTGGGAATATTTGAGATGCCATAGTTGGTTACAGTGCCCATTATCATAGACGAACGGATGTTTTCGAGGTAATCTTTATCGGATGTATCGATAGAAAGAAAATTAACAACCCTTGCTGTGTTGTTGCTAAGCGAAACAATACGCATTTCTTCCACAGCTGCAACAGTTTGTATATTGCTAATTTTTCTTATGGTGGATTTCAGTTCTTCGTCCGATGTTTTGTTTATTATTATGTGAGGATCGAAACCAACGATTTGGTCGATAGCAATAGTTTGAAAAGCATTGAAAATAGAGAGAACAATGATTAGCGAAGCCACTCCAATAGTTATACCTATTAAAGAAAGGAAATTGATTATTGTTATAAAATTAAACTGATGTTTCGAAAAAATATATCGAAGCGCTATTTTAATTTCGGGTTTCATTCGTTATCAAAATTACGAAGAATTAGTAGAATATTAGAGTATATTTAATTAAATTTGAAAATACATTTGTACATTTTTGTAAACTAATTGAAAGATTTTAAAAATAGTATGATTAATACCGAAATAAAGGGTACAGACCTTGTTTTGGAGGTTTTGGGTGCGGTTACTAATGAGTTCGCCCCATATTATGATTTAAAATCTATTTTACCAAAAAAAATTGGAAATATAAGTAAAATTATAATAAATTTATCAAATGTTAGCAAATACGACACCTATATTTTTTTATTAACAAAAAAAATTAAAACATTTGCCATTACACAAAAGGTCGAATTGGAATTTATTGGTATATCCAACGACCTTGCAAATTATCTTAATTACTTGGAAAATATCGAGGTTAGCAATAGTCAAAAAAGAGAAAACAAGCGAGGCATTTTTTATCGTTTCATCGAAAACTCTGGAAATATATTTGTAAAACTTACGCTCGATTTCATATTATTACTTACGTTAGTAGGAGACATTTTCCGAAGTGGAACCAAATTATTCTACTCGCCGCGTTCTATTCGCTGGGCAGACCTACCCGAACAATTTACCTTAATTGGGGTTAATGCACTTCCAATTTCGTTGCTAATCGTCTTTCTTATTGGTTTAATTACGGGTTACCAGGGCGCACTGCAATTAAAAGAATTTGGAGCAGATGTATTTATTGCTGATTTAATAAGCATATCGATAACCCGTGAACTTGGTCCACTGATGGTTGCAATTATAGTTGCAGGGCGTTCGGGTTCGGCATTTACAGCCGAAATCGGTACGATGAAAGTGAGCGAGGAAATTGATGCACTTAAAGTGATGGGTTTTAATATTGTTGATTTTTTGGTGATGCCACGATTAGTTGCAATCATTGTTGCTATGCCGTTGATTGTAATTATTGCGGATTTAGTCGGAATATTGGGCGGACTGATAGCGTCGCTGACTACATTGGATATAACTTCGGTGAGTTATTTCAATCGTATGCAGGTATCATTGGGGTTGAACGACATTGCATCGGGGTTGATAAAATCGGTCATTTTTGGACTTGTAATTGTTGTTATTGGTTGCTTTAGAGGTTTACAGGTGAGTGGAGGAGCTGAGAGTGTTGGTCGTTATACAACATCGAGCGTAGTAACCTCGATTTTCAATATAATTTTAATTGATGCTTTGTTTACACTTTTGTTCCCAATAATTGGTTTATAAGATGGACATGATTATAGAGATTAAAAATTTAAGTAAACGCTACGGAAATCTAACAGTGTTGAAAAACATTAACTTAGACATATATCGAGGCGAAATTCTGAGCATTGTGGGTGGGAGTGGCTGTGGCAAGAGCACGCTACTAAGGCAAATAATTGGATTGGAATTGCCCACCACCGGCGAGGTTTACGTTTCGGGAGAGAAATACTATCCGTCAAAACCAAAAATACAAGAAAGGATAATGAAAAAATTTGGTGTAATGTTCCAATTAGGTGGCTTATTGGCATCGTTGACACTATCCGAAAACATAGCATTACCTCTAAAAAGCTATACCAAACTGTCGGATGAAGACATTCTGGAGGTAATCCGTTTAAAGCTTGCTTCGGTTGGGTTGGATGGGTTCCAGGATTACCTGCCTTCCGAAATTAGTGGGGGAATGAAAAAACGAGCAGCATTGGCACGCGCGATGGCTTTGGATCCTGAAATATTGTTTTTTGATGAACCTGCTTCGGGGCTCGACCCAATTACTTCGGCTGCTTTGGATAATCTGATTATTGAACTTAACAAAGCATTGGGGACTACGATGATAATTGTTACTCACGATTTAGCCAGTATTATGAATGTTTCGCACAGGGTTGTTATGTTGGACAAATCAGTTCAGGGCATTTTAGCAGTAGGAACGCCCGAGGAACTAAAGAATTCCAATAATAAATTAATATATAATTTCTTTAATCGTAAATTCAATTAAAGTTTTGGTGAATTATGGGAAAAGGTAGTATAAGTTCGAGTTTTTTGATAGGACTATTCGTAATATTTGCTATAATGGTGTTGGTAGGAACTATATTTTGGCTTGGTGCAAACGAATTTTTCAAGCAAAAGAACACCTATGTTACATATTTTGATAGCTCTATTCAAGGTTTGGAAAAAGGCTCACCTGTTAAGTATCTCGGAGTTCCAATTGGAAATGTTTCCAATGTTACTATTGCTCCTAATGGTTCGTATATCGAAGTGGAAATGCAATTAGACCCCAATATAGCAATAACAACCGAAATGAGGATAAAGTCGGAGTTTTCCGGCATTGCAGGAGGCAAATTTCTTCAAATATTCAAACCCGAAAAAGGGCAGAACTTGCCAATTATGTCGCTTGGGTTCACCCCTCCGCATCCAGTTATACATTCGGCACCTTCGGGTATTGACGAAATTGCCATTGCAGCCAAACAGGTAATGGAAAATTTGATGCAGGTGCAATTCAACAAAATTTCCTATGAACTTATTGAACTTATAGAAAACTTAAATTTGTTGTTGTCGAACCCAGGAATAAAAAAATCAATAGACAATGTGGAAATGGCAACTAAAAATTTCTCCACATTCTTTAACCAATTAGATACAACAAAAGTAGTAGATAATTTTATCAATACATCGTATAATATAGCCAATTCTGCCGACCAGTTGCTTGCAACGGTTAATGATTTAAAAAAGAAAATTGAACAAGTTGAAGTAGGTCAATTTTTGGACAAAGTTTACTACGACTACGACACAACAATGAAAACAGTCAACCACACAATACGTAAGGTAAGTTTGCGAACGGATTTATTGATTTTATCGCTCAATAGTTTAATCGAAGATATTCGAAAAACAAACCAAGAGTTGCGTAATTCCTTACAAACCTTACAAGACGACCCCTCCAATATCTTTTTAGTAAGACCACCTAAGGAAGAGAAATAAAAAAATCCCCTGCTTTTTTCTACAAACAAGGGATTTTTTGTATCGAAGTGAGAAAAATTACTTATTTGCAATCAATTTTTAATGTATTGAAAATTTTACGAATATCGATAATAGCCACGCCGCCATCGTCATTAACAGCAATTAAGGCGCCATTATCGAAATTGCCAAATTTACGGTTTGTTACCCAAATGCCATCGGTATTTTGTATTTTATCAGAAATAAAAGAACCAATGTATTTCAAATCTTTTCTGCTGTAAATATGGAATGTGTTGTTGTTGGTTTTATAATAGTCCTGGTCGGTTAGGAAGTAAAAACCATTACCATTACCACAATCATACATCATAATACCCTCGGCTTGGTATTGAATCAAATCTTCGCCTATTTCTTGTTGCAGGAATCGACCTTTCATATCGAAGATTTTGACAACATTTTGATTTTTGTCCTCTTCAGCAATCAGTAAACGGTTATATTGTGGGTCTGCATAAATTGACTCAACAATCATTAATTGACCTCTGCCAAGAGTGTCGCCAAACGAATTTTCCAAATTAATATCCACTAAAGAATTATTTTGGATTTTGAATTGATAATGTTGAACTCGCTGATTCAACATATTATAAGGCGGATAAGTTTGGTTTTCAACTTCGAAATTGTCCGTAACGAACAAATTATAAAAATCATTATTTTTAGTAACACTCAAACCATATGGGCGAATTAGAGAGTTGTCGCCAACAAATCCAACGAAAGAAAAATCGGGTAAGGAGATAACCTGCACTCTATGATTATCTCTTTCACAAACAAATAGGTAATTATCCAAAACCCAAATACCATTTGGACGATCAAATTCTAATTGACCGCCACCTTGCTTTCCGATTTGTTTGAGCAATTTAAGATTATTTGCATCATAAACAAAGAGATTGTGTCTTTCTTTGCTTGTTGCTATGACCAATGCTTGATTGCCGTCGTCCGAAATCCATAAAGCCGGGGAATCTATATTATCCTCGTCGTTCCATTCAGAAATTATATCGTATTGCACCAATGGATATTTGCTTTGTTGTTGCTTGTCGGTTTTATTGTTTTTGTCGCAACCAATCGAAACAAAAACTAAAAATAAGGATAGAAAAATAATTGTTTTCATAAAATTTCTCGATGTGTGATTATAAATTATACTTTAAACCAGCATTAATTCTCATATTATAGAATTCAGCTTGAACAGTTCTCTCGGAATGATCTTTTCCTTGGTAAATTCTGAGTGGTTGATTAGTAATATTGTTAACTTCGAAATAGAAGTTCAACCCTTTGATAATTTCGTAGGAAGCGTTAAAATCTACAAAAGTTTGTTTGTCGTAATATAAATCGAAGAACTCTGATTCGCCAAATTCATTAATGTAATCGGTTGTGTAATTAAGCGACAAACGCATAGTTAGCCCATACAATTCGTAGGATAAAGACGTATTTAGCATATTGCCAGCAGTTCCTGGCAATGTAACTTTTTCATTTTCTCTTCCAGGTATGTTTAGCCCTTCGGCTTGGGATGATGTGAAGGTGTAGTTAGCATAGAAACCAAAACCTTTAAGAAAACCAGGCAAGAAATCTAATTGTCGTTGGAACGAAAACTCGAAACCAAACAAAGTGGCTTTTGCTCCATTGTCGGGACGATAATAATAATCGAAGGTTGAACCAGTTTTTGGGTCTTTGTAATCCTTAATAATGTTGGTATAGAAATAATCGGATAAACTTTTTTGGAAGATACCTGCCGAAACAATACCAATTGATTCGAAATAATAATCAGCCATTAAATCAATATTTATCGATTTTGTAGGCTTTAAGCTGCTATTGCCTTCAGTTAGTTGGTTATCAGCAACAATAATATTTCGATAAGGGGCTAAATCATAGTAATTAGGTCTTGCGATAGAATTAGTAAAAGCGGCTCGGATAATCAAATCTTCGTTAAATGAATATTTGACATTAATTTGAGGTAAGATATTTATGTAATCTTGAGTTCCCTTAGTTGGGGAAGCTTTGAAAGGTTCAGTTTTGTTACTTGCATCATATATCAATTCATTAGCATTATACTCAACAGATGTGTTTTCGATTCTTAAGCCAGCAAGAATGATAAATCTTTCGCCAATGCTTTGGTCTAATTGTAAATATCCAGCAAATATATTTTCCTTTGCGTCAAAATTAGAAGGAACATATTTGTCCTTTGCATCAGTCTTTTTAAATAGTGTTGCATTATCTAAATCCAAATTACCGGCAAATTCTCTATCGGGGAACATTCCTGCTTTGTAATCCCCCGCCAAAAAATTATCTTTGGTGGCATCGTGTAATTTAATTAGGGTCATATTGTCGATTTCCTTGCCAAGGGGTGAGTAAGTGAAATAATTGTTATCCCGTTTTTTGTCTTTATTTCTGAATCGAACACCAAATTTAACCTTGTTGTTATAATCACCAGTTAACCAAGGTAGTTCAAAATCGAATCTGCCATTTAAATCCTTGTCTTCTGTAAAAGAGTTTCGTTGGTATAGTTCATTTAAAGTGAATTTGGATAAGTCGTTTCCGGCAATTATTTCGAATTTTGGTTCTTCGCCATTCGAAGCATCAACTTTAACAACACCTTTTTTATCGCGGTAACTAATGTATCTTTCGTTAGGTTTCTCTTCTGAGGCTTTTGCCCAATTACCTTGCCAATTTAATTTCAATAAATTAAAAAATAAGTGTTCGCCGCCCAAGGCAATATTAATAGTTCTTTGGTCTTCCAACCTCGAACCATTATTATTTGTTGGAGTATTAATACCTTGTTTGTTTTGTCGAATTATTTCTACATTTTTTACGGTCATTGTGCTATCGGGTAAACCTTTATATTTAATTCCGTTAACTGTAGCGGCATCGCCTTTGTCGTATCGCAATCTTAATCTATATCTATTTTCCCAATCATTTCGATGGTTATACAGCAAATTTACATTAACCGAGTTGTTATTATCGAGTTTATAATCCAAACCGCCACCAATACTTTGTCGAGTTCTAATTATATCATATTGTCTAACTTCAAAATTTCCTAAATAAGCGGTACCATTTGGACCTTGCAACCAGGCACCTTCGATATTGTCGGATCCAAAAATATGGTTGTTATACGAAGCATTTAAGTTAACACCCAATTTGTTGTTCAAAATTCGTGTCCCTATATTAATAGCACCATTTAGTATAGGTTTATTGCTTAGAAGATTAATCCCGCTTCCTGCTGTAACGGAGAAGGTATTTAAATTTACAGCATCACGGGTTACCAAATTAATAGAGCCGCCTATAGCATCGGCGTCCATATCGGCTGTCAATGCTTTGTTTACCTCAACTGCTTTAATCATATCTGCAGGAATTAAATCCAATTGTATAGTTCTATTGTCGCCTTCTGCCGAGGGTATTCTGTCGCCATTGATTGTAATTGAGTTTAATTGCGGCGAAGTTCCGCGTATTAAACCGAAACGAGCTTCGCCTTGGTCGTATTGCACTGTTATACCTGTCATTCTTTTCATAGCATCGCCAATATTGGCATCGGGGAAGCGCCCCACCTGGTCGGCGGACACTATATTGGTGATATTAACATTGTTTTTTTGTTGAGTCAGTGCTTTTGCTTGTCCTTTTAGCATATCTCCTATTACCAAAACCTCGTCTTTTACGATAGATTTTGGTGTAAGACCTATGTTTAAATAAGTTGTTTTGTTATCATCTACATTTGCATTAACTTCATTTAACTCGTAACCCAAATACTTAATTCTGAGTATTTGACTTCCAGCAGGAACATTTAAAATTGTAAACTCTCCATTTTTGTTGGTTATTGCCCCAAGTTTAGTATTAAGGATTGTTACATTTGCACCTGCCAAAGATAACCCTTCAACTTTGTCGGTAATTTTACCCCTTATTGTTCCTCCAGCATATACTGCAATACAAGAGAAAACAAGTAGAAAGGCAATTGCTAAAATTCGTAAGTTTTGTTTCATATTAACCTTTTAAAATTAAACAAAATATTAAAATTCAAAGCTATTGCGATTTTGTTTAGTATATGTGAATAGTATGTTAACTAAAGTTAATTGTTTAAACTTTTTAAGAGACTTGTAATGATTAAAATAAGGAGATTGATAAGAAGAATATATCAAAATATTGATAAAAAAAATTAACTTAAAACCAAAAAAGGCGAGATAAACAATCTCGCCTTTACTTGGTAATAAAAAGTTGAGGATAATTGATTGAACTTAAAATAGTCTCAACCTATCGATTTATTATAAATGGTTTTACCATTTGTCCCGACTTGATAAAATAAAGACCCTCGGGATAATTATGAATATATATTTTTATTGGTGAAGAATTTCCATTTGTTTGAATTGAATAAAGAGATTCGCCCAAAGCGTTAAACATATTAATCTCCGCATTTTCTGCGTATTTCTCGATAAATATGAAATCTTTTGCGGGGCTTGGAAATATTTTAAAATCAACTCTGCCAGGATTACTTGCTGAATTAACTTCGGGCACCAAACATTCGACTTTTTCTAATGTTGTCGATTCAAAAATGCAATAAGCTGGTTCGTTATATCCATTTACTTGTGCAGATAGCCACCACATACCATCGGGATAAGTTTCTTCGGTTATATATTTTGGAGTAAGTAGTGCATTGAATTCGACTAATTTTTCGAAATGTTCCATAATGAATTGCCCTAAATTCGAATTTGCTTGCACAGTCATAGGCAACAAATCTGAATCCATCCAATTTTGAGGTAATTTAGCATAATCAAGCACGAATTCGTCATCTTCCACCCCAAAGTCCAATGGGGTAAACTGTTCGTTTATCTTGGTTAAAATGAATGACCAACTCTTTGGATTGGTGTTATTGTTAATTGGAACGAATGTATAGAACCAATAGCTGGAGCGACCATTAGCAAAATCGAAAATAATTGTGGAATCCCCAGGGTACCAACTTGAATTAATTTGAAAAAGTTCCCATCCTTTAAGATTAAAATTGTCTTGCAAAAACTTGTTGCCTTCTCCGGCAGTGAACAGATTATATTCAACTGAATAGAGGTTAAAAGACATAAAAATTAGCCCAAGGACTAAGGTGTATAATTTTTTCATTTTATCTCCTAAAAATTATAAAAATAAATAATCTTTAATTCTCAAATATAATTGCCATGTTGCTTCCACATCTCGCAAGCAATACTCGGCAATAGTGTTGTAATCTTTTTGAGCAAAATACTCGTGAACATTCCCCCCATCCACCCCTTTGGCTTTAGGCGACTCCAATCCAAAGGCACGAGTATAAAAATCGAAATTATACCTACGGGTCGCGCCATAATGAGAAGCAGAATAGAAAGTTAGGACGTCTATTAAATCTATATGGTTTTGATAATTAAACTTAGTTCCGTCCATAATGTTTCTACTTGGTTTCACATTTAATAAAGCCGACCTTAACATAATATATGGCGAGTCGAAATTACGCCCATTAAATGAAATAAGAGTAGAATTATTATATTTTTTCAAAACATCCCAAAACATTTTCAAGATATTACGCTCGGTAGTAAAGAAATACAAATCATTGCCAAAATTTTGCTTTATAGGTTCGTCGTTTTCGTCCATATCGGGATCTACAATCAAGGCTCCCGAAGATATAATTTTATAACTAATTTTCTTTTCTTTGTCAATATTTTGCTCGATAACCTTCAACCCAATGGTTATAATCTGTCCCGTAATTGGCGATAGCGCCATTTCGTATTTTCTTTTTTCAATTTCATCTTGAGTGTTGGCACCACGAATTAAATAATCCTGCTGGCTTTCGTCCAACGATTCGAACTGTATTGGAATTGTTTCTATATCGAACGGAATAAAATAATTTTTCATATTTTTAACAAATAAAATGTCAAATTAATAAAAAAATACATATAAAAATCATTTTTAAAAATCATTTCCATAATTTCGTAAAAATAACTTGAAATAATATGCTTAAATTTAATTTCAAAAAATACCAATATTATCTTTTTATAGTATCGTTTGCGGGGATAATGTTCCTCCCATTCATAGGTCAATCAAATTTGTTCGACTGGGACGAAATAAACTTTGCCGAAGCTGCACGCGAGATGGTTGTAACGGGCGATTACTTAACTGTTAGGATAAATTACGAACCATTCCACGAAAAACCGCCTTTGTTTATAATTTGCCAAGCAATATCGATGCACATTTTTGGAATCAATGAGTTTGCAGCCCGTTTCCCTAATGCAATTATGGGGATGGTTACCTTATTGATTTTATTCAATATTGGGAAAAAATTGCAAGACGAGAAGTTCGGATTCCTTCTTGTTATTGCTTATTCGGGGTCGATATTATCCCATTTTTACTTCAAGACTGCAATAATCGACCCTTTCTTTAACTTCTTTATGTTCGTAAGTATTTATTATTTGTTCCAAGCAACAAGCAAAGCAAATAAGAATAAAGTTCAATTAATTTATGTTTATACAGCAGGCGTTTTTTCGGGTCTTGCCGTATTAACCAAAGGACCTGTCGGTTTTGGATTGGTTTTTATTACTTTCATAGTTTTTAACATTATTCGGCGCAAACAATTTGGATTTCAATTTTTCCCTTACATAATTTTTATATTATTATCATTTTCGTTTATTTCTGTCTGGTATATTTTATTGAGCTTACAATTGGGCGATATTAATCTAATTTATGAATTTATTGCTTACCAAATTCGATTGTTCACAACCCAAGATGCCGGACATGGCGGACCATTTTATTATCATATTGTTGTTTTGCTCTTTGGTATGTTCCCCGCATCTATTTTTGCAATAAGGGGGATTAAAAACAACAATTTAGATAACAAACAAATAGTAGATTTTTCGTTATGGATGAAGATTATTTTCCTTGTAGTTTTAATTATATTTTCGCTTGTAAACACAAAAATAGTCCATTATTCTTCGATGGCATATTTTCCAATAGCCTTTTTGGCAGCCAAAGGAATATATTCAATATTATATCAAAATAACGAATGGAAGCAGAGCACAAGTTGGTTCCTGGGTATAATTGGTATAGTTTTCGGATTGTTATCAGCCGCTTTACCATTATTGTTAATGAACGTAGATTTGATTTTGCCAAGAATAACTGATGAGTTCACCAAGGCAATTCTACGGGGAGATTATCGCTGGGACGGCAACGAATGGATACCCGGGATTGTTTTGATAGCAGGAATAATATTAGGATTAATATTTTTGAAGAGCAACAAAATATTGCAAGGGATATTGGCGACTTTCGGGACGACGACAATTTTTATTGTAATAGTTCTACCATTTTTAGTTCCCAAAATTGAGCAATATACCCAGTTGACCCCAATCAATTTTTTTAAATCTTTAAAAGGGGAGGATTGCTATATTTTGAATTATGGGTATAAAACGTATGCCCATTATTTTTATGCCGAAATTACCCCAGATCAATCAAGAATATCAAAAAATATGAATGGAGAAGAGTGGGAGGATTGGTTGTTGAATGGAACGCCGGATAAGCCCGTATATGTAATAAGCAAGTACCCAAACAAAGTAAAATTAGAACAAGACAAGAACTTGCGTCCATTATTTATCCAGAATGGTTGGGTTGCATTTTACCGACCAATATAAATTTAACTTTTAGGATAGGGTTAGTAAATCTCTTACTTCTTGAGGTATGTTTTGGGATTCTCCCGTAATTGGATTTACATAAACATAAACCGTTGATGCTCGAGCTAATAGTTGGTTATTGCTAATTGCTAAATTCTCGAAATGGATTGAACTATTGCCAATT